>CBDVCD010000117.1:0-9946 GCA_965372385.1 uncultured Gammaproteobacteria bacterium | reverse complement strand
GAGCCAAAGCCCGAAGCCAAACCCAGCCAGGGAGAAAAACCCGAGCCAAAGCCCGAAGCCAAACCCAGCCAGGGAGAAAAACCCGAGCCAAAGCCCGCAGCCAAACCCAGCCAGGGAGAAAAACCCGAGCCAAAGCCCAAAGCCAGACCCAGCCAGGGAGAAACACCCAAACCAGAAAAAAGAGCTGCGCCGCCTAAGGAATCCGGGGCCGGGGCAACTGTCACCAAGGCTGCCCAGGTAGATACATCTCCGAAGCAGGATCAATCGGAAAAAGCTGCCGGTGAAGGCAAGGAAGTGCCTAAAAAGGCAAAAGAACAGCCTAAGCAGGTGAGAAAACCGCGTAAAGCCGCTTCCAAAACCGCGGATAAGCCGATAAGCAAGGGAAGTACAGCCACCAGCAAGCCCAAGGCAAAGAAACCTGCATCCACCCTCCAGCAGATTGAAACGAAAAAGCCCCAACAAAGCAAGACAGCGGAGCCCGCGGGGATGCCCAGTCAGCCTGCCCCTTCAGTAAAGGAGGCAAAAACTAAACCGGTGAAGAGTGAAAAGGCGGTGGAGAGCGAACCAAAACCTCGGCCCAAGCCTACCGAGAAGAGCGCGGAATCCACTAAGAGCGCAGCAGAAAAAGGCCCGGCACCGGCCGGACCCAACACTGATAGCGGCGAGTGATGGCGCTCTGGCCTCTCACCCTGATTGGCTAGCTACTCCCCCTCCTAGCCTCCCCCTGACAGGGGGCGGCTCGGAGGGGGGGTAGATCTCACCTGGCATCCTCGGAGGCGCATACACTGTTGTGAATTTTATCCCAGCATGTCTTTAACCTTCATAAGTCCCGTTGCTTGATCCTGTTCAACAGACCCAGGGAGGCCTGTTCCACCAGGTCGAAGACCCGTTCAAAACCCGCGGAACCACCATAATAGGGATCTGGTACCTCGCTTATCTTCAGCTGGGGAGCAAAATCCAAAAACAGATGCAGCTTTTCCTCATAACCCGCTGGGCAGATTGCTCGCAGGTCAGCATAATTATCCTGATCCATAGCGAGCACATAGTCGAACTCCAGAAAATCCTCGGCCACGGCCTGGCGTGCCCGCAGGTCGGAGATATCCAGACCACGATTGACGGCGGTTTCACGGGCGCGTCGGTCAGGTGCAAGCCCGATGTGGTAGTCGATGGTGCCGGCGGAGTCGGTTGAGATCAGATGGCTGAGCCCCTTTTTCTCCACCAGGTTACGAAACACCCCCTGTGCGGTGGGAGAGCGACAGATATTCCCCATGCAGACGAATAAAACTTTTACATTTATCATACTAATCAAAAAGATAAAAATATTTTCGGAGCAAATTCCAGCCCAGGTCTTAGCTGGATAACCGCGCTTCCACACGCTTCAGGTCATCGAGGGTATCCACCCCATGCCCAGGTTCTTCCCTGGCTTTGCTCACATGAATCTTACCTCCATGCCAGAGTACCCGCAGCTGCTCGAGTGATTCAGCCCGTTCAATGGGTGCATGTCCCCAACTGACGAACTGTTTCAGATAGCCGGCGCGATAGGCATACAGGCCGATATGGCGGGCAAAGCCGGTGCCTTCCGGCAGCGGTCGGTCCGCATCGATAAACTCGTCCCGGTGCCAGGGTATAGGGGCGCGGCTGAAGTAGAGGGCATAGCCATGAGTGTCGGTCACTACCTTGACCACATGGGGATCGAACAGCACTCTCCGGTCACTGATGGGCGCTGAAAGGGTGGTTACCCCCGCGGCCTCATGGGTCGCCATATCGGCCGCGACCTGATCGATCAGGACGGGCGGCATACTGGGTTCGTCTCCCTGCAGGTTGACCACGATGGCATTCTTGGCCCAACCCAGCTTCTCCACCACTTCGGCGATGCGGTCGGAACCGCTGCGATGCGTTTCACTGGTCATGCAGACCACCGCATCGAACGCCTTGGCGGCGTCCGCGATGCGCCCATCATCGGTGGCGATCACCACTTCACTGGCGCCACTCTGCTTAGCCTGGTTGTACACATGCTCGATCATGGGCTTGCCCGCAATCTTCAGCAGTGGCTTACCCGGCAGTCGCATCGAGGCATAGCGGGCGGGAATGACGACCTTGAAGCTCAATGCTCTGGCACCTCTTCGTCTGCCGCCAGTTCACGGGCCTCATCCTGCAGCATTACCGGGATCTCATCGCGGATCGGAAAGGCCAGTCGGTCGCCCCGGCAGATCAGTTCAGCAGCCTTTTTGTCATAGTAGAGTCTGCCCTTACAGACGGGGCAGACCAGTATGTCGAGTAATTTTTTATCCATGTGTCAGCCTATCGATCAACAGCTCTAGCTGCTGGGTGAATGTGGTTTCGAAAGTTGCATCCGCGGGGACATACCAGACGTCATCGCCGGCGAACGCCTCGCACTTTACCGCATCCTTCTCGGTCATGAGAACCGTTTGACCTTCAAAGGGGGCAAGATCCTCTCTGTTGAACAGGTAATGATCGGGAAAGAGATGCCGCGTTATCTTAACCCCGGCGGACTCCAGCATGCTAAAAAAGCGCTCCGGGTAGCCAATTCCGGCAACTGCCGCGACGCGCTTCCCGGCGAATGCCTTGAGTGGCCTGGTCTGTTGGCGGCCATTGACGGAGATCGCCTGATCACCGATGACCCGCATTGGGTGCTCCCCCTGCCCTGCCCGGCCGTTGACCAGTATCAGATCGACCCTTTTCAGGCGTTGCTGTGTCTCCCGGAGCGGGCCGGCGGGCAGACAGAGCCCGTTACCGAATCGGCGTTCACCGTCGATCACCGCCAGTTCCAGATCCCGCTGCAACGCATAGTGTTGCAGACCGTCGTCCGCAATGATGATGTCGCAGGGATGTTCGGCCAGCAGCTGTCGGCCTGACTGAATGCGTTTGGGACCGGCATAGACCGGGCAATGACCGCGGCGGCGCAGCAACAACGCCTCATCCCCCACCTCCAGTGCAGGGGTATCCGGTTCGACCCGCCGGGGCCAGTGCGCAGACTGGCCTGTATAGCCCCGGGTGATAACCCCCGGCCGCAAACCTCGCTCCCGCAGCCACCGAACCAGCCAGATCACCACCGGCGTCTTGCCCGTGCCACCTACCGTGATGTTGCCGACCACGATGACCGGTACCGCCAGCCGGTGTGATTTTATCAGTCCCAGGCGGTAGAGCCTCTGTCTTAGTGTAACCAGCAGGCAGAAGATCACCGAGAGGGGCAGCAGAAGCAGCGTCAGCGGGCTCCAACTGTACCAGCTCTGTTCAATCCGCTTCAAAGCGGCTAGTCTCTGGGTTGCTGGGCACTGAATGTCATGTGCAACAGCCCCAGCTGACTGGCCGCATCCATGGCCGTCATTACCGCCTGATGCGGTGTCATGGCATCTGCATTGATGATCACCGGCAGATCCCGCCTGTCACCCACTGCCTTGCTGATGGCCTTTTTCAGGGTCTCGATCTCGGTATTGACGACCTCCATCTTATTGACATAAAAGATCCCCTGCCGATCGATGGTGATGTCCAGCTCCTCTGGTCTCTCCTCCTGGGTCTCACCGGTGGCTTCAGGCAGATCGACACGGATCTGGGTCTCCCGTTCGAAGCTGGTGGAAACCATGAAAAAGATCAACAGCAGAAATACCACATCGATCAGTGGAGTAATATCAACGCCGGTGGAGCGTCTGCGTCGGGGACGGAGATTCACCGATTTACTCCGTTACCTGTTCCCGTTCGCCGTGGATGACCTCCACCAGCTTCAGGGCCTGCTCCTCCATTGCCAACACCAGCTTATCCACCAGTCCCATGAAGTAACGGTGAAAGATCAGGGTCGGGATGGCCACTGAGAGACCGGCGGCAGTAGTGATCAGGGCCTCGGAGATACCACCGGCAAGCACGGCGGGGTCGCCCACACCGGCGGTCACGATCACGGTGAAGACCTTGATCATGCCGATCACGGTACCCAAAAGCCCAAGCAGGGGGGAGATTGAGGCGATGGTGCCCAGACTGTTGAGATAGCGCTCCATCTCATGCACCACCTGACGGCCCACCTCTTCGATGGACTCCTTCATCACCTCTTTGGAGTGTCTGCGGTTGACCAGGCCAGCCGCCAAGATGCGTCCCAGGGGTGAACTTGCCTTCAGCTTGCCCAGGTCGGCCATCTCAAGCTGGTTATCCCGGTGTAATTGCCAGATCTGTTTCATCAGATAGTCAGGCATGACCCTTCTTCGTCTGAGCATCCAGAGGCGCTCCAGAACGATGGCCAGGGATAATACGGAACAGGTGATAAGCGGCACCATCAGCCATCCACCAGACTTGACTAACTCAAACACGATTCCTGTGACCTCACTTGATTACCCATCGCTGATAGACTCACCCTGTCATCATACTGTATGCAACTGTTTGACTGGAAGTGATGCGGTTCACTCAATTTTAAAGGGCATGGACCAATAGTGCTGATGATCTCTTCTGTAGAGCATGGGGTTGCTCAGCTCTTGGTTCGCAAGGATCTGAAACTGGATCGCCCCAGTCTCTGCTGTGTTGAGCAGGATTGCTCCCGCCGCCTGCCAGCGCTCGATCACGGGCTGTTTGGGAAAGCCGAAACGGTTTCTATAACCGGTCGGGAACAACACATACGCGGGTTTGACCCTCTGCACAAATTCGTCGCTGGAGGAGGTATTCGAACCATGGTGGGGGGCAATCAGGATATCCGCCCGCAGCGATTCAGCATGACGTTCCACCAGTTTCACTTCCGCCTTTCGCTCCACATCACCGGTAATCAGCAGCGAGCCCCCCGCACTCTCAATCTTCAATACACAGGAGGCGTTATTGGAGCCTGAGAAGTTATCACTCTCATGGGGGTGCAGAATCCGGAAGCTCACCCCATCCCACTCCCAGGTCTGGCCTGAACGGCACCTTTCGACATCCATGAAATCCAGTGCCTCTCCAGACATAATCCGGTCGACCTCCATTCCCCTGAGCAAGGCCTCCACACCGCCGGCATGGTCCCAATCTCCATTGCTGACAATCAACTGATCGATTCGGCGGATGCCGTGACTGTGCAGATAGGGTATCAGGACCGCTTCGGCCGTATTGAAACCTGAAGAGAATGCGGGTCCGGTGTCGAACACCAGGACATGCCCGGCTGTTTCCACCACACAGGAGAGCCCCTGACCCACATCCAGCAGGGTAAACAGCAGCGATCCCTCCTGTAACCTGGTCGGTTGATTGAGCAACATGGGAGCGATCAGCAGCAGTCCCAGAGGGCGCCCGGGCATGCCTCGCGGTAATAGGATAAAAAAGACCCCGGCAATCGCAGTAGCCCACACCCATGCAGGAAGATCCGGGCGGTAGACAAGCACGTAGGGAAGCTGAGACGCCCAATCAAGGCCGTGCAGGGTGAACTTCGTCAGGCCTCCGGTCAATCCGAGCAGGAAGCCAACCGGCAGGGTCATCACACTGACGGAGAGCAACACCAGCGGCACCAATACCAGGCTGAACCAGGGCACCAGAATCAGGTTGACCAGGGGCGAGATCAGCGAGGCCTGGTTGAACAGGATAAACAACAGGGGCGCCAGTCCCAGCGCCACCACCCATTGGACCCTCCCCCACTGCCGCCAGCCCACTGGGCGGCGTATCCGCCCGCTCAGGGAGAAGAGGATCACGGCTACGGCGCCGAACGAGAGCCAGAAGCCCGCGGATAGCGGGGCCCATGGATCCAGCAATACCACAGCGAACAGGGCCAGGGAGAGAGAGCGACTCAAGGATAGCGAACGGCCAATCAACACGGCACCCAACCCCAGACAGAGCATGATCAAAGCACGCTGGGTCGGCAGGGAGAAGCCAGCCAGGGCGGCGTAGACCGTAGCGGACAGCAGCGCCACCCAAGCGCCGGCCCTTACCGCGGCCAGTCTCAGCATGAGCCATTCCGAGCGACGCCAGAGCCACTGGCCGAGAAAAAACATCAATCCGGCAACTATACCGATGTGCAGACCGGAGATGGCCACCAGGTGATTGGTGCCGGTTCGGGTGAAGGCCTCCCAGTCTTCCGCGGACATGCCACCACGGTCGCCAATCGCCAGCGCCCGGATCAAGGCGGCTGTTCTGGCATCTTCGAACCTTTGATTGATCTCAGTGCCGATATGCATTCTCTGTCGGTCGAGCCAGCCAGCCTGATAGCCATCCCCCAATGGCTGATTGCCATCCCAGTGCCTGACATAACCCGTCGCCTGGATGCCATGACTGAAGAGCCAGCGGGCATAATCGAAGCCCCCTGGATTTTGCCATCCCCTGGGGCGCTTCAAGCGCACCTTCAACTGCCAAAACTCACCCGGCACGGGTGTCTGTTCCGGTTTATACCAACTGAGACGCACCTTTTCCGGCCCAGCGATCTCACCCTGCATCGATTGAATCGTCGACACATCCATTTCAAACCGGGTGATCGAACCCTTCTGGCTGGGGATCGAGCTGATCACCCCAGTGAGGGTCAGATCCCTACCCTCATGCGAAAGGGGCAGCATCGCTGACAACTGAATGCTGGCATTCAGGAAGGACCAGTAAAAACCAGCCAGCAGAGCAGCGGCCGGGCGCAGTCTCGCGTAGCGCCAGCAGATAGGGATCGCTATGGCTGCTACCAGCCAGCGATGATCGGGTAATAGGGGCAACAGGTGAAATCCCGTCACCCCCGTCACAAATGCGATCAGAATGAAATTCATGGAGCATCCCTGTCCTGTACAGCAGGAGATCGGTCAGATTATCCCGCAGGCCTCTCGCATTCGATTATTTTTGTGGCGAAGTGTGAACCAGCATGCTTCAATAACCCACCTTGGAGGGGACTTAGGGTTCGTTATCAATAGCTGCATAAGTCATCTGATGCGTATGAGCGCGACCGTCGACGGGTGGGACCCCGTCATCGAGTGTACAGGGAGGTATTCATAGCGTATCGCGAGCAGACGCATACGATTACTTTCAGGACGATTAATAATAAAAATAACAATACAAACCCTTATTGACCGATTCCGCAATCACCATGCCGAAGCAGCTTATCAAGCGAATAACACCGGACCGCGAAGTCATTCGCAAGCTCCGGCATCTGCAGATCTTCGGCGATCTATTGCATGATCCCAATCTCTGGCATATCAACCGTCGCTCATCCGCCGGGGCGTTTGCGGTCGGCCTCTTCATGGCCTTTGTCCCGATCCCGTTCCAGATGGTTCTGGCCGCCGGTGCCGCGATCCTGTTCCGGGTAAACCTGCCACTCTCCGTGGTGCTGGTCTGGATCACCAATCCCCTGACTATTCCGCCCATGTTCTTCTTTGCCTACCTGGTAGGCACCTGGGTAGTCGGGGTGCCGACCAGCGCGGAGAATTTTGATTTCAGCCTGGAATGGTTCCAGAGTGGTGGCCTGAGCGGTATTTGGCAACCCTTCCTGCTGGGCTGTCTAATCTGCGGACTGACCTCCAGCGTCATCGGTTACTCAACGATCCGGGGGCTCTGGCGTCTACATGCGGTCCGTCAGTGGGAGAGGCGCCGGCAGCAGCGTATCACCAGGCGGAAAATCACCCCTCAGTAAGGCAGCCGTCTACCAGGTGCAAGGTGCGATCCATCCGGGCCGCCAGATCAGGATCGTGGGTCACAATCACAAAACTCGTGCCCTGCTCCCGGTTGAGATCAAGCATCAATGCATAGACCTGCTCGGCTGAGTGACGGTCCAGGTTTCCCGTGGGCTCATCCGCCAGGACACAGTCCGGGCGATGAACCAGTGCGCGGGCCAGGGCGGCCCGCTGTCTTTCGCCTCCAGACAACTCAGAAGGTTTGTGCTGAATTCGGTCGGCCAGGCCTACCCGCTCCAGCATACTGCTAGCCAGCTCGATTGCCTCTGGCACCGACTTCTCGCCAATCAACAGCGGCATGGCGACATTTTCCAGCGCGGTAAACTCCGCCAGCAGATGGTGGAACTGATAGACGAAGCCTAAATTCCGATTGCGCATCCTGCCGCGCTCCCGCTCCCTCAAACCAAGGATCTCGGTGCCCATCAATTCGACACGGCCGGCATTCGGTCGATCCAGCCCACCCAGGCAGTGCAGCAGGGTGCTTTTACCTGAACCTGACGCACCGACAATGGCGATGCGTTCACCCTTTCGCACACTCAGGTCGATACTGCGTAACACCTCCACCTGCAGATTGCCCTGGGAAAAGGTACGTTGCAGACCCTCTGCGCGGAGCACCACTTCCGGGTTACTCATAACGCAAGGCCTCCGCCGGTTGGGTGCGGGATGCCCGCCAGGCGGGATAGAGGGTGGCCAACAGGGTGATCACAAAGGCGACAAGACCAATCGTCAGGATATCCTGTAGATGCGGGTCCGAGGGCAGCTCACTGATGTAGTAGATACTTGGATCGAGGAAATCGATATCGAGAGTGCGCTCCACCCAGCTGACGATGGCCTCCACATTGTTGGCCAGCAGGACCCCACCGATCATGCCGAGTATATTACCCACGAAGCCAATGGTGGCGCCCTGCACGATAAAGATCCCCATGATACTCCCCGGGGAAGCCCCCAATGTGCGCAGGATGGCGATATCGGACTGCTTGTCGGTCACCACCATCACCAGGGTGGAAACGATATTGAAAGCAGCCACCGCGACGATCAGCGAGAGGATGATCGACATCATGCGCTTCTCCGTCTGCAAGGCAGCGAAGAAGTTACGATGCTGCATGGTCCAGTCGCTGATGCGGTAGTAGCCCCCCATCTTCATGGCCAGATCGCGGGAGACCTGGGGCGCCTCATAGAGATCGGTGAGCTTGAGCCGAACGCCCGTCACGCTATCCTCAAGACGCATGAGCTTAGCAGCATCTTTCAGATGCAGGACCGCCACACCCCGATCATACTCACCCATGCCGACTTCGAAGATACCTTGCACGGTAAAGCGCTTCAGACGCGGCATGATGCCCGCCGGTGTAACATTGATCTGCGGGGTTACCAGGGTGATCTTGTCACCCACCGAAACGCCGAGCACGAAGGCCAGCTCTTTGCCAAGCACTATGCCGTATTCACCCGGCTGCAGCCCATCCACACTACCGACCTTGATCGCCGATATCACCTCGGAAACCTTGCTCTCCTCTTCCGGCAGGATCCCTCTCAGCAGCACACCGCTGACCTTTTGGCCATTGATCAACATGCCCTGACCCTCTATATAAGGCGCGCTACCAATCACACCAGGATAGCTATCGACCTCCGCCTGCACCTGCTGCCAGTCAGTCAGCCCACCCTTCACTGCCGAGATGGTGGCATGGGAGGCCATACCGAGAATCCGTTCACGGACTTCCTTGTGAAATCCGTTCATAACTGACAAGACAACGATCAATGCCACCACGCCCAGCATGATGCCAAGCATGGAGATCAGGGAGATAAAGGAGATAAAGTGGTTGCGTCGCTTGGCGCGGGTATAGCGCAGGCCGATAAACAGTTCGATCGGTTTAAACATAGCTGCGCATTAAACCACAACCGATATTAACCGGGAATAAAAAATCTAAGATTCCATCAATAGTTAGGTATGAGTGCTATATTTTTTCTTTAAGGAGTTTTTCATTATGAGACTTAGGTTCGCTTCTTTCTTCGCCACCGCTCTGTTATGGGTTTCCAGCATCACTGTTGCCGATGTGCTCCTGCTCGATTCCATTACCGAGGCACCTGTGAATAGTACTGAGGGCGTACCCCGCCCATCCCGTGGCATGACCATGGATCATGTCAAGGGCCAGTTTGGCGAGCCTCCCGCGACCCACCCACGGATAGGTGATCCTCCCATCACCCGTTGGGACTATCCGGACTACTCGGTATTTTTTGAATATCAGCATGTGCTGACATCCGTAGTCCATCAAAGATAGCAGCCCACCCCAAATGAATCGAAAGCGGGCCCGATAGCTGGGCCCGTTCCTTCTCCCCGATTCCCGGGTATTCGGAAA
>CBDVCD010000116.1:0-9979 GCA_965372385.1 uncultured Gammaproteobacteria bacterium | reverse complement strand
ATGACCGTTTGTTGAAACAATGTCACCGCTTGGGTGTCACCATCAAGGCCATGACCCCCGTGGCCTTTTGCGAACAGGAAGAACTGAAATGACCGAGCATGCACTGATCGAAGATGAGCAATTGGTGGAAAAAGCCGTCAACATCCTGGTACGGGAAATGGGGTCCGTTGATGCAGGCCGTTTCCTTTCCATGCCGCAGAAGCAGCGCATGGAATCCGTCAAGCGTCATCAACAATGGCAGGATGGATTGAACAAAGAGCAGTTCTTTTCCGATGTGTTTGGCAGTTAACGGCTATTGGATCGGAAAAGAGAAAAAGAGGACGTTACCCTTTGAGTTCGATACATCAAACCCGACACACAGCAAGTTCACTGCCGCATAGGTAGCTTAAAAAATCTGCAAAACTTTGTTTAGATCCAGGACAGCCTTGCGCCAGCATGGATTCGCCGGGGCGATCTAGTTGCGGACTTAAAGGCTCTCCGCTTTTTGCTGCCGCTCAAGCAGATTATGCACGGCCTCTTTTGGATCCAGGCCTGCATACAGGACTTGATAGACCTGTTCGGATATGGGCATCTCCACAGCCTGTTTCCGTGAGAGTTGGTAGACCTCATTGGCGGTGTGCACGCCTTCGACCTCCTGGCCGATCTGCTGCCTGGCTTCCTCGATGGTGAGGCCTTTGGCCAGCGCCAGTCCCATGCGTCGGTTGCGTGACTGGTTGTCGGTGCAGGTGAGCACCAGATCCCCCAGTCCGGCCAGGCCCATGAAGGTTTCACTGTGGCCACCCAGCTTGACGCCCAGACGCGTGATCTCGCTAAGCCCGCGGGTGATCAGGGCGGCGCGGGTATTCGCGCCGAAGCCAAGTCCATCGGCTATACCGGCGGCAATAGCGAGCACATTTTTGCTGGCGCCGCCAACCTGAACGCCGATCATGTCGCTGCTGGTATAGGCCCGGAACCAGCGGGCGTGGAGGTAACTGGCGAGACGTTCGGCATGCTGGCTTGAATGGGAGGCTACGGTGATCGCGGTGGGCAGGCCCCGGGCCACTTCACCCGCAAAGGTGGGGCCTGAAATGACAGCGAGGTTTCTGCCTGGCAGGACTTCCGTGGCAACCTCGGACAACAGATGCTGGGTGCCGGGTTCGAATCCTTTGGTGCCCCAGGAGATGCCGCTGTCGTCTGGTAGCAGGGGGGCTATGGTCTCTACCACAGCCCGAAAGGCGTGGCTGGGTACCACGATGAGGACCTCATCGGCCCCCTTCAATGCCTTGGCGAGATCGGCTTGTGGTGTCAGGGAGTCGGGAAATTTGATGCCTGGCAGGTAGTAGCTATTTTCTCTCTCCCGCGCTAATTGTGCTATCTCATCCGGGAGATTTCCCCATAGCCGTACATTCAGCCCGTTATGGCTGAGCAGGATGGCAAGGGCCGTGCCCCAGGAGCCTGAACCCAGTACAGCAATGGTTTTATTCATCCGTTCTCCCCCTAATGTTTGGCGGTACTCTGCTGTTCCGCCATCTTCTTTGTCATCTCCTGCTGATGTTGCGCGTAGAGGGCATCGAAATTCACCGGTTGCAGCACCAGTTGGGGGAAGCTGCCTTTGGTTACCAGGTCGGAAACCACCTCGCGCACATAGGGGAAGAGCAGATTGGGGCAGTATGATCCAAGCAGGGGTCCCATCTCCTTCTCCGGAAAGCTGTTGATGCTGAATATACCTGCCTGTTTGACCTCCGCGAGGTAGGCGGTCTGGTCACCAATCTTCGTGGTTACGGTGACTGTCAGCGTGATCTCATAGATGTTCTCGGCAAGTTTTTTCACCTCGGTGTTCATATTGACCCCTGATTCAGGTTTCCACTCCTTTTGGAAGATAGCGGGGGAGTTGGGGGTCTCAAATGAGATGTCCTTGGTATAGATTCGCTGAAGGGCGAATTCGCGTTTTGGCTCTTCTTGCTTGGCTTCTTCGGTCATGATATTGATTTCCTTTGTTATTTCTTTCGGGTGATGGGTAAGTTGGCGCTTTGCCAAGCCAGGACGCCACCGCGTAGGTTAAATACCTTCTCGTAACCCGCCTTTCTTAACTGCTGACAGGCGGATTGGGATTGGGAGCCTGAGCGGCAACTGATGATGATGGGTTGCTCCTTGTGCTTGTTCAGGCTGTTTAACTGGCTGGCGAACCCATTGATCGGGATGCTGATGGCATTGATGATGTGGCCTTTGTGGAAGTCGGCGGAGGGTCGAATATCCACAATCACGGCATCCTGGTGATTAATCATGTCCGTTGCTCCTACCGCGTCCACGGAACCTTTATTACCCTGCAGCAGATTATGCACCAGCAGACCGCTAACCAGCACAAATGATAATACCAGGATCCAGTTATTCATCGTGAATTCGATGATTTGTTGCATGAAAAAGGCCTCTTATCGAGCAATTGTTAAAAGCAGGGGAGTTTATAACAGTAGCGGTTAATGGTGTAGGGGCGGAATAGCTGGGTGAATTTTCCGGGTTTAGGGCGTATGGCAGAGGCTAACACGCTTTAGATGAGGCCGATAAACCCTCTTCCTCCCGTATGTTAAGAAGGTTATACGCCAGAACGGAAATCTGTTTAAGCTGATTTACACGTGTGTACAGAAAACTTCACGCATCATGCCGATCAACTTGAGTGTACGGAAATCACTGACACGGTAGTAGACACGATTGGCATCCTTGCGCGATGCCAGAATGCCTTTGTCGCGTAAAATCGCCAGATGTTGTGAGATATTGCTCTGAGACGTACCCACCTGTTCGACAATCTCCTGTACACTGACCTCCTGATCCCCCAGGGTACAGAGGATTTTCAGCCTGAGTGGGTGAGACATGGCCTTCAGTGCGCGGGATGCCCGATCGACGTCTTCGTCGTTTGCAAACACCGCATCTATCTCGTCTGTGTCAGCGCTTAACACGGGTTTCTTGAGTCTGCCAAATTTATGTTCCATGAGCTTAGGCCTTTCATGAATAACTAATACAATAATACGCTGTTTTTGTGGTTGTTGAGAAGCCCTGAATGATTCCGGGTTTTTCCTTATATATACTGAGTTGCGCGGTCATGTAATAACTGGCCTGTGCCTATGATTGCTGCTTTAATCAGCGCGTGAACTGAGTTTTCCGGGGTAAACCCACTCCCAACCCCCTTTATTTAGGAAGAATTGAGGCCTGTTATGACAGAGACGCCTAAGCCGGTTGTTCTGATTATTCTGGACGGCTGGGGTTATAGCGAAGACCAGGAAGCCAATGCGATTGCCGCGGCCCGTATCCCGGTTTGGGACCGTATGTGGAATGAATATCCACATACCTTGGTGCGTACCTCGGGTGCGGCGGTTGGCCTGCCTGGCGGCCAGATGGGCAACTCGGAAGTGGGCCACCTCAATCTGGGGGCTGGTCGTGCGGTCTACCAGGAGTTCACCCGAGTCAGCCGTTCGATCCGGACGGGCTCGTTCTTCACCAACCAGACCCTGACCCAAGCCGTGGATGAGGCGGTGAAGCGGGGCAAGGCGGTACATATCTTCGGCCTGCTGTCCCCAGGTGGGGTGCATAGCCACGAGGAGCATATCCACGCCATGGCGCGGTTGGCGGTAGGGAGAGGGGCCGAACGGGTCTATCTACATGCCTTTCTGGATGGGCGGGATACGCCACCGAAAAGCGCGGATAGTTCCATTCGCGCCATGAACCAGGTTTTCAAGGAGTTGGGCCGTGGCATGATCGCCAGCATCGTAGGACGCTATTATGCCATGGATCGAGACCACCGCTGGGATCGAATCGAGCAGGCCTATGACCTGCTGGCCAATGGCATGGGTGAATTTCAGGCGCCCAGCGCCTGTGCCGCACTGGAAGAGGCCTATGCCAGAGGGGAGAGCGATGAGTTCGTGAAGGCCACCGCCATCCTGGCCGAGGGTGAACCGCCGGTAACCATCGAGGATGGCGATGTCATACTCTTTCTCAACTATCGTTCCGACCGGGCCCGGCAGTTGACCCGTGCCTTCACGGAAGAGGATTTTGATGGATTTCTGAGAAAGCGCGTACCCAAGCTGAAACGCTTCGTCAGCCTGACCCAGTACAACAAGGATTTTGATATCCCGATTGCCTTTCCACCGGAGCGGCTGCGTAACGGTTTTGGGGAGTATCTGTCCAAGCAGGGAATGCGCCAATTGCGCCTGGCGGAAACGGAAAAATACGCCCATGTCACCTTTTTCTTCAACGGTGGCAGAGAGAAGCCCTTTGAAGGGGAAGAGCGCATCCTGGTGCCATCACCCATGGTGGCCACTTACGACCTGAAACCGGAGATGAGCGCGGAAGAGGTTACCGATCATCTGGTCGAGGCGATCAGGGGTGGGAAATACGATGCTATCATCTGCAACTATGCCAACACCGACATGCTGGGGCATACGGGAAAAATGGATGCGGCGGTGCATGCGATCGAGATTGTGGATTACTGTCTTGGCCGGGTAAAAAAGGCCCTCCACCGGGTGGAGGGCGAGATGCTGATCACGGCGGACCATGGCAATGCAGAGCAGATGGAGGATCATATAAACCACCAGCCTCACACGGCCCATACCAGGAATCCGGTACCGCTGATCTACGTGGGCCGGGAGGCGAAACTGGACGAGAATGGGGCGCTCTGTGATGTTGCCCCTACCCTGCTCAAGATGATGGGTCTCAAGCAACCGCGGGAGATGAAGGGCCACTCATTACTCCATTTCCTGGATGGAGCTTAATGAGCTTAATGAGGGGCTTTAGCGGTTTTGTTGGACTTTTACTGGTGGTGAGTTGTCTCTATCCAGGTACATTGACGGCTGCTGAGCCTGATAAAGTACAACAGAAGGCGCGGGAGCTGGAGCAGGTCAAGTCCCACATTGAGGATTTACGTAAGCAACTGAGTAGCGTTGAGAGCATGCGGCAAGAGCATGACAGCGTACTGGGCCAGACTGAGAAGCAGATCGGCCTGATCACACGCCGCATGCGGGTGATAGGGCAAAGTTTAAAGAGACAGCAGCGGCGTCTGACAACCCTTGAACAGGAGCGGGCGGATGCGCGACTGCAGCTTGACAAACATCGCCAGGTCATGGAGGGCCAGCTTCGGGCCGCCTATGTCATGGGGCGTCAGGAACAGGTGAAAATCCTCTTGAATCAACAGGATCCGGCCGTAGTCAGTCGCATGATGGTATATTACGATTACCTCAATGCGGCGCGTCTGGAGCAGATGGAGCTGATCAGTCGGAACTTGAACAAGCTGACCCGGATCGAACGGGAGATCTCCGAGGAGGAGAGGCGTCTACAGCAACTCCATGCCAAAGTGGAACAGGAGAAGGCGCAATTGGAGCAGGCCCAGGTGGAGAGGCAAAGGATTATTGCTGGGCTGAGCCGTGAACTTCAGGGCAAGGAACAGGAGTTGAAGGGGTTAAAGGACGACGAGAAACAGCTACAGTCCCTGCTGGTCAAGCTGCAGGAGGCATTAGCGGATATCCCGTTGGATTCAACCACGGACAACCCGTTTAAAACCCGCAAGGGAAAGCTGCCCTGGCCCTCCAAGGGGCGTGTGGCGGCCAGCTTTGGTTCCGCCAGAGTGGTTGGCAAGTTACGCTGGGACGGCGTCTTGATTGCGGCTCCGGAAGGACGTGAGGTCCGGGCGATTCACAATGGCAGAGTGGCCTTTGCTGATTGGCTGCGCGGTTTTGGCTTGTTGTTGATTATTGACCATGGTGAGGGCTATATGAGCCTTTATGGTCATAATCAGAGTCTCTTCAAAGAGACGGGCGAATGGGTTGAGCCGGGTGAAGTGGTGGCTCAGGTGGGAAACAGCGGTGGGCGCAGTGAACCCGGGGTCTATTTCGGCATACGACACAATGGTGAAGCGGAAGATCCAAAACGCTGGTGTAAGCGTATTAAAGGGAATAGGGTTGGCCGTTTGTCGCTGTACCCAGAAAAATCAGGTAGGGTGGCCCTAATACCTCTCGATCGATCCATTCGATGGTGGGCGGTGCCCACCCAACATGGCAGAATTTTTACCACGATAGGGTTAAGAGAGCCGTCCCCAAGCGGTTTAATTGTAGGAACAATTTAATGAAACAACTTTTTCATCATCTGACAATTTTACATGCCTGTCTGGTTGTTGTCTCAGGTTTGATGTTGTCAGGCGTCACGCTCGCCAATGAGAGCAATGAAGAGGCCTTGCCGCTGGAGGAACTGCGGGTTTTTGCTGAGATCTTTGGTCGCATCAAGTCCAACTATGTCGAGCCGGTGGAGGACAAGGAGTTACTCGAGAATGCGATCCGGGGCATGGTATCGGGGCTGGATCCTCACTCCAGCTATCTCGATGCTGACGAATTCAAGGACCTGAAGGTGGGCACCAAGGGTGAGTTCGGTGGTCTCGGTATCGAGGTCGGAATGGAGGATGGATTCGTCAAGGTCATCGCGCCCATCGACGATACCCCGGCCCAGCGGGCGGGCATTATGAGTGGCGACCTGATTGTGCGTCTGGATGATACGCCGGTCAAAGGGCTCAGCCTGAGCGAGGCGGTAAAGCTGATGCGCGGTAAACCCGGCACTAAAATCAGCCTCACCATTGTGCGTGAAGGAGAGGAAAGGCCCTTCAAGATCGACGTGGTGCGCGCCGTCATCAAGGTAACCAGCGTCAAGAGTCGGTTACTGGAGCAGCATTTCGCCTATGTCCGGATCTCCCAGTTTCAATCCCATACCACTGAGGACATGCTGAAGGCGCTGGATAGACTGAATGATGAGGCAGAGGGTGAGCTGAAGGGGCTGGTGCTCGACCTGCGCAACAATCCCGGTGGGGTGTTGAATGCGGCGGTTTCGGTCAGCGACGCCTTCCTGGAGTCCGGCCTGATCGTCTACACCGAAGGGCGCGAGGAGGACTCGGAGTTGCGTTTCGAAGCGGCCCCGGACGATGTGCTGGATGGTGCTCCCATCGTCGTGCTGGTCAATGAGGGATCCGCTTCCGCCTCTGAAATCGTCGCGGGAGCCCTGCAGGACAACAATCGTGCGGTGATCATGGGCAGACAGACCTTTGGCAAGGGCTCGGTACAGACCATCATCCCGGTGACCAAGAGATCTGCCGTGAAGCTGACGACCGCACGGTATTACACGCCATCTGGTCGTTCGATCCAGGCGGAAGGTATCAAGCCGGATATCGAGCTGGAGGAGGTGAAGGTCTCACGGGCGGAACAGAAAAAGGTGAAGCCACTCAAGGAGGTCAATCTGTCAGGTCATCTGAAAAACGGTAATGGAAAAGCAGACAGTGAAGAGCAGACCGAATCAACAGGGAAGCAGAAGGATGAAGAAAAGGGCCCCCTGGCAGCCAAGGATTATGAGCTGGGTGAGGCACTTAATTTGCTCAAGGGCTTGGTGATCTTTCATCATCGAAAGGCGAGCTAGTGTCCGTCCAGAAACAAAGTCATTCCCTCCCCCCCCAGCCCCCTCCCGGTGGGAGGGGGAGTTTCTGGACGGACACGAGTTAGGGGTTGGCCTTAAATCAAGAAACCCTATTTTATGCTGACAAGGTGGTTAGTGGGTTGGCTGGCTGGTTTTATCGGATTCTATAGTCCAATGATCACAGCTGCCGAGTTCCCCGGGGCAATATCATCGAAACCCAAAATAGCCCTGATCATCGATGATCTGGGTAACCAGGGACCTGCAGGTGAGGTGGCGCTGGCGCTTCCCGGGCCGGTAACCTATGCCTTCCTTCCACATACCCCCTTCGCCCGGGAACAGGCCGATAAGGCCCATGCGCAACATAAAGAGGTGATGCTGCATCTGCCCATGGAGTCACATCATGGAGAGCGATTGGGAGAGGGGGGGCTGACCCTGGAAATGCCTAAAGCGGAATTCCTGCAAACCCTGAAGGAGGCCCTGGCATCAGTGCCTCATGTGGCGGGGGTCAACAACCATATGGGCAGCCTGCTGACCCGCGATCCAACCGCCATGCGCTGGCTGATGAGTTCCATTCGGGATGCCGGCCTGTTCTTTATCGATAGCCGCACTACGGACAGGACGGTTGCGGAGAAGGTGGCCCGGAAAAATCTGATCCATTCCGCCAGGCGGGATGTCTTCCTGGATAATGAAGAGGATAAGGAGAAGATCCGCCAGCAGTTGCATAAGCTGATCGAACTGGCCAGGCAGAGCGGCAGCGCGATCGGCATCGGACACCCCTATCCGGAGACCGTTGCGGTGCTTGCCGAGGAGTTACCCTTATTGAAGCAACAGGGGGTAGAATTGGTGCCTGCCTCACAGCTGACCAATGAAGGGAGCATCATATGGCACGCGTACTCGTCCCCCTCGCCCAGGGATGTGAAGAACTTGAAGCCGTTACCATCACCGATCTTCTGACTCGCGCCGGGATAGAGGTGGTCACCGCCGGTCTGGATGACAACCCCATCAAGGCCTCAAGGGGCATGACCCTGCTGCCTGACACCACCCTGGATAAGATTATCGATGAACCCTTCGATATGATCGTCCTGCCCGGTGGCCTGCCGGGAGCGGATCACCTGAACAATGATCCACGCATTCATGCAATCCTCAAGCGACTCGCGTCTGAAGGAAAGCATACCGCCGCCATCTGCGCCGCGCCCAAGGTGCTGGCAAGCGCCGGCCTGTTGGACGGACGGAGCGCCACCAGTTATCCGGGGGTATTGGATAAGATGGATCTGCCGCGGGTGGATGTGAAACTCGAGCGGGTCGTCACTGACGGGACGGTCATCACCTCCCGTGGACCGGGTACGGCCATGGACTTTGCCCTGGAACTGATCGAGCAACTGGCGGGTAAGGCCAGACGTGATCAGGTGGAAGCCGGGTTGGTGCGTTAGCTGATTTTATCCAATGGTCCGATGAAACAAGCATATGCGGTTAAAAGAAGCAGAAAAAATAGCTATCCGCGAAGCGGTCCTAGCTGAAGATCCCGCGGCGAGAGTCTATCTATTCGGCTCGCGCGCGCGTGACGACTGTAAAGGAGGTGATATTGACCTGTATATCGAAACGGAATTTACCGAAGGTCTTCTAAAGCATTTGGTGTTTGCTTATGTTCAGGTACAAGCTGGTTGAGCTGTGTTTGTAACATCTCAGTATTGAGTTCATTACAGGCATCTTCCATCTCATCCAGGATTTTGATGAGCCAGCTCCAATCCTGTTTCCGATACTGGGCGAGAAAGACCTTTTCATGAGCTGTTCCCTCCAGCTTCTCCTTTTCATGGAACAACTCTTCATATAGTTTTTCCCCTGGACGCAGGCCAATATATTTTATCGAGATATCTTCTCCCGGTACTCTGCCTGAAAGCCGTATCATCTGTTCGGCAAGATAACTGATCTTCACGGGTTCACCCATGTCCAGCACAAAAATTTCCCCACCCCGGCCTAAGACCACTGTTTGCATAATAAGCTGACATGCCTCGGGGATAGTCATAAAGTAGCGTTCCATGCGTGGATCGGTAACGGTGATGGGTCCACTGGCAGCAATTTGTTGGCGAAATAATGGAATGACACTACCCGCGGAGCCAAGGACATTCCCAAATCGAACCGTGATAAAACGGGTTTTGGAGTGAGCATCAAGATTTTGGCAGTATATTTCCGCCACGCGTTTACTGGCGCCCATCACACTGGTTGGGTTGACGGCCTTGTCCGTGGAGACTAAGACAAATGTCTCTACCCCAGACTGATCCGAGATGTCCGCTACTATCCGGGTGCCGAGTACATTGTTGTGCAAGGCCTGACGTAATTGTGGTTCTAACAGGGGTACATGTTTGTAGGCGGCGGCATGGAAGACGATATCCGGCTGAAGGCGCGTGAAGAGTTCCGCCACATATGGCTGATCTGTGATATCCCCCAGATGGCACTCAAGTTCCAGCTTGGGAAAGGTTTTCGAAAGCTCCATTTCTATAGAATAGAGATTGAATTCGCTGTTTTCGAGAATGATCAATCGAGCGGGTACAAGCTTTGCCAGTTGACG
>CBDVCD010000115.1:0-9990 GCA_965372385.1 uncultured Gammaproteobacteria bacterium | reverse complement strand
CGGCGCAATACAGTGAGCAGATCGGGGGCGGTGATTTCTCCAATCGGTCTATTACCGATCCAGGGAAAGACATCCTTTTTCAGCCGAAGCAGAATCCGAGAGGAGTGTGTTTCGGACCAGTTTGGTTCATGCTTGGTCCACCACTCGCGGGCAACAGCCTCAAATCCATTCGCATCAGACTGGGCCGCTTTGGATGATTTGCGGGCTAGGCTAGGATCGATTTCATTGGCAAGCTGCTTGCGGGCTTCATCCCGCCGATTCCGGGCTTCTTTCAATCCAATATCTGGATATACCCCCAGGGCCAGGAGTTTTTCCTTGCGGTTGTACCTGTATTTCAATCGCCAGTAGCGGGAACCTTTCGGATTTACCAGTAGGAACAAACCGCCACCATCGAATAGCTTATAGGCCTTCTCTCGGGGTTTGGCGTTGCGGACTGCGGTGTCTGTCAGGGCCATGGTTTCCTCCAATTGGGGGTACCGGTTCACCATGAGTTGGTATGTACCCCGAAAACTACCCCCTAATCTGCTGGATGTAGGGGTACTTTGTTGGACCTTGCTAGACTAAGTATACATAAAAAAGCCCGCTGTTATGCGGGCTTAAGGGCTATATTGGATGTCTTTGGATCTTGAATTGGTGGAGGCGGGCGGATTCGAACCGCCGTCCGCGAGTACTCTGCCACAAGTTCTACATGCTTAGTCCTGTCTATTATATTTAACCGACTCCCACCCGAAGGACAGGGCGTGGAGCAAGCGATTCCGGTTAGGTTTTAACGAATCCACCCCGAACAAGCTTCATCGCGATCTTATGAGATATGACGCCTGAATAGCTGGACGCATAAGCACGGCTCCAGTCAGACGGCACCCTACTGGGTATTAAGCAGCGAGTGCGTAGTTGTCGTCGTTGGCAACTATGAGTTTGCAGCTGGATTTACGAGGTCCTCTGCCCCTCGGCATGCACTTAAGGTTTTGCAACCCCCGTCGAAGCCTACGTCGCCCCCGGTTAAGTGTCAGGTGAATAGACATTATAGGGAAGGGATAAGTTCCCCGCCATGCAATTTTGTGGATCAGCCTCTTTTAAATATACGCTCCTTCTCCCGCTTCCAATCCCGGTCTCTGTCATCGGCCCGTTTATCGTGCTGTTTTTTACCCTTGGCCAGACCGATCTCCAGCTTGGCATAGCCTTTTTTCCAGTACATCGCGGTGGGGATCAGGGTGTAGCCCTTGCGTTCTACCAGGCCGATCAGTTTGTTCAGCTCCCGTCGGTGCAACAACAGTTTCCGGGTGCGGGTGGGATCAGTGGTGATGTGGGTGGAGGCGGTGCTGAGGGGGACGATATGGGCGCCAAACAGATAGGCCTCCCCATCCTTGATGGTGATGTAGCTCTCCTTGATCTGGGCGCGTCCCTCGCGCAGACTCTTGACCTCCCAACCCTGCAGGGAGATGCCGGCCTCATAACGTTCTTCGATGAAGAAGTCGTGCCGGGCCTTTTTATTCAGGGCAATGGTGGAGCGGGGTGAGGTGGATTTTTTTGCTTTCTTTGCCATCCGGCCATTCTAGTCGGCTGGTGTTGCCAGGGCCAGCCTCACCTTGTTATGCAAGGGAAATTTTCGCAAAATAGGCCGGTTTATCAGACAAAAGGCAGGGGATGAGGTTTTCTAAGCATGACAGATAAGATATCTATCCACGGTCAATGGTCGTCCCGCCTGGTGTTTATTCTTGCCGCCACGGGGTCAGCGGTTGGATTGGGTAACATCTGGAAGTTCCCCTATATCACGGGTGAGAATGGCGGTGGGGCCTTTGTGATGGTCTATCTGCTCTGCATCGCGATTGTCGGGGTCCCGATCATGATGGCTGAGATCATGCTGGGTCGGCGTGGCCGTCAGAGTCCGATCAATACCATGGCGAGCCTGGCTAAGGCTGAAGGGGCTAATTCCGCCTGGTCCATCGTTGGTTGGGGCGGGGTGCTGGCGGGATTCCTCATTCTGTCCTATTACAGCGTGATTGCCGGTTGGGCCCTGGCCTATGTGATCCGCGCCGCGGCCGGCGTGTTCAATGGGATTGACGCGACTGGGGTTCAGACAGTCTTCAATGATCTGGTAGGTGACCCCGAAAGGCTGCTGGCCTGGCATACCTTGTTCATGCTGATGAGCATGATTGTGGTTGCAAGGGGGGTGCGCGCCGGCCTGGAGAAGGCAGTAACCTATCTGATGCCGGCCCTGTTTGTGTTGTTGATCGTGATGGTCGGTTATGCCATGAACACCGGTTTCTTCAGCCAGGGTCTGGAATTTCTCTTTCAGCCTGATTTCCATAAGGTTTTCTATCAATGCAAGACCACCTCGGGTATCGAGCAGTGCGAGTTGACGGGCGGCCCGGTGCTGGTTGCGCTTGGTCATGCCTTCTTCACCCTGAGTCTTGGCATGGGCGCCATCATGGTGTACGGCTCCTATATGCCGAAGCAGACCTCGATTGCCCGTTCCGCCATGATGATCGCGTTTCTCGATACCCTGGTCGCCTTGGTGGCGGGTATGGCGATCTTTCCTATCGTCTTCGCCAATGGCCTTGAACCAGGGGGTGGACCCGGACTGATCTTCCAGACGCTGCCGATTGCCTTTGGCGCCATGCCGGCTGGACAGCTGTTTGGGACGCTGTTTTTTGTCCTGCTGGTGTTTGCCGCCTGGTCATCCGCCATCTCCCTGATAGAACCCGCGGTGGCCTGGCTGGTGGAGAACCGGGAGATGAGCCGCGTCCGCGCCGCTGCCTGGATCGGTCTGACCACCTGGTTTCTCGGACTTGGCAGTGTTTTCTCTTTCAATCTCTGGTCCGGGGACGAGTTCAAACTCTATGACATGACGTTCTTTGACCTGGTGGACTACCTGGCGGCCAATATCATGCTGCCGTTGGGTGGCTTGCTGATCGCTATCTTTGCCGGCTGGTTGATGACCCGAGAGTCGAGTCAGGATGAATTCGCCATGCGGGGGTTGAGCTATAAACTCTGGTGGATATTGATCCGTTTCATATCACCATTGGCGGTTATACTGGTCTTTCTGAATGCCATAGGCGTGTTAACCCTGATTGCTAACTACCTTAAATCAATGTTTGGAATTCACTAATCGTGCCGATCGTCAGTAAAAGTGCGCTGGTGCAACACTCGGCCCAAGAGATGTACCAGCTGGTATGTGATTTTGAATCCTATCCTGAGTTTCTGCCCTGGTGCAGTGATACCCGGTTGATCTCCAGGACGGACGAGGAGATCTGTGGTGAACTGGAGGTCTCCAGGATCGGTATCCGACAGCGGTTTTCCACCTGTAACAGCCTGGTCGAGAATGAACGCATGGATATTGTGCTCAGAGATGGGCCCTTCAGGAAATTGCACGGGGGTTGGCGCTTCACTTCACTGAGGGAGGATGCCTGCAAGATCGAGCTGGTACTGGAGTTTGAATTCTCCGGTAAGTTGATCGACGCCGCCTTCGGAAGGTTGTTCAACCATATTGCCAACACCATGGTGGAGTCCTTCTGCAAGCGGGCGGATGAGGTATACGATGGCTGACAACACAATTCGAGTTGAGGTGGCCTACGCCACTCTGCAGGAGCAGGTGATTTTGGAACTGCCTGTCGCACCCGGCGTCACGGCCCGGGAGGCGGTTGAAAGATCAGGGATTTTGCAGCGTTTCCCGGAGATCGATCTGGCCAGGAATAAGCTTGGAATCTTCGGCAAGGCGACCAAGCCGGATGCAAAACTGAGTGAAGGGGATCGGGTAGAGATCTATCGCCCATTGATTGCCGATCCCAAGGAACAGCGCAAAAAACGCGCCGCTGAAGGTAAGCGTATGAAAAAAGGTGGTGGGCCTTAGTCATCCGGGTCGAAATCCACTGCACCCAAAGCCCGATCAATAATGCCCAGGTCCCCCTCATAGTCGGGCACGCTGACGATGATCTCTTTCTTGTCTTTCAGTTTTTCAAGATCTTCGGTGGGTTCGACATCACCCTGAAAGCTGACCAGCTGATCACCTTCGAAAAACAGACTGAACTGTTTGATCTCACGCGGGTCGTTGCGTTTTTTCATGCTGAAAAAGTAGTCCCAACGGTCCTTGTGGAAGACATCCATCAGCAGGGGGGTGCCGAGCAGGAATCGGACCTGCCGTTTGGACATGCCGCTTTCGAGCTGGGTGACCATCTCGGGGGTAATGATGTTGCCCTGTTGGATGTCCGGTACATAGACCAGGGAGAAATCACGCCAACTGGAGCAGCCGCTCAATGCGATTGAGAGCCCGAGAATCAGGGAGATGTGAAACTTTTTCATTCTGAGTACAATCTATTGAATCAGGGAATATTACCCTATTCAACTTAGGAACACACATGGCTGGGAGTCGTTGGTTTGGATAATCAGGAAATCAGGAAAGCAGGACTGAAAGTGACCCTGCCGCGTGTCAAGATCTTGGAATTGCTCGAGCAAAGTGAGCAGCGCCATGTCAGTGCCGAAGATGTCTATAAGATGTTGCTGGAGAACGATGAGGAGATCGGGCTGGCTACCGTCTACCGGGTGTTGACCCAGTTCGAGGCGGCAGGGCTGGTTACCCGGCATAATTTCGAAGGAGGGCATGCGGTATTCGAACTGGATCGGGGTGAGCACCACGACCATATCGTCTGTATCAACTGTGGCAAGGTCGAGGAGTTCTTGGACGCCAGTATCGAAAAACGCCAGCAGGAGATCGCCGAAGAACATGGGTTTGAGATGGCTGATCACTCCCTGATTATCTATGGACGCTGTACCGATCCGAACTGTCCGGGGCGTAAAAAAATATGATTAGTGATCCTTCGGAAACGTAAAATCACCACGAAGCACACGAATTGATAACAAAAGGTTTTCTTCGTGTGCTTCGTGGTGCAAAAGGTGTTTCTGTACGGAAACTGGTTAGTATGGCTTCAAGCGCCTTACTGAGCTGTCGCCAGTTCGATCATCTCGCGGGCGTGGGCCAGGGTCTGCTCGGTAATCTCCACCCCACCCAACATGCGGGCGATTTCATATACCCGTTCCTGCTTATTCAGGGTGGATATCTCGGTATGGGTCTGCTGTCTGGTTGAGCTTTTGTTGACCTGCAGATGCTGCGTGGCCTGTGCGGCCACCTGTGGGAGATGGGTGACACAGAGGATCTGTCGGGAGTCTCCCAGGTTGCGCAGCATCTGGCCCACTTTCTGGGCAACCCCCCCCCCTATACCTACATCCACCTCGTCGAAGAGCAGGGTCGGTGTCTGACCATAACGAATGGTAGCCACCTGAATGGCCAGGCTGATGCGTGAGAGTTCACCGCCGGACGCTACTTTGTTCAGGGGCTGCAGGGGCATGCCAGGATTGGCGGAGACCAGAAACCCAACCTGCTCCAGGCCGCCACTGCCAGCCGCGGACTCTTCAATCGGCTGCAATGCTACACTGAATATCCCACCGGGCATGCCGATCCGCTGCATCGCCTCGCTGATCTCATGGCCGAGCCGTTTGGCGGCTGTCCGGCGTTTGCCACTGAGTTTTCTGGCGGACTTGAGATACGCTGCATGCTCATCCGCTACCTGGTTTTGCAGTTCGGTCAATGCCACGTCGGCATGCTCAAGCTGCTCCAGTTCCTCCTGGATCTGCCCCAGGCGTTGCGGAAGAACCTTCGGATTGACCCGGTATTTCCGGGCCATGTCATGAATCGCCTCCAAACGCTGCTCGATCTGCTGGAGTTCCGTGGGATCCAGCTCAAGACCAGCGAGATAGTCGCGCAGGAAGGCGAGGGTCTCGTCGATCTGGATCAGGGCGTTCTCCAGCATCTCCCGGGGTTCACCCAGGGACTCATCCAGTGGTTGTAATGAGTTGAGTTCATCCGAGAGCTTGACCAGCAGGCCGCGGGCGGATGGATCGGCCTCATCCAGACTTTCCAGGATATAGTTGCAGCTATTGCGTAGTTGCTCAAGATGGCTGAGACGCTTGTGGTCGTGCGTGAGGGACTCAAGCTCATCACTGCTGAGATTGAGGGCGGTCAACTCGTCTAGCTGAAACCGCAGCAGATCGAGCCGGGAGGCGCGATCGGCCGCCGCCGTCGTCAGCTCAGCGAGCTGCTGTTGGCTTTTGCGATAGCGTTTGAAGCTGGCTGCCACCTGCCCGGCCAAGGCCATTTCACCCCCATAGGCATCCAGCAGGAGGCGTTGGTGGTTGCGTTTCAACAGGGACTGGTGGGCATGCTGGCCATGGATCTCTACCAGCAGGTTACCCAGCTCCTGTACCTGCTGGATAGGGGCAGGGCGGCCGTTGATGAAGGCCCGGGAACGTCCCTCCCGGGAGAGGACGCGGCGGATAAGACAGGCATTGTCATCATCCAGATCCCGCGCCTGCAGCCAGGCTCTGACCTCTGGCTGATCGCTGATGTCGAAGTCGGCTGAGACCTCGGCCCGCTCGCTGCCGCTACGGATCATGTTGTTATCCGCCCGCACGCCCAGCGCCAATCCCAGGGCGTCGATCAAGATCGATTTACCGGCCCCGGTCTCTCCGGTGAGCACGCTGAAACCCGGCTGGAGTTCCAGTTCCTGGGCGGAGACGATGGCCAGATCACGGATAAGGAGTTGGTTAAGCATTAGTAGCTAGTACTCCATCAATACAACCTTGACGGAGTACTTGGGTACTTGCTCCAGCCCAGCTTGGCGCGCAGGACACTGTAGTGATCGTAGCCTTGGGGATGGATCAATCTGACCCTGTGAGCATCTTTACGGATGCGAATGATTTCACCCTCCTTGACCGGGAGGGTCGTCTGTCCATCACAGGTCAGGTGAACCCCCTCCGCATATCCTCTGGCCAGATGGATCTCGATCTCACTGTCGCCATCCACCACGATGGGGCGGTTGCTCAACGTATGGGGGCAGAGTGGCACCAGTACCAGGGCATTCAGCGAGGGGTGCATCAGGGGGCCGCCACCAGACAGAGCATAGGCAGTGGAGCCGGTAGGGGTGGAGACGATCAGACCATCGGAGCGCTGATCATTCACCAGCTGGCCGTTGATATAGGTCTCGAACTCTATCATGCGCGCAATGTTCCATTTATGCAGCACCACGTCATTGAGGGCGCGTACCGTACCCTTGGCTTGCGTTCTTGCACCCACGTTCACCCTTAGCAGAAAACGCTCCTCTTCCTCATAATTGCCGGCCAGGATCTGATTCAGTCTGGGGCGGATCTCGGTCGGTGAGATATCGGTGAGGAAGCCGAGACGTCCCAGGTTGATGCCAAGTAGCGGGGTGTCATGCAGTGCCAGTCCACGGGCGGCGTGCAGCATGGTGCCGTCACCACCCACGACAATCACCAGGTCGCTGTGACAGGGCAGGTCGGTTTCAGAGGCGCTTGGAAGTGGCGGGTCATCCAATAGGTGGCAGATGTTATCTTCCAGCAAGACGTCTTTACCACACTCCTTTAGGTATTCACAGAGCCGGTTGATGGTCTCCTTGACCGCCGGGTCCCCCTGTTTACCGATGAGTCCTATGCGTTGGAATGGGATGGTCATTGGTGGGATTTTCGAAGCCTGATCTGCTGTCTGCCAGAAATAGAGTGAAGTATACGAGCTGAAGAGGCAAAGTTAGCACGCTGTATGGGCCAAATCCAAGAACTCCTCTGCATTTGTCCGCTTGACTGGAATGAGTCCAGTTGTTAGCTTTCCAGCCTTGGCACTCGAGATGGATGAGTGCTAATCATTTCCTTCCGGAGCCAGTGTTGTCATCCAGTAAAAATATCAGCGATTCGAAGATCAGTGAACGCGCCCAGCATTTTCTCAAGGTGCTGATCGAGCGCTATATCCGAGACGGTCACCCGGTGGGGTCCCGGACCCTGGCCAAGGATGCCGGTCTGGAGTTGAGCCCGGCAACCATCCGCAATGTGATGGCGGACCTGGAAGACCTGGGATTGGTGGCTTCGCCCCATACCTCGGCCGGTCGCATACCCACGGTGACCGGCTTCCGGATGTTCATCGATTCCCTGCTGACCGTGCAGGACCTCAAGGCCCGTGAGGTGGACCGTATCCGCGCCAACCTGAAAGGCGCTGGCGACTCGACTGAGATTCTGGCCTCGGCCTCACAATTGTTGTCAGGCGTGACCCATATGGCTGGGGTGGTTACCGTGCCCAAACGGGAGCGCACCATCTTTCGCCAGATCGAGTTTCTGCCTCTTTCCAACCACCGGGTACTGGCCATCCTGATCACCGAGGATGGCGATGTGAATAACCGGATTCTGCATACCCACCGGGATTTTTCCCGGGCAGAGCTGGATCAGGCAGCCAATTTCCTCACCCACTCCTTCTCCGGAGAGGATATGCAGACCGTGCGTCACCGGGTATTGGAGCAGCTGAACGAGGCGCGGGAACACTTTGACCAGCGTATGGCCCAGGCCCTGCAGATGGCGGGTGAAGTGGTGGATGCCAGCGAGTCCAGAGAGGATTGTGTGATCGCCGGCCAGACCAATCTGATGGAGTTCAGCGACCTCTCCAGTCTGGGTCAGCTGCGTAAACTGTTCGATGCCTTTGCCGAAAAGCGGGAGATCCTGCATCTGCTGGACCAGTTTCAGCATGCGGATGGGGTGCAGATCTACATTGGTGATGAATCCGGCTATCAACTGTTGAATGGTTGTTCGGTGGTGACCGCGCCCTATCACGTGGATGGCGAGTTAGTGGGTATGCTGGGGGTGATCGGTCCCACGCGTATGCCCTACGAACGGGTCATCCCGCTGGTGGATGTGACGGCAAAAATTTTGGGGGCGGCCTTGAAAAATCAATGAACGTACCCACCTGTTTGAAAACCCCGCCCCTCGGCGGTCGGGATCATACGTAAAATAATCTGAGGTTAATGAAGTGATGGATAAGGATCAGCCGGAAAAGCCGGTAGAGACCCAAGCAGAGGTGGCTGAAACAGAAGCGGTTGAGGTCACGATTGAAGAGGATGCCGCTGAAGCAGCAGAGGTCGCGGCGGAGGATTTGACTCAGTTGTTGGAGGATGCACGTAGTAAGGTTGATGACCACTGGAACCAACTGGTTAGAGTCAAGGCGGAACTGGAAAATCTGCGCAAGCGCAGTCAAAGGGATCTCGAGAACGCACATAAATTCGCTACAGAGAAGTTCTCCCAGGATCTATTGCAGGTCTGGGACAGCCTGGAGCTGGGGCACCAGGCGGCCCAGGATGAAATTGCCGATGTGGCCAAACTACGTGAGGGTACTGAACTGACCCTGAAACTGCTCGTCTCCGTGATGCGGAAGAACGGCATTGAACAGATCGACCCGATGGGAGAACCCTTCAATCCAGAGTTCCATCAGGCCATGTCGATGCAGGAGCGGGATGATGTGGAACCCAATACCATCGTTGCGGTGGTACAGAAGGGTTATACCCTGAATGGCCGGCTGACGCGCCCCGCCATGGTGATGGTGTCCAGGGCGCCGGCAGCGTCAGTTGATGAACAGGCTTGAAGTTTTAACTCGCTGACCCCACATCAGGGGCAGTCAGCAAGAATAACCCCAATTTAGATAAGAATTCGGAGAACTCAAATCATGGGTAAGATCATCGGTATCGATCTGGGAACCACCAACTCCTGTGTCGCAGTGATGGAGGGTGATTCCACCAAGGTCATCGAAAACAGTGAGGGTGATCGCACCACCCCCTCCATCATCGCCTACGCCAACGACGGCGAGATCCTGGTCGGCCAGTCCGCCAAGCGCCAAGCGGTCACCAATCCAGACCACACCCTGTTCGCCATCAAGCGCCTGATCGGGCGTAAGTTCACCGACAAAGTGGTGCAGCGCGACATGGACATGGTGCCCTACAAGATTGTCAAAGCAGACAATGGCGATGCCTGGGTTGAGGTCAACGGCAAGAAGATGGCGCCGCCGGAGATCGCCGCCAAGGTCCTGCAGAAGATGAAGAAGACAGCAGAGGACTACCTGGGTGAAGGCGTGACCGAAGCGGTCATCACCGTGCCGGCCTACTTCAACGA
>CBDVCD010000114.1:0-10026 GCA_965372385.1 uncultured Gammaproteobacteria bacterium | reverse complement strand
GTGCGGCTGGTCTTCGATGCCGATTCCGTGGTCGATCATAAGCTGTTTACCCTGGATAAACCCCATCGTCTGGTGCTCGATCTGAAGAATACCCGGCTCACCAAACACCTGCCGGATCCGGGCAAGAAAAACCAGTTTATCAAAAGGCTGCGTAGCGCGGAGCGGAATAAAAAAGATGTCCGGGTGGTGCTCGATCTGCATCGGGCGGTCAAGCCCAAGACCTTTTTACTGAAGCCCAACCGCCAGTACGGTCATCGGCTGGTTATCGATCTCTATGATAAGAACGGACCGACCAACGACCGTTCGACGAAACCGTTCAAGACGCTTGAGGTATCCGGCAAGCGGGACGTGATCATCGCGGTCGATCCCGGGCACGGGGGAGAGGACCCCGGAGCACAGGGCAGGAAAGGTACCTATGAGAAGGATGTGGTGCTGGCCATTGGTCGTCATCTGGTGCGGATGATCAACCGGAAAAAGGGCATGAAAGGGGTCTTGATCCGGGATGGGGATTACTATCTGGGCCTGCGTAAGCGTATGGCCAAGGCACGTAAACATCGGGCGGATCTGTTCGTCTCCATCCATGCGGATGCGTTTCATGACTCCCGGGTCAGGGGCTCCTCCGTGTATACCCTTTCGAGCTCCGGCGCTTCCAATGAGGCTGCCCGCTGGTTGGCGGAGAAGGAGAACAGCGCCGATCTGGTGGGTGGTGTCTCACTGGAGGACAAGGATGAGATGCTCGCCTCGGTGTTACTCGATCTCTCACAGATTGGCACACTGCAGGCCAGTACCGAAGCGGCTGAACGGGTGCTGAAGCAGTTGAAGAAGCTGGGTAAGACCCATAAGCGCAAGGTGCAACAGGCCGGTTTCGTGGTCTTGAAGTCACCGGATATCCCCTCGATGCTGGTTGAGACGGCCTATATCTCCAATCCGGAGGAGGAGCGGCGATTGAGATCACCAATCCATCAGAAAAAGGTTGCCAAGGCTTTGTTGGATGGGATCGCCAGCTATTTCGAGTACCAGCCACCCCCAGGCACCTGGTTGGCCGCAAGACAGACCAGGCGGCTCGCGAAGCGTCATGTCATCTCTTCAGGCGACACCCTGCTCGCCATTGCGCGGCAGTATCATGTGAGCATCAATCGCCTACGTAACGCCAATGAGCTGAAGAACGATACCCTGCGCATCGGTCAGGTCCTGCAGATTCCAGAGGGTTGATCCGGTGGTGGCTGTTCAGCGTCAGCACGAGTTCGTTACTAGTGGTCCATCAATACAAACTTGTTGGGCCACTAAGGTAAGTTTACAAGAATCACCCAATAGCTGATTTATTGGCATGATGGCACAATAGGGTAGCGGGACTCATCCCATCAGGATGGGTCCTAATGTACCTTTCGTTAAAAAAGTTCACACGCCATGCCAATCAAGACGCTGCCTCCCCAACTGATCAATCAGATCGCCGCTGGCGAGGTGGTGGAGCGTCCGGCCTCGGTGGTCAAGGAGTTGATCGAGAACAGCCTGGATGCGGGCGCCAAAAGAATCGAGATCGACCTGGAGCAGGGTGGTGTCAAACTGATCCGGGTGCGGGATGACGGGTGGGGCATCCCCAAGCCGGAGCTGGCCCTGGCCCTTTCCCGCCATGCCACCAGTAAGGTAGGCAGTCTGGCGGATCTGGAGACGATCCGTAGCATGGGCTTTCGGGGTGAGGCGCTGCCCAGTATCAGCTCGGTCTCCCGTCTGCAGCTGACCTCCCGCAGCAGCGACGAGGAGGCGGGATACCAAGTGAGTGGCGATGGGGGGGAGCTGATCGATGCGCCCAAACCGGCTGCCCACCCGGTGGGTACCACGGTGGTGGTCAGGGATCTCTTCTATAATACCCCGGCGCGGCGCAAGTTTCTGCGTACCGAGAAGACCGAATTCAAGCATATCGAGACCCTGGTAAGCCGGCTTGCCCTGGCCCGCTTCGAGGTGGGCTTCAGTCTGCAGCATAACCAGCGCAAGGTGTTGTCTTTGCCCCCCTGCCGGCAGCAGGTCGATCGAGAGCGGCGCATCGTGGAGCTGCTGGGTTCCGCGTTCCTGGAAAACGCACTGTATATCCAGCATGAGTTAGCGGGTTACCGATTGACGGGTTGGGTAGCGCGGCCCAGCTTTTCCCGCTCCCAGGCGGACATGCAGTATTTCTATGTCAACCAGCGCATGGTGCGGGACAAGCTGGTCACCCACGCGGTTCGTCAGGCCTATCAGGATGTGCTCTACCATGGTCGGCATCCCGCCTATCTGCTGTTTCTGGAGCTCGATCCCCGCATCGTGGATGTCAATGTGCACCCGACCAAGCACGAGGTGCGCTTCCGGGATGGCCGCTCGGTGCACGACTTTCTCTTCCGTGGCCTGCACCGGGTTCTGGCCGAGACCAAACCCCAGGCGATCGAGGCGTCTGTACCGCCGCCAATGGCTGCGGTTGAAGGGCAGCTGGCCACTGCCACGACAATGGCAGATACCTTTGACCCGCCAGCCATGCCCAGTCAGCAGCAGGCACTCGACTGGCGGGTCTCCGAGCAGCGCCCAACATCCTACAAGGCAAGCTTTCGTGCCCAGCAGCCCGTTGTCACTCCAATGGCGGTTGAGCAGGAGTCACAGCATCCCCTCGGTTATGCCCTGGCTCAATTGCATGGGGTCTATATCTTGGCGCAGAACCAGGCGGGATTGGTCTTGGTGGATATGCACGCCGCCCATGAGCGCATCACCTACGAGCACTTCAAGCAGACCTACCACGCAGGAGGGATCACCAGACAGCCACTGTTGCTGCCGGTCACCATGGCGGTGAGCAGCCGTGAGGCGGATCTGGCGGAGGCGAACAGTGAATTACTGTCGGGGCTTGGACTCGAGGTATCACGTCTGGGGCGTGATTCACTGGCGGTCAGGGGGATACCCGCGCTGTTGCAGGGGGCGGATGCGGAAAAATTGCTGCGTGACCTGCTCTCCGACCTGGTGGTGTTCGGCAGTACCAGCCGTGTCCGCGAGGAGATCGACAAGGTGCTGGCCACCATGGCCTGTCATGGTTCGGTGCGGGCAAATCGGCGCCTGACCTTGGATGAGATGAACGCCTTGCTGCGGGATATGGAGCGCACCGAAAGGGCGGACCAATGTAATCATGGCCGTCCGACCTGGGTTCAACTGGAAATGGCGGAACTGGACCGTCTCTTCCTGCGGGGCAGGTAATCCTAGGATAATCCTAGAATCCTCAGTTGAACACCGTGAAGGGTGCGCTTGTGGTGGTGCAGGGCAAGGCACGACGACGCGGAATAGTTGTTCTATTGCAAGGAGTTGTAACGCAGCTGCCCCACATGGATGTGGGAAATGCCGGTTCCGTCTGGAACATGAACCGGCCATGTGCCGCCACAAGTGTGCCATTCGTGGTGTAGCGCTGCTCACCCAATAGGTGAATACCTTACATACTGATAAAGCTCATGTTTTCAAAGCGATTAGCACAGTCGATAGTGGTCAACTGAGGATTCTAGGATAATGCAGCAGTTCAAAGGCCTGCCGCCCGCCATCTTTCTCATGGGTCCGACCGCCTCGGGCAAGACCGATCTGGCGGTCCAGCTGGTGGAACGCCTGCCCCTGGAGATCATCAGTGTGGACTCCGCCCTGGTCTATCGGGGTATGGATATAGGCACCGCCAAACCTGACCCGGAGACCTTGGCGCGGGCCCCCCATCGGTTGCTGGATATCCGTGATCCCGCCGAGTCCTATTCGGCTGCCGAGTTTCGCGCGGATGCCCTCTCGGCCATGCGGGAGATCACGGCAGCAGGCCGAGTACCCTTGCTGGTGGGAGGAACCATGCTCTATTTTCGTGCCCTGGAACATGGTTTGTCGGATCTACCGAAGGCCGATCCCGCCATTCGAGCGAGGCTTGAGTTGGAGCTGCGGAACCTGGGGTTGCAGAGACTGCATCAGCGGCTGCAGGAGCTGGATCCGAGCGCGGCGCAACGTATCCATCCGAACGATCCGCAAAGGACCATGCGGGCACTGGAGGTGATTGAGATAACCGGTCGGCCACTGAGCGAGCTGCAGGCAGCCAGTCGGAGCGAACTTCCCCCCTATCGGTTGCTCAAACTGGTACGCTCGCCCAGGGATCGGGCTCTCCTGCACCGCAGGATCGAACAACGCTTTCACCAGATGCTTGAGCAGGGCCTGGTCGATGAGGTCAGGCAGCTGCTGGAGCGGGGAGACCTCTCTGTGGAACTGCCTGCGCTGCGCTCGGTGGGGTATCGACAGGTGATCAAACATCTGCTGGGGGAACTCAGTTGGGAGGAGATGACCGAACGGGGAATTATTGCCACGCGCCAGTTGGCGAAACGTCAATTTACCTGGCTGAGGGCCGATGCCGAGTGCCATTGGCTGGATGAGGAGAGGGGAGGGCTTCCGCGGCAGGCCTTGAAATTGATCCAGCAAGCCTTTCCTGATTTTGCGGGTTTTTTTGTGGATACACAGAATAGACTTTCACAACGGTAAGAAAATCAGTACATTGTGCTACACTCTGGATTGCGAAGCGGTTAGCGGGTTTTAGCGGGTATCCGCAGGCTGTTTACGCCACGAGAGTTAATGATAAATGATAAAGACAATAAGGAGAAAGACCCATGTCTAAGGGGCAAAGTCTACAAGACCCTTTTTTAAATGCACTGAGGAAGGAGCGTGTCCCGGTTTCCATTTTTTTGGTTAATGGAATCAAGTTGCAGGGGCAGGTGGAGTCATTCGATCAGTTTGTGGTCTTGCTGAAGAACAGTGTCAGTCAGATGGTTTATAAACATGCCATCTCTACCATCGTTCCGGCCAGAAACGTTCGCATACAACACACTAACGATCAGGCGGAAGAACAAGCGTCCGTTGGCAATTTTTAGAACTATTACCCATGGTTATTATGGTTGGGCAGGCCGTTTTTTGCCGCCCAACCGGGTTCCATATCTTCAGGTTTATCGCTTGAACCAGTACCTCTGTGTTTGAACGTCCCAAGTCGGGTGAGCGGGCGGTATTGGTGCATATCGATTTGGCTGGCGCCACCGACCCTGACGAATTGGCGGAGTTTTCCGATCTGGCGGCTTCGGCGGGGGCGGAGCCGGTTGAATTCATTACCGGCACTCGCCAGCAGCCGGATCCTCGCCTGTTCGTTGGGCGTGGCAAGGCGGAAGAGATCAGGCAGTCCGTCCTGGGGGAGAGGGCCGAGCTGGTGATCTTCAATCATACCCTCTCACCCAGTCAGGAACGCAACCTCGAACGGGAGTTCGAATGCAGGGTCATCGATCGCACCGGCCTCATCCTGGATATCTTCGCCCAGCGCGCCCGATCCTTCGAAGGTAAACTGCAGGTGGAACTGGCCCAGCTGCGCCATCTCTCCACCCGCCTGGTGCGTGGTTGGACCCATCTGGAACGGCAGAAAGGCGGTATTGGTCTGAGAGGTCCGGGCGAAACCCAGCTGGAGACCGACCGCCGCTTGTTGAACCAGCGCATCGACCAGATCAAAAAGCGGCTGGCGCGGGTGGAGTCCCAACGGGCGCAAGGGCGCCGGGGTCGGGAGCGGGCCGATATCCCCACGGTTTCCCTGGTGGGCTATACCAATGCGGGTAAATCGACCCTCTTCAATACCCTGGTGGGATCCGGTGTCTATGTGGCGGACCAGCTCTTCGCCACCCTCGATCCCACCCTGCGACGGCTGGAGCTGAAAGGCGAAGGGGCGGTGGTGCTTGCCGACACGGTAGGCTTCATCAGTAACCTGCCCCATGACCTGGTGGCGGCCTTTAAATCCACCCTGCAGGAGACCACCGCGGCCTCGCTGTTGCTGCATGTCGTGGATACTGCCAGCCATCAGCGGGCCAAGTGTATCTCGGAGGTCAACAGCGTGCTGCAGCAGATAGGTGCTGACGAGGTCCAGCAGATTGAGATCTACAACAAGATCGATCTGTTGCCGGATCTACCCCCCCGCATTGATCGCAACGAGGCTGGCCAGATCACCAGGGTCTGGCTTTCTGCCCGTAGCGGTGAGGGAGTGGAACTGCTGCATCAGGTACTGCGGGAGTTTTTTCGCCGTACCCATGTGCGTCAGCGGCTGCGTCTGAGCGCGGAGGATGGTCGCTGGCACGCCTTACTCCACCGGCGTGGCGAGGTGCTGCGGGAATCCGGCACCGACGCAGGGGGCTGGGAGATGGAGATCGATATGTCGGAGCGGGAGTTTCGCCGCCTGTTGAAGGAAGAGCCTGATCTGGCGGACTGTTTTTATGCCTAGTGACGGTTTACGTTCCCCTGAGTCCGATGGACTGTTAGAATGCTTGCCCGCAGTGACTTGAACAATATTTTTCTGTCCCCATGATGTGATTTCGTGCGTCTGCCGGAAATGGCGGTACGCGGTATTTCCTCAACTGATAAATTTGGAGCAATCAATGGCCTGGAATGAACCGGGTGGCGGTAATAAAGATCCCTGGAGCGGCAAAGGTGGCGACCAGGGTCCGCCTGATCTCGATGAAGTGGTAAAAAAGATTCAAGAGAAGGTTGGTGGCTTCTTTGGTGGTAAATCCCCAAAGGGAGGATCGACCGGAATACATGGCCCCAGTTCAAAAGGTATCGGACTGATCGCAGTTCTGATTCTAGTGATCTGGTTCGCCTCTGGCATCTACATTGTCGAGCCGGCTGAACGGGGTGTCATCCTGCGTTTTGGCGCCTATTCCGAAACGACTCAACCGGGTCCGCACTGGCACATCCCCTATCCGATCGAGGAGGTGCTCAAGGTCAATGTGGATCAGATCTCCTCGGTTCGTCACAAGGCCACCATGCTGACCCGGGATGAAAATATCGTGGATGTGGAACTGACCGTGCAGTCCCGCATCCAGGATGCGGCGGATTACCTGTTCCAGGATCAAAATCCGGACAAGACCCTGCGTGACGCCATAGAGACCTCGGTGCGCCAAATCATCGGTAAGAGCGATCTGGACTTTATCCTCACCGAGGGGCGTAGCGCCATCGCTGACCGCATCATGACGACCGCCCAGGGCCTGGTCGATCATTATAAGACTGGCCTGATCATTACCAGTGTGAATACCCAACCGGCGAAGCCGCCTGAGCAGGTCAAGAGTGCCTTCGACGATGCCATCAAGGCCCGGGAGGACAAGGAACGCCTGGAAAACAAGGCCGAGGCCTATGCCAACGAAGTGATTCCCCTGGCCCGTGGCCAGGCAGCCCGTCAGGTGGCGGACGCCAAGGCCTACCGGGATCGGGTGATCGCCGAGGCAGAGGGTGATAGCAGCCGTTTCCTGGCTGTTTTGAAAGAGTATCAGCGGGCACCCAAGGTGACCCGGGAACGTCTCTATCTGGATGCGGTAGAGACCATGCTGAGTCAGACGAGCAAGGTGATGCTGGATACCAAGGAGGGTAGCAGTCTGATGTATCTGCCGTTGGATAAGCTGATTCAGCAGGGCAGTGCCGGTATGAGTTCCGGTGCGCGGTCCTATCCGACAGAAACGACCGGTCAGATTCCCATGCGGTCTGTGCCGCGGGATTCTCAACGCGGCAGGAGCACTCGATAATGAAAAATTTGAAACTGCTGATCCCGGTTATCGCCCTGTTGGCGGTGGCTGTCTATGCCTCCGCTTTTAAGGTCAATCAGTGGGAGGTGGCACTGAAGCTGCGTTTGGGTGAGATCGTCGACAGCGATTATGAGCCCGGCCTGCATTGGATGGTGCCAATGATCAACAACGTACGGAAATTCGATGCGCGTATCCAGACACTCGATGCCCAGCCACAGCGTTTCCTCACCATCGAGAAGAAGGACGTGATCGTCGACTCCTACGCCAAGTGGCGTATCTCGAATGTGGCCCAGTACTTCCGTTCCACCGGTGGCAGCGAGGCCAAGACCTCGCGCCTGCTGGCCGAGCGGATCAACACCAGCCTGCGTAATGAATTCGGTAAACGCACCATCCAGGAGGTCGTCTCCGGTGAGCGTGCTGAGATCATGGCGAAGCTGACCAAGGACTCCGATGCCCAGGCTGCCGAACTCGGGGTCGAGATTCTGGATGTCAGGGTCAAGCAGATCGATCTGCCACCGGAGGTCAGCGAGTCGGTCTATGATCGCATGCGGGCCGAGCGTGAACGGGTGGCCCGCGACCTGCGGGCGCAGGGTGGCGAGGCGGCGGAAAAGATTCAAGCCGAAGCCGATCGTGAGCGGGTGGTCATCATTGCGGATGCCTACAAACAGGCCGAGGAAACGCGTGGTGAGGGGGATGGCAAGTCAGCGGAGATCTACGCCAATGCCTACACTCAGGACGCCGAGTTCTATGCCTTCTATCGCAGTCTGAATGCCTATAAAAAGAGCTTCAGTGATCGCTCCGATATCATGGTGTTGCAGCCGGATTCCGACTTTTTCCGCTATCTGAAGAGTCAGAGCGGAGAATAGACAACACTCCCGGGCTTTGGGAGAATACACGGCGCCTCTGAGGACTCCATTACTCTGAGGCGCCTGACATGACCGGGATGTTCCCGGTTTTTTTATGGGATGCACAGATGTGGCATGATCTATGGGTTGCCTTGGCGTTACTGTTGGTATTGGAAGGTATCTGGCCGTTTCTCAGTCCGGAGAGCATGCGCAGAATGGTGTTGCGGATCAGCCAACAGGACAACCGCGCGTTGCGTGTCAGTGGCCTGATCAGCATGCTTTGTGGAATCGGTTTGCTCTACCTGGTTAATTGACGAGATCGATGGAAAACGAACCCTGGATATTACCCGACGGCATCGATGAGGTCTTGCCTCCACAGGCAGGCATCATTGACCGCAAGCGCCGGGAGCTGCTCGACCTCTACCACAGCTGGGGCTACGAGTTCGTTATTCCTCCCTTCGTGGAGTTTCTCGATTCCTTGCTGACTGGAACCGGCAGCGACCTGGACCTGCAGACCTTCAAGCTGACCGACCAGGTGAGTGGTCGCATGCTGGGGGTGCGGGCGGATATCACCCCGCAGGCGGCCCGTATCGACGCCCATCATATCCGTTCGGAGGCGCCGACCCGGCTCTGTTATCTGGGCACGGTGCTGCATACCCGATCGGACGGTTTTGCCGGCAGTCGCAGTCCCCTGCAGATCGGTGCTGAACTCTATGGTCACGCGGGGGTGGAGAGCGACATCGAGATCCTGCGCCTGTTGCTGCAGACCCTGGAAAGGACCGGTGTCCGGAATGTCTATCTCGACCTGGGCCATGTGGGTATTTTCAAGGGCCTGGCAAGGCAGGCGGGACTGAACAGCGAGCAGGAGCGCGCACTCTTCGATGCCCTGCAGCGCAAGGCCCTGCCGGAGGTCGCTGAGTTGTTGGACGCCTTTGCAATCCAGCCGCAACATGCCCGGATGCTCAGCCGTCTGGGGGAACTGAATGGGGATAATGCCCTTGCAGAGGCAACGGAAGTGCTGCGGGCCGCCGATCGGCCGGTGCAGGAGGCGCTGAAATATCTCCAGGAGATGGCGGACCGGATTGCTTTCTGGCTGCCTGAGGTGCCGGTGCATTTCGATCTGGCGGAGTTACGCGGTTACCATTTTCACACCGGGGTGGTGTTTGCCGCCTTCGTACCGGGCAGCGGCAAGGAGATCGCCCGGGGTGGAAGGTATGACGAGATCGGTAAGGTGTTTGGCAGGGCGCGTCCCGCAACCGGTTTCAGCGCGGATCTTAAGACCCTGATGTTGTTGGCGGAGCCTGTCGATGAACAGGAAGACGCTGCGGTATTTGCACCCTGGGAGAGTGATCCCACGCTGCAAGAGAGAATTATCCAACTGCGTGCAGAAGGCAGACGTGTAATCTGTGGTCTGCCTGGACAACAAGGCGGAGCAAGGGAGATGGGTTGCGGCGAGTTGTTGCTGCATAGCGGAAACAGTTGGGAGCTGAAACCGGTTTGATTTCTTTGCAAGCTCTGCAACAATGAATTTTTTAGTAACTATTCAGCTTCATCACAGGTTCGTCACTGCTTTCAGGTATTTCTTAAAGAAGTCGCCGTAAATACATCCTTGTAGG
>CBDVCD010000113.1:0-10039 GCA_965372385.1 uncultured Gammaproteobacteria bacterium | reverse complement strand
CAATATCATCTGAGTTTAATGCCACACCCTGTGACCGTCAATGTCTCGCTCGCTTCGCGGAGAATATTCGCTATCTTCGGCAAAGGGTTTCGTCCCCCAGTCATGCAGTGGTAGGCGAAGACAAGAGGGACGTTGAGCGAGAGTGGTGGATTTTGCTCTCTCATTCTGGTGGAATACGCGGCTTGACGAACTGCCTGTATGATAATAAACCTTGAAAAGCAGGCTTTTAACACCTTATTCAACCTCCAGAACGATAGTTGCGGTATGGCGATTCATGACTTCTCGGAACCTGATCATCACTCAGGTCTCTTAAAATCCCCACAAAAAAGTGGTTTCAAGATATTGATTCTTATAGGAATCATATTATTTTTGGCCTTTGTGCTCTGGGTGATTTTCTCGCCGGAGGAGGAGGTCGAGCTGCCCGCGACGCAGCAGCGGCAAGATGTCGAACAGATCATGCGGATCCAGAAAGAGGGGACGGGGCAAACGGCGGATCAGGGGCGTTCCACAGCGTCCGTCAAGCCTGAGGCCTCGTCCCCGGCCGCGGTGGTTGAGCATCTTCAAGCCCCTGGCGAGTCCGGGCAGCAGGCGGCTGTAAGCGAAGCGGGCGACAGTGCGCGCAGGCTCATCGAACAGATACGCCAGGATGAAAAGAGCCTGACCCTGGAGCAACTTTTCAGCCGGGCCGTTCAATTCGAACAGCTGGGACAGGAAACTGATGCCTATCTGCTCTATTTCTATGCCGCCAGGCAGGGTCATGGTCTCTCGGCGTTTGCCTTGGCCAGCATGCATGACCCGGCCCACTTCAGCGGAGCTAATGACCTCCTGGATACAGCGGATTCGGTACAGGCGCACAAATGGTACTCAATTGCGGTGGCCAGCCAGGTCGCTGGCGCCGCGGAGAGATTACAAACATTACGCGGCACTATCGAAGCCGCCGCGACCGCGGGTGATCCGAGCGCCCAGCGACTCCTACTGAACTGGAAATAGCACGATGTCCATGCGATTACTCCTTATCCTCTGTTCCATCACCCTTTCTTGGGCAGCGCTCAGTCCAGCAAACGCCAATCCTGAGCGGCCTTTATTGATGCCTAACAAGCAGTCGCTCTACCAGCGTGTGCTGACCAAGCCAGGCGCCCTAATGTTTGCTCAAGCACAACAGGGTGAGGGCAAGTCGACAATCCCATTTACCGCTCATTATGTCTACGCAAGGGTCGAGTTAAATGGTACCCACTGGTTGCAACTGGGACTAAACCGGCATGGTCAGATAGGGGGATGGGTGCCCTCAGAGGACCTGATACCCTGGAATCAGGGTTTAACCGTCGCCTTCCGGGATCCCCTGGGCAATGACCGGGTGCTGTTGTTCAGGGATGAAAAAGGCCTGAAATCTCTCGTCGGAAGCCAGGATGCTACAGCCTATCGTGAGATCTATCGGGCTGCCGTAGCGGGCCGCTTGGGGGAGGATTTCCCTGTTATCGCCATGCAACCCAAGGCCTATGTGGATATACTGAAAAACTTCTACCTGGTGCCCATCCTTGACCATGAGGATGTCTATCTGGGCAGTGAACTGGCGCGTATTCTGCAGGTTTCGAGTGTACCGCTTCGGTCGGATAAAAAGGCGCTGACAAAGACCGCTGAAACCGCGGATGCTTCACCCGCAAATCCAATCAAGCGCTTCCGCTCCGGTGTGGTCTTCGTGATCGACTCGACCCTCTCCATGGATCCCTATATCGACCGCACCCGTGAAGCGGTGCGCAAGATCTACGATACCATCACCAAGGAGGATCTCACCGGGGATGTGAGTTTCGGCTTGATCGCCTTCCGTGACAATCCGCAGGCAGTGCCCGAACTCGAATATCTGACCCGTACCTATGTGGACCTGGAACAGGGGCAGAGTGCCGAGAGCTTTTTCAAACAGGTCTCCACCCTGAAGGCCGCAACCAGCTCCAGCCTAGGATTTATCGAGGACAGCTATGCCGGTGTCAACGAGGCGATCTCCGGCATCAACTGGGAGGGACAGGATGCCCGTTACATGGTATTGATAACCGATGCCGGACCGCGTGATGCCCATGACCCCCTCTCCGGGTCCGGTATGTCGAGTGAAGGCCTGCGTCGTCTGGCGCAGAACAAGGGTATCGCCCTCTCGGTTCTGCACCTGCTGACTCCCTCCGTGAAAGCCAACCATGAGATGGCTGAGCAGAAATACCGGGATCTCTCCTACTATCCCGGCATCGGCAGTTTCTATTTCGGTGTCGAGACGGGTGATATACGGCGTTTCGGACGGGTGCTCGATGCCCTTGCCCAGCAGATAACCGACCAGGTCAAGGTGGCGGCAATTGCCGCGGCGGGCAGACAGATAAGGCCGCTCCCGGCGGGACAACCTGAGCAGGACGATGAGCCGGATCAACTGGCCGAGTTTCAGGCCAAGGTGGCCAAGCTGGGTTATGCCCTGCGCATGCGTTATCTGCAACGGGATGAGAATCAACAGATCCCTGATGTCTTCAATGCCTGGCTGATAGATCGCGACTTCAATGACCCGCAACGCCAGACCCTGGATGTGCGGGTGCTGCTGACCCGGGACCAGTTGAGCGATCTGCATGCCATCATGCGCCAGGTGCTGGAGACCGCCGAGGAGGGGTTGCTCTCGCCACGCAGCTTTCTCAATGACCTGAAGAGCCTGGCCGCCACCATCGCGCGTGATCCAGAACAGCTGGGTAGCACGACACGCGTCACCGGCGCGCGGCAAGGCAACCTGGCCGATATGGGATTCATGCGGGAATATATCGAGGATCTGCCCTATACCGGCGAGGTGATGAATCTCACCCTGGAGAACTGGCAGGAATGGCCAGCGCGTGAACAGGTCGCCTTCATCCATCGCTTGGAGGAGAAGATCAACTACTACCAGGTCCTGCATGACCATACCGACCTCTGGGTCTCGCTGGATGGTGGGACGGTTTCTGGTGATTCGGTCTTTCCCATTGCCCTGGAGATGCTCCCCTGACTGTGGATCCAGCGGAAACTCAGGCAGGATCGAGTCTCACCGGCGAAAAGGTCCTCATCTATCACCTGCGTGATGTCATCAAGACCCGTGAAGCGGGGGGTGTCGTCTTCCGTCTGCGGGTCCCCAGCCTGCAGATTGCCCTGGGTGAGAAGATTGCCCTGATCGGTGAGAGCGGCTGTGGCAAGAGCACGCTGCTCGATATGCTGTCGATGACCCTGCGACCCAGCAAGATCGGCTCCTTCCGCTTCCGCTCGGAACGGGGTGCCGATCCGGTGAATGTCGCCGAACTCTGGCGCAAGAATAAGCTCAACAAGTTAGGTGATCTGCGGCGCCTGCGCATCGGCTATGTGATGCAGACCGGTGGCCTGCTACCGTACCTGACCGTGCGGGAAAACATCGGTCTCTCCCGTCGCTTACTCGATATGCCGGATGATGATCTGGTGGAGACGCTCGCGGCGGACCTGGGGATACGCCGCCATCTGGATAAGCGGCCGCACCTGCTTTCAGTCGGTGAACGACAACGGGTGGCCATTGGCCGGGCCCTGGCACACCGGCCTTCCATTGTCATCGCTGACGAACCCACCGCTTCGCTTGATCCCATCACGGCTGAACGCATCATGTCCCTGTTCATCGAGTTGGTGGATGAGCTGAATATCACGGTGATCATCGCCAGCCATGCCTGGCGACACATCAACCGCCTGGGCCTACGCCACCTTTCCCACCATACGCGAAAGAAAAGGAACGATTCCATGACCGAAACCGTGGTAACCGGATGATGTTCAAACGGGTCAAGAATGTCTTCTGGCTGGCCAGCCGGGATTATCGCAACGAGTGGCAGATGTCGGGTTTTTATCTGCTCGCCTTGGCGGCCGTGCTGGGACCCATGATGATCCTCTTCGGCCTGAAGTTCGGCATCATCGGCAGCCTGCTGGATAATCTTATCGAAGACCCGCGCAACCGGGAGATTCATCCGGTTGGCAGTGGACGCTACGATTTGGCCTGGATAGAGCAACTGCGCAAGCGTTCGGAGATCGACTTCATCATTCCCCGCACCCGGTCTATCGCCGCCACCATCCAGCTGAAGAGTGAAATCTCCAGCCGGGTCATCCAGGTTGAGATGATTTCCACTGACCAAGGGGACCCGCTTCTGCAAGGATTCAGCATCCCTAAAGGTCTGCGACAGGTCGTGCTATCCGCGTCCGCGTCCGGCAAACTCAATGTGGCCAGAGGGGACAGGATCAGCGGTAGTCTTTCCCGCCGGTTCAACGGGAAAAGTGAACGGGTCCATCTGCAACTGACGGTAGTCGATGTGGCCCCTGCTGGGAGCTTTCCCAGGGATGGCGCCTTTGTTTCATTGGCGCTGTTGGAGACCGCGGAAGACTTCCGGGATGGCAAGGCGGTGCCCTCCCTTGGTTGGGCGGGAGATATCGACAATAAACCGCGAAGCTATCCCAGTTTCCGTCTCTATACCCGTTCCATCTACGATGTTGCCCCGATCAGTCAGGCGCTGGAAAAGATCGGCATAGGGGTGCGTACCCGCGCCGCCGATATTGAGATCGTGAGCGATATGGACCGCAACCTGACAGCGGTCTTCTGGGTGATCGCGGTGATCGGGCTGGTTGGTTTTTCATTCTCTCTGGGGGCCAGCCTGTGGGCGAATGTGGACCGCAAACGCAAGGAGTTGAGTGTGCTGCGTCTGGTTGGGTTTCGCACCGGTGATATCGTCTGGTTCCCGGTGATCCAGTCTCTCTATACAGCCACCCTGGGCTGGGTCATGGCATCGTTGATCTTTTTGGGGGTCGCTCATCTCATCAACCGGATGTTCACCGATCAGCTGGAACAGGGAGACAATGTCTGCCAGCTGTTGCCTGAACATTTCCTGATTGCATTAGGTCTGACTATCGCCTGTGCCTTCCTGGCCGCGGGTATGGCTGGATATCGCGCTGCCCGCATCGAGCCCTCCGAGGGGTTGCGGGAAATCTAGCCAAACCAAGCTCAAAGCATATCCGTCTCGACCTTGAAGGCACTGAGCATGATATCCTGTGAAAAACAAGAAGCACCTGGTGGGGAGTACCAGGTGTTGGTGAGGTTTCCGGTCTTCCGGATGTTCAAATCCTCATGTAGCCTGGGTGGAGTTTACGAAATCCGGGTTTCGTAAACTCCACCCAGGCTACTTGCTGAATTTGTCCCCCTCAGTCTGCCCGCAACTGAGCATCCTGCTGCGCGGCTTTGGTATCTTCCAGCCAGGCGATAAACAGGGTGTAACCCAGCACGAACACCACCGCGCCGACAAACAGGCCGATGATGCCATGGGCAAGCAGGCCGCCGATGGCGCCGATGAAGATAACCGCCATGGGGGCCTGAACGCCCCGCGCGAGGAGGATGGGCTTGAGCACATTGTTCATCAGGCCAACGGCCAGATTCCACACCAGGAAGGCAATCGCGGCGCCCGTTCCGGCGGTGGAAAACGCATAAATGGACAGGGGGATGAGGATCAGCAGGATGTCGATCTGTACCACGGCTAGCACCAGGCAGACCAGGGCCAGGGCGCCGGCCCCGGGAATGTCCATGGCAACGAAGCCCAGCCCCGCCAGCAGCGCCTGCAGTATGGCGATACCGAGGATGCCATTGACCACGCTATTGACCGTGGCCTGTGCCAGGTCCGTCATATCCTTGCCTTTTTCACCGATGAGGCGGGTCAATATCGTCTCCGCCGCGCGTCGCCCTCCTTGCGCCGTGGCCAGGAACACTCCGGCGATGATGATTGAGAACACGAACATCAAGATCCCAAGCCCGGCGCCGGCCGCGGCCTGGATAAGCCATTTACCCATCTTTTTGAGTTGTGGCTCGATCTTCCCCAGGGTGCCCTTTGGGTCCAACGAGGCCTGGGTCCAGAATGCCGACAACTTCTCGCCGATGATCGGCCAACCAGCCACACTCTCCGGTGGAGCGGGAATGGTCAGGGTATCGTTCTGCAGATCCTTGGACAGATCCTGTGCCTGATCTACCAAGGAGCCGGTCAGGATTACGGTCGGCGTGATCAGGATGGCCAGCAACAGCAGGGTGTAGAGGGTTGCCGTCAGCCCATCGCTTAACCCCAGCTTGGCTTGTAGCCAGCGATACAATGGATAGCTGCCAATGGCAATGATGATGCCCCAGAGGACCGGGCCGATAAACGGTGCGGCGATTTGCAGACACCAGAATGCGAGCAAAACGATGAGGCCAATGCGAATTGCGATATCGATGGGAGTATTGCTCGATGCTGGTTCCCGTTCGCTGTCTGCGGAGTGATTCATGAACTTGTCCTGTTAGATCTGTGAGGGTGGATTCTTGCCACCCTGAAGTGATGGATTGTGCCAGATCGAGAATCGTTGTCTTGACCTTTCGTGCCACCGCGCCGGCGAACACCCCGGGTTTCCTGTTGGCCTGCCTGTTTCGCTGAACACGAATCCCCCTCAATCCCCCTTTGCTAAAGGGGGAGGAATTGATGTATCACCAATTGTTGAGAACTTACAGAACCACGTGATCAACGCGGCAATAAAATCCGCTTGATACCCTTGCCTAACTCACGCCTTGCTCGCCACTTCATCGGGCACGAAATCCTTGGCGATGCGCTTGGCCAGGGTATAGATACCGCGCAGTTTATCCAGCAGCTCCATCTCCAGCCGCACCAGATTGAGATGCCCACTCTCTTGAATACCAAAACGCTCGGACTGACGTATGAGAAACTCCTCGGCAATCCGGCGAATCTCATCCTTCACCATAATGACCTCTTCCGCGGCCTTCTCATCATCCTCCCGCACCGCCCGGACTACCTGGTCAACCGCCTGACTGACCTTGTCCGCCAGATCGGTCAACAACAAGCGGGTAGCCTCGCTGGGTTCACCCTCCAGATCAATGAAGCCCTTACCTATATCCACCAATTCGTAGTTGATAATATTTGCCAGGTTCTCCAGGTTTACCGTGGCGCTCATCAATGCCTGAAAGCGGTCACTTTGCTTGTCCGTCAGAGGCTCCTGGCGTACCTCACTCAGGTATTCGAGGATAGCGTCGTGCAAAATGTCCACCTGGTCGTCCAGTTTCAGTACCGCATCGCATTTCTGCTTGTCCTCTTCGCGTACCCCTGAACGCAGGGTCGAGAACATCTGCTTGATAATCTCACCCATGTGACCGAGTTCAAATCTTACCTGCTCAAGCGCCATGGCCGGAACCCTGACCATATCCTCTTCCAGGAAACGGGGCTCGATGATGATCTTCTCCTCCACCGGCCGCTCCGGCACCAGTTTCTCCACCAGACGCGCAAAAAAGGTGGTGAAGCCGATGAACAGCAGGGTATTGGCTATATTGAACACCGTATGGGCATTGGCTATCTGGCGTGGCACCTCGGCCGCCATCCGCGCCTTGCCGGCCAGCTCGGGGGAACTCGGCGAGATCGATACGATGAAATCGGCCAGCTGCGGAATAAACATAACCCAGAGCAATACACCGGCAATATTGAATATGATGTGTACCACCGCCGCGCGCACCGCCGCCACCGGCTTGCCCAGGGATGCCAGGATGGCGGTAACACAGGTGCCTATATTGGCGCCAAAGGCCAGTGCAATCCCGGCCGGCAGGGTAATAAGACCGGATGATGCCATCACAATCGCGATGCCGGTGGTTGCTGCCGAGGACTGCACCAGACCTGTGAATACCGCCCCGATCAGGATACCCAGCAGTGGGTTTTCCATCCTGACCATGAGGTCAAGGAATGGCTGGTAGCTGCGCAATGGCAGCATGGCATCGCCCATCACTCCCATGCCATAAAAGACCAGCCCCAGTCCCATGACCATGCTGCCGTAATGCCGGGTATTTTCAGCTTTACCGGTAAACAGCATGAGGAAACCGATGGCGACCATGATCAACGCATACTGGGTTATGTTGAAGGCCACGATCTGTGCAGTAAAGGTACTGCCAATATTGGCCCCCATGATGACACCCACCGATTGGGCGAGGGTCATAAAACCGGCAGAGATAAACCCAACCACCAGCACCGTGGTGACCGACGAGGAGTTGAGTACCGCGGTAACAAAGGCACCGGTCAGCGCACCCATAAAGCGATTCTTGGTCAGGCGGGAAAGCACATCCTTGAGCGTCTCGCCCGCGGCTGCCTTGAGCCCTTCGGACATCTGCTCCATGCCAAACAGGAACATGGCCAGTCCGCCAAACAACCCCATAGCGAGGTTCAGCCAGTTGATAGCCTCTGCATCCGGTTCTGCCTCAGCCAGCACGGGAAGCGCCATCACAAAGAGAAGAAAGGCGCCCAATATCAAAATAGCCCTGGTTCGATTCAGGGCCGATATGGGAAATGGCGGCAGTAGATTCTTCATTTTTTATATTCCAGGTTTCAGCTTGTTGCCGGTTTTGTTACCGGGCCTGGTTGGCGGAATGCTTCTGCCTCCAGCAACCAATTCCACGGCAGGGGCGGAGAGTTCAGCATGCGTTATTCCGTTGCATTGACTAGCAAGTTCTTCCCGCGCAATGAACCGCATAGTAGCAGTCGATTTGCTTGAATCTATCGCCGAGGAACCACATTCCAATTCAATATACGCATTAAATCGAGTCTGTGGAAGAAGGAATTAGAACGGTGGAAATCTGCATATTTTACGATATAGCCATAAAAAGATTGCAGAGAGAGCGGTGAGTGACATGCGAGTTAAATTCGACCAGGTGATAGTATGTTGTCTGACATACCTGTTGATCAGCTTTGGTAGCGATGACATCATGGACCTGCTGGTGGAAGGTGGCATTAGTGGCACGTGAATCAGATGAGGAGGTAAAGACAACCACCTGAAACTTAATTGAGAAGCTCAGTAGGCGTTTTCTGGCGGGGTGACCTTCGTTTTAACCTGTGGTCCCAAAGAGACCCGATTCTAGTCTTGAGGCACCCTCCCGGATGGCCCATGGGTCCACTATCTGATGCAGCTGATTCGATGCCGCCCTGCGGACATCTCATGCGACAGGTTGGATTTACCCCATCGGGAAGACATCCCGGAACTCGAGACGAGCAAGAAACTAAACGCGAACACGCAAGGTGAATCGATAAAGTCATTTTATCGGCTTGGGCTTGAGTTTTTCGCGCGGTTACCGCTCTCTAAACCATTAATTATTTCTATTTGTAAAGGCTATGACAGGTTAAATAAGGCGGGCGCGAATAGTTCTGCCATGAGTTCATACTCCGTCGCCAGGGTATTCCCCTTGGCTGTCTACCACTTCACATTGTCCAGCGAGGAACGCGAGGGCCTGCTGTGAACCGATAGCGACCATCGCCAACACCGTATACGGGACTCCACATACCATGCATTCGTCGAGGAAACATTCCGCCTTCCGCCCGGGCCTCTCCGGCATGATTTTTATCGGTCTTGCACTGGGCATTGCCATGGGCCTGTTTTTTGGTGAGATGGTGGGATTTCTCGACGTGATCGGCAAAGCCTGGATTGCCTTGCTGCAGATGACAGTCTTGCCGTATGTCATGCTGTCCATGATCGCCGGGCTGGGTCGTCTAAGCTATCACGAAGCGCTCAGGCTGGCCAGAAAAGGAGGCCTGTTGTTGTTATTGTTGTGGGTGATCAGCCTCGCGGTGGTTTTCCTGTTTCCCTTTACCTTCCCGGATTGGGAGAACGCTACGTTCTTCAGTACCTCGCATACCGAGACCCGGCAGGAAATTGATTTTCTCGGCTTGTATATCCCGGCCAATCCTTTCTATGCCCTGGCGAACAACCTGGTGCCCGCGGTGGTCCTGTTCAGTATCGCCATGGGTATTGCCCTGATCGGCATCGGCAACAAGGAATCTCTGCTCAACGGCATGGATATCTTGATCGATGCCTTGATGCGGGTGGCCAATTTCATCGTCAAACTGACACCGATCGGCGTGTTTGCCATTACCGCCAGTGCAGCGGGGACCATGAGCCTGACCGAGCTTCAGCGGATGGAAGTGTATATCTGGTCCTACGTGGTCTTTTCGCTGGTGATGTCTCTCTGGGTGTTGCCCGGGCTGGT
>CBDVCD010000112.1:0-10114 GCA_965372385.1 uncultured Gammaproteobacteria bacterium | reverse complement strand
CTGTAACGCAGTGGCGGAACACCACAGTAGCGCCCGAAGGGTTGATCTGTCAGCGTTCATGGCAAGGCACGCCTCGCAGCGAATGGCCATAGTCCTTTGCAAGAGGCGTACGCAGCCATGGGCGCTGACAGATCAACTGAACCCACCAATACGACCTTTACGGAGTACATGCGTCAGAGCTGATTGTTTATATAAGAGAGCATCTCATCGGTGGTGGAGAGCACCTTGGAGTTCATCTCATAGGCCCGCTGGGTCTCGATCATGTTGACCAGCTCTTCCGCCACATTGACATTGGAACTCTCCAGTGCGCCCTGGATCAGGCTACCGGTGCTGTCGGTGCCGGGAATTGCCGTGTTCACCCCGCCACTGGCGTTGGTCTCCCGAAACAGATTGTCGCCGATAGGCTCCAGGCCCTGGGGGTTGACGAAATAGGCCAGTTCGATTTGGCCGATCTGGGTGGGCGTATTGTTGCCGGCCTGCATGGCGGAGACCACCCCATCGGATCCAATGGTGATACTGGTGGCATCCGTCGGTACCGTCATGGCTGGCTGTAGTTCATAACCGCTGGGGGTAACCACCTCCCCGTCGGCGGTGAGACTGAAGGTGCCATCCCGCGAATAGACGATGTTGCCATCGGGATGCAGCACCTGAAAATACCCCTTACCCTGAACCGCCACATCCAGGGAGTTGCCAGTTTGCACGATATTGCCCTGGCTGTGGGTCTTCTGGGTCGCCACCACCCTTACGCCGGTACCCACCATCAGACCGGATGGCAGCTCGGTGGTTTCGGAGGACTGGGCACCGACCTGGCGCATGTTCTGATAGATCAGGTCGTTGAACACCGCCCGATCTCTTTTATAACCGGTAGTGTTGACATTGGAGAGATTGTGCGCGATGACCGACATATTGGTCTGTTGTGCGTCCAAACCCGTCTTGGCGATCCAGAGTGCCGGATACATAGTGTTGTCCTCTTGCCCGTTAAAATCTTGTCACTTATTAAATAAGGTGCAATTAACCTGCCAAGATCAGCTCTGCTGCATGAGTTTTGCCGATGAAGCATCCAGCTCCTGGGCGGTCTTCATCATCCTGACCTGAAACTCAAACTTACGCGAAAGCTCGATCATGTCGACCAAGGAGTCCGCCACATTGACGTTACTGCTTTCGATGGCGCCTGAAACCAACTGCATCTCAGCTTCGGCGGGTGCATTGCTGCCGTCCCTGAACCGCATCAGTCCATCCTCGCCTTTCATCAGATCCTGTGCTGGGGGATTGACCAACTTGATGCGGTCGATGATCGCCAGCGCTTCAGGCGTCGATCCTTCAGGCAGGATGGTGATGGTGCCGTCGGCGGCGATCTCGATCCGTTCATGGGGCGGCAAGGCGATCGGCCCGCCATTGCCGATCACCGGCAAACCCTCGCCGGTGGTGACGACACCGTTGACATCAACCTTCAGATCACCCCGGCGGGTATAGGCCTCGGTACCATCCGGGGCCTGCACCGCGAGGTAACCCTGCCCCTTCACCGCCACATCCATGGGATTGCCGGTCGACTGCAGCGAGCCTTTGTGGAAGTTGATGTCAGGGCGCTCATCCAAGGCATAGACCCGGGTGGGATAACCCGGTCCGAACACCGGCATGCTGCGAAACTGGTTCAGATCCTCCATAAAACCCGGCGTATTTACGTTGGCCAGGTTGTTGGCGTTGCTGGCCTGGGCCAGCAGGGTCTCTTTGGCCCCACTCATGGCGACATACAACATACGGTCCATGGTCTGCTCCTGTTTATCTACCTTTCAGTCATTAACGGAGATTGATGACCGCCTGGGTAACCGCATCGGCGGTGGTGATCACCTGGGCATTGGCCTGGAAGTTACGCTGGGCCGTGATCAGGTTGACCAACTGCTGGGCGATATCCACATTGGAGTTCTCCAGCGCGCCGGACTGTAACAGGCCAAAGCTGGAGGTACCCGCCTCGCCCAACTGCACATCGCCCGAAGCAAATGATTCAGCCCAGCTGGTATCACCGATCTGGCGCAGACCCTGATTGCTGTTGAAGCGCGCCAGGGCGATCTTACCCAAAGGCTCTGACTGACCATTGGTGAAGCGCGCAAAGACCACCCCCGTGCTATCCACTTCGACCCCGCTGAGACGACCGGAGGTAAACCCATCCTGGGTCAGTTCGTTGACGGCAAAGCCTGAACCGAACTGAGTGGTTGAACTGTAATCCATGGTTAGCCCGGAGATCACGGACCCACCACCGGAAGGGGTAAAGTCGTCAATAGTAATTTGTCCAAGCGCATTGACATCACCCAGAGTGGTATCCAAGGCTCCACTGGTCGTGAACTGAATATCCGCGGCGGGGTTTCCGTTGACCGTAACATTGACACCATCGACAAAGGTGTACGCACTCCAGTCATTATCGGCATCCTTGCGATAGAACATGGTGGCAGTATGGGAGGTACCCAGAGAGTCGTAGATCGTGGTGGCGGTTGAGTGGTTATAACTCAAGGGATCAGGCGGAAAAGTAAAACCTGGCACTGTGGGATCCAAGAGAACAGTAGGCGGGCTTTCCGCGGCACTGAGATTCAGTGATGCAGTAATCTCAGAGGTTGGTTGCGGGGTGCCTGAAACGACCGGCAGATTGAGGTCCGTGGTCGCACCGGTATTGAACAGATTTCCGGTCGAGCCAATACGCGGAAAGACCTGTAAACGTGCCTGGGTATGGTCGACTACAAATCCATCCCGGTCGACACTGAAGGCGCCGGCACGGGTATAGGTCTGACCGCCATCCGTATCCTGCATGACGAAGAAGCCTTCCCCATTGAGACCCAGGTCGAGATTATTGGAGGTGAAGTCGATACTGCCCTGGCTGAACTGCTGGGCCACCCGGGTGACCCTGACACCCCGACCAGCCACCGAGGCGCTCACATCATTGATGGAGTTGGCATAGATATCCGCGAACTCGGCGCGGGACTCCTTGAAGCCGACTGTGCTGGCGTTGGCGATATTATGACCGGTTACCTCCAGATCGGTGGAGGCCGCTTCCAGTCCACTCAGTGCGATACGAAATGCCATGGATCTTCTCCTGTCTGTTCGATAATCCCTTCCCGCGAGAAGGCGTAGGTTTGTCTATTGCTAAATCCGCTTACTGAATCTGTGCGATATCACTCATGGGTACCTGCCCGAGGCCGGCGAGGTTGAGGCTGACGCCACCGACGCCACCCAGACTCACGCTTTCCACCTGGGCGGAGACCAGCACATTTGGCGCCATCTCCACATCATCCACCATGGCCGGGGCGCTGATCTGATAGAGCCCGGCAGGCATGTAGTCACCGGAATCGTTGTAGCCATCCCAGTTGAAGGAAACCTCGCCCGCCTCATGAGTTCCCAATTCCAGCTCACGTACCAGGGCGCCATTGGCATCGGTGATGCGCACTCTCACATTGCTGGCCGAGGAAGGCAGTTCCACACTGCCCTGCACATTGCCCCCATTCGAGAGCCAACCCAGATTGCCGGCTACCAGCACGTCACGTCCCACCAGATTGGCGGCCTGCAGGGCCTGATCGGAGGTAATGCTGCTACTCAGACTGTCGAAGGAGTTGTTCAGGTCAGAGATCCCCGCTACTGTGGCGAACTGGGAGATCTGGGTTGCCAGCTCGGTATTTCCCATCGGTTTGAAAGGGTCCTGATGGGTCAGCTCGGTGACCATCAGTTTCATGAAATCCTCCAACTGCAGGCCATCGTTCTCGGAAGGTTGTTGCTGAGCACCGGTCAGGCCCAGACTGGTATAGAGATCGCTATCGTTGCTGACACTGTTCATGTTCGACTCCTTACTGGCCCATACGCAGGGTGGCCATGAGTAACTGTTTGGCGGCGCTCGCCACTTCCACATTGCTCTGGTAGGAGCGGGAAGCTGACATCATATTGGCCATCTCCTCCACCAGGTTGACGTTGGGCCGGAAGATATAACCCTCCTCATCCGCCAACGGATGGTTGGGGGAATACTCTTTAACCAACGGCGCCTGGCTCTCCACCACACCGACCATCTTCACGCCTAGCGCCGGGGCATCCACATTGGCCTGATCCAGCATGGCCCGGAAAACCGGCTGACGTGCTCGGTAGGTCTGGTCGATACTACTGCTGACCGAATCCGCATTCGCCATATTGCTGGCCACCAGATTGAGACGCAGACTCTGGGCGCTCATGCCAGTAGCGGCGGTATCAAAGATCTTGAACATGGACATTGAATGCTCCTTCGATATGATATTGACGCAGCATTAATCACCCCGGATAGCCTTACGCAGGCCGCTGATCTTGCCGTTGAGAAAACTGAGACTGGCCTGATACTCCATGGCATTGGCGGAGAAGGCGGTATGCTCCTGTTCGGTGTCCACGGTGTTGCCATCCAGAGAGGGCTGCATGGGGGTCCGATAGAGCATCTGTGCCGGCGGTATCAGACCGTTGTCGGGTTGGATGTGACGCTGACTGGTGGTGTGTACCCGGACGGAGCCTTCGGTCTCCCGCTTGAGGAGCTGGTGAAAATCGAAATCCCGGGCCTTGTATCCTGGGGTATCCGCATTGGCCAGATTGCTGGCGATCACCTCACTGCGGCGTGCTCGCAGCATCAAGGCCTGGGGGTGGATACCGAATGCGTCATCGAAATTCATTGCGTACTCCGAAGCAAATGATTCTCCTCGGAAGCAGCAGATATCGTGCCAAGACAGTGATCGGCGGTCAGTTTTCAGTTGGTAGCGTCGGATTAACCCGAAAATTTCACCCATGAACGTGATGATCGTGCCGGGATCATCGTTCATGGATGAAAATAACTGTGGACGGGTGAATTTTTCGGGTTAATACGGCAAGGTTCTGCCGTTGAGCGGCAAGGGTTGCCGGATCAGTCTTTCAGACGGTAGGAGATTCCGCCACCACTGACCAGCATCTGAAACCTGTCCGTAAGCTGATTTATTGACTCGGTGGAGCCAAGAAAGAGATATCCACCAGGATTGAGCGCCCGGGCAAGCCGGTTCACGATGTTCCGCTTCAGTTCATTGGAGAAGTAGATCAACACATTGCGGCAGAAGATCGCGTCGAATCGACCGAGGGATTCAAAACCATGGGTCAGATTGAGCTCACGAAACTGGACCCGACGCCGGATCTCCGGACGCACCTCCAGGCAGCTATCTCTGGTAATGAAGTAGCGCTGATGCTGTTCAGCCGTGAGACCACGGTCAATGGACATACCGCAGTAGAGCCCTTGACGGGCCTCTTCCAAGACCTTGGTGGAGATGTCGGTGGCCAGAATCTCCACCGGTCGCTTTCTTTCTGATACGGAGCTACGTTGATAGTCCTCGACAACCATGCTGATGTTGTAGGGTTCCTGACCGCTGGAACAGGCGGCTGACCAGATGCGAATCGAGCCCCCTATCCGTGAATTCAGCTCTGGTAGTAGCTGCTCCTGCAGAAGGTTGAAGTGGCTTATGTCACGAAACCAGAAGGTCTCGTTGGTGGTCATCGCATTGATCACCAGGGCCTTCAGTCGGATCTGGCCCGCCGATCTCAGCCGCTCCAACAACCCAGCGAAACTGTCGATACCCAGCTCTACCATCAAACCGTTGAGCCGGCTGGTGATAAGATACTCCTTACCGCTGCCCAGCATGATGCCACAGGCCTGCTGAAGAAAATCCTGAAAGACCCGGTATTCCTCAGGCCTGATGGAGACTGTGGTTGCTTCCCGCCGCATGAAATGCTGATTATTCTATGATAATGATGAAATGATCTTGCGGCTTCCCCATCATTGGGCCACCTATCGCATGGGATATATCCATTACCGGGATATTCTTCCCCCTCAGGCTGGCGCCACCCCGGATAACTGGATTGGCGCCTGGCAGCTCAGTCAGTAATGGGCACTGAACCACTTCCTTGACCTTGAATACATTGATGCCGAATCGTTGACGCCCCTTCAGCCGAAACATCAGCATGTCCAGGCGGTTCTGCCCGGCCATGCGGGTTCTCTGATCGACACCATCTAGCAAACCAGCCATCTAACTTCTCCTGCGTCATACGTATGGGAAGAGTCACTCCATGATGTCTTGTGTCGGCAGCAGAAAAAGTAGCTTTAATAGCAAGAAAGACCCTGATCCCATACACGGCATGCTTGTTGCTTCAAACAGATATACCTTCGTATCGTCAAATATCAGGCATATCGAGCATGAAGTCGCACAACATACGATCCTCAGTTCTGTTGGCGCTGACACTCGTCACCACGCCTACCCTTTCCGACCCGAATCAGGCTCAATCTCACGACTCGATTCTTGCCGCGGTAAAAAGTCACCTTGTGGAAGCATTGGCTCATCAGATCGGCAAGTCCAGTATAGCGATTACATCACTGGATCATCGCTTACGGCTGATCCAATGCGCTGAGCCACTGGAAACCTTCCTTCCCTCCGGTTCCAAGACGATGGGCAAGACCACGGTGGGTGTCCGCTGTCATGCACCCAAGCCCTGGACCCTCTATGTCAAGGCGAATATTACCGTTCAAGGCCCGGTAGTCATCGCCGTACGGGACTTGAGCCGTGGTGCCCCGATCGAACCGAGCGATGTCAGGCTGTTGGAACGGGATACCAGTAACCTGCTGCGGGGCCATTTTGATGCCTTGAACCAAGTGGTGGGCAGAACCCTTAAACGCAGCCTGCGTCGAGATCAGGTCATCACTCCCGGCCTGTTGGTGGTCTGGAAGACCATCAAACGGGGGCAGAAAATCACCATTCTGGCGGGCAGTGGAGGTGTTGAAGTGAGAATGAAGGGCAAGGCAATGCGAAGTGGGAATCCTGGTGAATTGATACCAATACAGAATCTAAGCTCAAAAAAGAAGCTGGATGCCAGGGTAGTTTCCGCCGGAATTGTCCGGATTGATTGACATCCAGCCTATACTCTCGTTGTTAAAGTATTCAATAGAGATGCCGACTCCAGCTAGGACATTTGCAATCAACTAGGTGTGCTATGGCAGTCAAGATCAGCAGTCTATCCAGTGGAAGCCTCAAAGGCCCAGGAGGAAGCAGCACCATTGATCGCACCGATGCAAGTTCAGACGCCAGATCTTCAAACCGCACCACTGCCACCAGCACTGACACCATTAGTCTCACCAGCTCTGCATCACAGTTACAGCAGCTGGAGAGTCGTATCGCCCAGATGTCTGTTGTGGATGCGCAACTGGTGGAAGAGGTGCAGCGACAACTGGCCACAGGCAGTTTCCGCATCGACCCTGATAGCTCAGCCAACAAACTACTGAGCATGGAAATCTCTCTGCCTTAAATCGGATCTGTGGAGATGGACAGCATAACCAATCTAGCGAAAGCCTTTTCCGAGCTTCTGTTGACCGAGGTCGAACATACCCAGGGGCTGCTCAGCATCCTTGAGGAGGAGTACCAGTTACTGCAGGGCACCAACCCGGCCCCATTGGTGCGACTGACTCAACACAAGCAACAGCAGATTGAAATACTTGAAACTGTGGTATCTGAACATAATCAATTATTGGGGCAGATGGGGTACCCTCCCGACCGGCAGGGTGTCGAAGCATTTCTGGAAAATCTTGCCGCCCCTACCCAGGTCAGAGAGCTTTGGAGCAGACTTGAAAACCTGCTCGAAGCCAGCCGCAAGCAGAACACCATCAACGGCAGTATACTCGCCTTGAGTAAGCAACAGGTTTCCCATGCCCTCGACCTGTTGCAGGGTGTTTCCGTGGACCAGAAAACCTATGGTCGTGCCGGTGAATCCCAATCCAATCACCTCTCGAGCTCACTTGGCAAGGCCTGATCGAGGATGCGGTTTTCCCGGCTACGGGACATTGGACAGAACGCTTAGAGATCGATCTGCAGTTCCCGCAATCGTGCAAGATCCTCGGGCCGATCGACATCCCACGCCACCGGTAACTCCCGCCAGTTCCAGTTCATGTGCCTCAGGCACTGACGAGTCAGTTCAGCAACCTTATCCGTACTCCAGGGTATTCCCGTGAACAGACAGTCTGCAGCCTGACTGATTCCCAACAGGGCATAACCTCCATCCTCCACGGGCCCAAGCACCGCATCCGTGCCCTCATCCAACCAACTGAGAGCCTGTTCAAACTGGGTCATAGTCAACGCCGGGCAGTCAACTCCAAGCAGGATCACATGCTGGTAGCGGCCAAGTGACTCCTGCACTGCGTGATACATTCGCTCACCCAGGTCGCCACTCTCTTGCTTGTGGAGGCTGACCCCGGAAAGTTGTTGAAGCCTAGCAAAATCAGGGTGAGTCGAGTCTGGTGCACACCAGAGCTCGATGGCCGCCAATTGCTCCCGCACCAACCCGTGGACCAACCGGTGGAGAAGCCTTCGGTAGAGTTGTGTTGCCCCACTTTTCCCCAATGCGGGGATTAAACGTGTTTTGACGAAACCATCAATCGGTGCTTTGGCAAAAACCAGTAAAGCAGCGTGTGTATAACGCACGGATGTCACTGAGGTATGCAATGGGAGGGAAAGCTGGAGGGTTCAAGAAGATGGTCGGCATCAAGCATGTCAATATTCCCTTGGTTAGTTGAGCCTATCTTAAAGCAGTCTGAAACTCCCTTATAGTTCAGCTTAAGGCCAATTTCGCTTTGATCAGGAAAAGGTACTAGATCACACTATTTGAGCAAAATCAGGCTTTGTTTACGATTTTCCTGTTCCATTAAGGCACCCATAAGCCACCAATCCGATCAGATTATATTAATAAATAACAATATGTTACATCACTTTCAAGCGGATCGATTCAGTGATACTGAAGGGATAATATCCAACTGAATCTGGAACCTTTTCATGCGTTGGTAATCAGAGATTATGAGCATGAATTAGTATTTGATTATTTTTTAATGCTACACCAACTAGAGGTTAATGATCATGTTACCTGTATTGTTTGGATTGATTGCCGCCATGCTTTTTGGACTTGCCTCCTATCTCACCTACGGTCTGGAGGGATTGGCTCACTATGCATGGATAGACGCCGTCTTCTGGAGCCTGATTTTGACCGGTGTAGGTATCACCCTAGCAGGCGAGCTAAACCAGTGTCTGCCCTGCAAGCTGAAACTGAGGTTCAAGAATAATGAATGGCTTGAAACCTTGTGTGAGCGCACACCCTGTATAAATTAGCATTGGCAAATGCCTCATTCTCAAGGACGATAGGCCTGATGTCTGGCTCTTGTTATAATCGCCAGCCATTGCCCTCGTAGCTCAGCAGGATAGAGCAATCGCCTCCTAAGCGATAGGTGGTGTCTTTATTCTGCTTATTTATCTGCAGGTTAAGTAACAGCTCTCGTATCTTGGGACAATACGGGGACAGTTACCATGGCAACCATCACACAACGCAAGTCAGGAAAATTCCAGGTTAAGGTAAGAAAACTAGGTTATCCAGTTCAATCGAAATCCTTCACTAGCAAGAAGACAGCTCAGCAATGGGCGAAGAAAGTTGAATCTGAGATGGAACAGGGGGTGTTTCTCGACATCTCTACAGCACGAACCACCCTCCTCTCTGAACTGCTGGACAGGTATGAAGCTGAAATCCTACCAGACAAAAAATCACAACAACCGGTTCGTTCACTGATAGGCACGTTAAAGGAGGAATTAGGCAAACATAACCTAGCCAGCATCACCCCTGCCCTGCTCTCTCGACACCGTGAAAAACGTCTTAAATCAGTCAGCACAGAGACAGCCCGGAAAGACCTTCTATTCCTTCAGCGATTATTCAACACAGCATTAAAGGAATGGGGAATCAACCTCCCTCAGGGTAATCCTGTTGTACGAGTACGCTTACCCTCCAGGCCGAAGGGACGAGATAGGAGAGCAACCAGTAAAGAACTTGGTCTACTCTGCTCTGATTCCACTGCTGGTTCATTGGTCACATTTGCCATTGAAACTGGAATGCGAAGGGGAGAGATAGCTTCCATGCTGTGGAAACACATCAACTGGACTTCTCAAACACTCTCCATCCCTATTACTAAGACAGAAATCCCTCGAACCATCCCGCTTTCAAACAGAGCAATAGAGACATTGAAAAAGGCTATGTCTGCGTTAAGTGTTGGTTTCTATTTCAATCGACACTAACTTATTGA
>CBDVCD010000111.1:0-10183 GCA_965372385.1 uncultured Gammaproteobacteria bacterium | reverse complement strand
CCTACTTGCTCGCGGGGGTAGTCTGTACGGCGCTGCCTCGGCACTCGATAGAGCGGAAGCAACTGCGTGTGCCCTGGCCCTGCTTCAAAACATCGCAGCGGACTCCCATCACTGCGTTCGCACCAGCCTTGAAGGTCGCCCGCCTAAGTTCCTCTATGGCATTTTCCTCAGACACCCGATATTGATCGTCGTGGGTAAGCTGGCAAGACAAGCCGTTAACTGGCCCCACGAGTTTATAGGACCCCTCTGGAAGCCTCTCGCGGTATACTGGCAGCTCGGCTGCCAAAGCGCGATCTTCTGCCGATAGACCGGAGACAAAACGTGTCGATACCGAACCACACCCAATCAACAAAGCACCGATAAGAGCCGGCAGTGCCCACTGACCTAGACTTTTCCCTGATGCATTCGTTGTCGCGTATTTCTTGCGAGCTATCGTCATCATCCTCAATCTTGCGACTTAACGTAAAAAGAAGACTAAAAGACCTTCTCTATAAAGTCCACAGCAAATTCAACAGTCGAATCGACCGCTTTTCACCTAGTCGCACCATGACAGAACTTGTAGGGCGGAAAAGCGCAGCGCCTTCCGCTGTATGGGGACGGCTGGCATAATCCCAATATGCCCGAAGTGGATAGCCCGTATGCCCGATTATCTCCGCTATCGAGTGCCTGGCGGCACCTGCTTCTTCACGGTCAATCTTCTCGAACGAAAAAGCGATCTATTGATTCGGTAGATTGGCGAATTGCGCGAAACGATCAGATCTGTAGGTCGGCATCCCATGCCGACAAACACCGCACCGGCGGGGTGGCGGAAATGGGTTTCCGCCCTACTTTCTTATCCACAGCCCTGCAGCGCCAACAGCGCCGTGCCATAGGCGGCTTGGGATTGCGCTGCCCTGGTGACCGGAATTCCCAGCATTCTTTGCCGGATTCTGCGCCAGGGTTCGTTTGCCGCGCCGCCACCAATGGAGATGACTTGGTTGGGTTTGGGGGTTCCCAGCTGCTGCAGCAACTCATAACCCTGTTTCTCGATTTGCGCGATACCCTCAAGAATACCCTGGAAAAAATCCATTCGATTGTTGGCTTTCGGCAGAAGGCGGGGTGGGTAGTCCGGGTCGTTGAGCGGAAAGCGCTCGCCCGGTTGCAGCAGGGGGTAGTAGTCGAGGCCGGTGGGATTGTCCGGGTTCATCTTGCGGGTCAGTTGTACCATCTCCTCGGGGGTGAAATAGGCGGCGGTGACAGCGCCGCCGCTGTTCGATGCCCCACCCACCAGCCAGCGGTCTCCGAGCCGATGGCTGTAGACCCCGTATTCCGGGGCGTTGACCGGCTGGTCGGAGAGGATCTTCAACACCAGGGTGCTACCGAGGGAGGTGACTGCGTCGCCGATCCGCTCCGCCCCGGCCGCCAGGGTGGCCGCATTGCTGTCGGTGGTACCGGTCACCAGCCGGATACAGCCGGGTAGTCCGGTGAGCTGGGCCACCTCGTCCGACAGTCTGCCCACGATTGTCGCGGGTGGATGGACTTTGGGCAGGCAGGAATGCGGAAGGTCGAGCTGGCTGATCCAGGCCGGCCATTTCCTTTTGACCGGGTCGTAGCCCAGTTTCAGGGAGTTGTTTTCGTCGCTGAGGCCGAACCGGCCGCTCAGCTTGCCGAGAATCCAGTCGGCCTGGTGCAGGGCGAGAAACCCCCGGGAGGTCAGCCGGGGTTCGAGAAAGAGCAGTTTCGCCAGGCTCGAAGAGGCGCTGTGCACCGGGCTCTTAGCCGGTGCGGCCTCGGCAATCTCAGTGAGCATGGCGCGACCGCGGGTATCGTTGTACATCAGTGCCGGGGTGAGCGGGGTGCCGGTGGGATCGCTCAACAACAGGGTGGAGGAGGTGCCATCCACGGCCAGGGCCTTTACGTTGTGGTCCCGCAGCTGCTCAGCCAGATCCCGCAGAACCGTCAATACCCCCTCCCACCAGATCTCCGGGGACTGCTCGCTGATACCGCCTTCTGCTCTGTGGGGCGTCGGCAGACTGGTAACCGCCTCGGCCACCGGGTTCCGCTTCCCATCGATCGCGATCCCCCGCACCCCGGAGGTGCCCAGGTCGAGGCCGATGTAGCAGTCAGGGGAGGGTGATCGGGGTGGGTGCGGTCCAGTCATCGGCCTTGTGCTCCGCGACTACGGTGGTGTAGATGCCGCCGCGTACGTTGAATTCGGCGGTAAGCCGCATGAAGCGGGGTTGGGTCGCGCTAACCAGATCGCCTAGAATCTCATTGGTTATCGCTTCGTGAAATGCGCCCTGGTCCCGGAACGACCAGATGTACATCTTCAGGGCCTTCAGCTCCATGCAGAGTCGGTCCGGGACATACTCCAGGGTCATCTCGGCAAAATCGGGCTGGCCGGTCTTGGGGCAGAGGCAGGTGAATTCCGGGATGTGGATGCGGATGGTGTAGTCCCGCTCCGGTTGCGGATTGGCGAAGGTTTCCAGGTCTTTGCTTGGCTGGCTGGGCATGCTCTCTTCTATTTCGATGGTGTGATGGGGTGCCGATTATACGCAAGCCAAGAGAGTGTATGAAGTGGGTTAAATAATATTAACTAAAACAAAAAGATAAATAATATAATTAATGTTATTTAAAAGTTATATGGCTCTCTGTATATATAGGATTCTTTCGTGTATCTTAACCGTCCATGCGTTTGGAAAAAATCAAGCTCGCCGGCTTTAAATCTTTCGTCGATCCCACCACGGTGCCTATCCCCAGTAACCTGGTGGGCATAGTCGGGCCGAATGGTTGCGGCAAATCCAATGTGATCGATGCGGTACGCTGGGTGATGGGGGAGAGCTCCGCCAAGATGCTGCGTGGTGAATCCATGGCGGACGTCATCTTCAACGGCTCCAGTGTGCGTAAACCGGTGGGCACCGCCTCCATCGAGCTGATCTTCGACAACTCCGAAGGCCGCGCTGGCGGGCAGTATGCCCAGTACAATACCATCGAGGTCAAACGCCAGATCTCCCGGGACGGCCAGTCCCTCTATTATCTCAACGGGGTGCGTTGCCGCCGCCGTGACATCACCGATCTTTTTCTGGGCACCGGCCTGGGACCGCGCAGCTACTCCATCATCGAGCAGGGCATGATCTCCCGCCTGATCGAGGCGCGTCCCGAGGAGTTGCGGGTATTTCTCGAGGAGGCCGCCGGGATCTCGAAATACAAGGAGCGCCGACGCGAGACCGAGAACCGTATTCGCCACACCCGGGAGAATCTGGAGCGGCTCACTGATCTGCGTGACGAGGTGGCGAAACAGCTGCAGCATTTGCAGCGCCAGGCCGCCACCGCGGAAAAGTATCAGCTGCTGAAACAGCAGGAGCGACAGGTCAAGGCGGAGTTGCTGGCCCTGCGCTGGCATATCCTAGACCAGGAGCTGCAGCAGCGTGAGCGCAGGCTGGCGGAACTGGAGAACCAGTTGGAGGCAGCCCTTGCGGCCCAGCGCAAGCTGGAGTCGGAGATCGAGGCGGACCGGGAACGGCACACCGAGGCCAACGATCTGTTCAATGAGGTACAGGGGCGTTTCTATGCCCTGGGGGCGGAGATCACCGGCCTGGAGCAGGCGATCCAGTTCGCCCGGGATACCCGCCGCCAGCAGGAGCAGGATCTGGCACAGGTGGAGCAGGCCTGGCAGGAGTCGGAGGCCCACCATTCCCAGGATGAGACGCGCCTGGAAGAGCTCAACAGCAGTCTGCGGGAGGCAGAGCCGCGGCTGGAAGAGGCCCGTGCCATGGAGGCTGAGCTGGCCGATAGCCTCTCCCAGGCCGAGCAGTCGATGCAGACATGGCAGACCGAGTGGGAGCAGTTCAACCAGCAGGCGGCGGAACCGGCCCAGACGGCCCAGGTGGAACGCACCCGCATCAATCACCTGGAGCAACAGGAAACCAATCTGGAACGCCGGCTGCAACGGCTGAATGACGAGCTCGGCCGGCTTGACGACAGCCAATTGCTGAGCGAGATCACCGAGCTGGAGGACCGCGAAGCCGAGCAGCAGGCCCGGGTCGAGACTTTGCAGGAGCAGCTCGCCGAGACCGTCGAGCGCATCAGCCGGCAACGGGAGGATAATAGTCAGCTGGCCCGGCGTCTGGATCAGGCCCGCACCGAGCTGCAGGCCAATCTGGGACGTAAGGCCTCGCTGGAGGCGTTGCAGCAGGCGGCACTGGGTAACCGGGGCGAGGGCATCTCTGCCTGGCTGGAACGCAGCCATCTCAGTCAGGCCACCCGTCTGGCCCAGGAGTTGAAGGTGGAGCCCCGCTGGCAGCGGGCGGTGGAGATCGTGCTGGGTTTCCATCTGCAGGCGGTCTGCGTCGACAATCTGGACGAGTTCAAAGGCAGTCTGGCGGAGCTGGAAAAGGGCTCCCTGACCCTTTGGGACACCCAGTCTCGCAGCGAGCCTCCAATCCAGGCCAGTAGTGATTCCCTGCTGACGAAGGTCAAGGCCCCCTGGTCGATGGATAGCCTGTTGGCCGGTGTCCTGGTGGCGGAAGATCTGGATAGCGCCCTGCGGAGACGGCATCACCTGACTGCCGGTACTTCACTCATCACCCCGGAGGGTCACTGGGTTGGCCCCAACTGGCTGCGGGTAGTCCGGGAAGAGGACGAGAGCGCCGGCGTATTGGCCCGGGAAGAAGAATTGAGACGACTGGCGGAGCAGCTGGAACGACAGGAGGCCGAAGTGGAGGCCATGGCCGATGCCGTCGAGCAGGGGCGCACCCATCTGCATGAGGCGGAGCAGGTCCGGGAACAGGCCCAGAGTGCATTCAACCAGGTCAACCGCCGACTTTCCGAGATCCACTCTGGTCTGAGCGGCAAGCGCGCCCGCGCCGATCATCTGCAACAGCGCCGGAAACAGCTGCAGCAGGAACAGAACGAGATCGCGGAGCAGATCGAATCCGACCATCAATTGATGCAGGATATCCGCGAGCGGTTGCATCGGGCGCTGGAGGCGATGGAGACCCTGGGCAGTCGCCGGGAGGCCCTGGTGCAGCGTCGGGATCAGCTGCGGGATCAGCTGACCCAGTCCCGGGATCGGCTCAACCAGCAGCGTGGCACCAGCCACCAGGTGGCGCTGCAGGTCGAGTCAATGAGGACCGCACAGCAGTCCCTGGTGCAGAATCTGGGCCGTATGCAAGGTCAACTCGCTCAGCTGCTACAGCGCCGGGAGGAGCTACAGAGCCATCTTGCCCATAGTGAGGGGCCGCTCAAGCAACAGGCGCAGGAGCTGGAGGAGAAGCTCAGTCAGCGCATGCAGGTGGAGAAAGAACTGGCGGCGGTGCGCAGCGGGCTTGAAGGGGTCGACCTGGAACTGCGCGAGCTGGAACAGGCGCGCCATCAGGCCGAGCAGCGAGTACAGGAGCGGCGTAGCGAGCTGGATCAGAGCCGTCTGCAACGCCAGGAGATACTGGTGCGCAGCAAGACCCTGGAGGAGCAGTTGCGGGAGAGTGGCCTGGAGACCCAGGCGCTGTTCGCGGGGATGCCGGAAGCGGCGAGTGAAAAGGACTGGCAGGAACGGGTGGAGCGGCTCGCGACACGTATTCAGCGGCTGGGGCCGATCAACCTGGCGGCCATCGACGAATTCCAGGAGCAGTCCGAGCGGTTGAAATACCTGGACGAACAGTTTGCGGATATTACTCAGTCCCTGGAGACCCTGGAGAACGCGATCCGCAAGATCGATCGGGAGACCCGCACCCGCTTCAAGGAGACCTTCGACCAGGTCAATACCGGTATCAAAGAGCTTTTTCCGCGCCTGTTCGGCGGCGGCCACGCCTATCTGCAGCTGACGGGCGAGGATCTGCTGGACACCGGTGTCACCGTGATGGCCCGCCCGCCAGGCAAACGTAATTCGAGTATTCACCTGCTATCCGGCGGAGAGAAGGCCCTCACCGCGGTGGCCCTGGTGTTCGCCATCTTTCAGCTCAACCCGGCGCCCTTCTGCATGCTGGATGAGGTGGACGCACCCCTGGATGATGCCAATGTGGGACGTTTCTGCGACTTGGTGAAGACGATGTCGGAGCGGGTACAATTCGTCATCATTACCCATAACAAGATCACCATGGAGATCGCCCATCAGCTCTCCGGCGTCACCATGCATGAGCCGGGCGTCTCGCGTCTGGTCACAGTCGATGTGGAGGAGGCGGCCCAACTTGCCGCAATTTAGTACTCCTCCAATGTGATATTGACGGATTCAGAGCTATCCATATGATCCAACGCAAGGCGCAGTTCGCAGAAAATGGCAGGCCCTTTTCAAGGGCTGAATCCGTCAATATCACATTGAAGGAGTACACCTAATGGACAGCACCCTTCTGCGCTTTTTTCTGCTCATAGTTGGCGTCCTGTTTCTGGTGGGTATCTACTCTTGGGACAAGAAAAAACGCCGACAGGGTCCAGTCCAAGCCAAGACTCGTGAGTTGCCCGAGATAGGCGCCAAGTCCGAACCTGACATCCATCAGGATTCAGCCAAGTGGGTTCCGGATCTACAGGATCCAGACAATCTGGAGTCTGAACTTGCCCTGCTCACGGAGCATGCTAAAGAAACGGAGCACGAGCCGGAAAGAGAACTGCGGGGTGGTGCTACTACGGATATGCAACAACCTTTGGATAAACAGGAGGAGCTCTTCAGCTTCAGCGCCAAGGAGGAGTCGCCGGTAGATGTTCCGAGCAAGGTTGTCCAGATCAACCTGATCGCCAAGCAAGAGAGCTTCAACGGGCCGGAGATCCAGACAGCGGTAAAAGAGACCGGCCTGCAGGCCGGTGAGATGCAGATTTACCACCGCTACACCAGTGATGGCACCCAACGGGTGACTTTCAACATGGCCAGCATGGTGGAGCCGGGCATTTTCCCCCTCAAGGCCATGCAGGAGTTCACCACGCCCGGCCTGACCCTGTTTGCCCAGCTGCCGGGACCCGATGACAGTCTGGCGATCTTCTCCGATATGCTCTTCACCGCCCAGCGGCTGGCCACGAAACTGAACGGCGAACTGCAGGACGAGACCCATAGCGCCCTGACCAAGCAGACCGTGGAGCACATCCGCAGCCAGATCATGGAGCACCGCCGTCTGGTGCAACTCGCCCGGAGCCGGCGATGAGCGCCTCTCCTGAGGTCCTGGCCCGCCTGGAGTCCCTGCGGGCCGAGATCGGTTTTCACGATCGCCAGTATTACGTTTATGACGACCCCAAGATCCCGGATGTCGAATACGACCGGCTGATGCGGGAGCTGCAGGCGCTGGAGGCGGAGTACCCGGCCCTGATCACCGCTGACTCACCCACCCAAAGAGTGGGTGGCGAACCCCTGGAGGGCTTCCATGAGGTCATCCATCGGCTGCCCATGCTTTCGCTGGATAACGCCTTCAGTGAGGCGGAGCTGCAGGACTTCGACCGCCGGGTACGGGAACGATTGGAGCTGGAGGGGGAGGTCATGGTTCGCTATGTAGCGGAACCCAAGCTGGATGGTCTCGCCATCAACCTGCGCTACGAGGGGGGACGGCTGGTGCACGGGGCCACCCGTGGTGATGGCGCCTCCGGCGAGGATGTGACGAGCAATGTGCGCACCATCCAGTCCATTCCACTGCACCTGTTGGGAGAAGGGTATCCCGGCATTCTCGAGGTACGGGGTGAGATCTTCATACCCAAGGCGGGATTCGAGGCGCTCAATGCCCGGGCCCGGGAGGCGGGGGAGAAGACCTTCGTCAACCCCCGGAATGCCGCCGCCGGCTCCCTGCGTCAGCTCGATCCCCAGATTACGGCGAAGCGGCCGCTGGCATTCTACTGTTACGGCTTCGGCGAGATAGAGCCGGGACCGATCGCCGCCACCCACAGTGTGAGTATCCGCAAGCTCCGTGAGGGGGGATTGCCTGTCTCTCCAGAGCTGGCAGTGGTATCGGGCTCCGTGGGTTGTCTCGATTACTTTCAGGCCATCGCGGCTAAGCGTGACAGCCTCGCTTACGACATTGATGGTGTGGTGTTCAAGGTCGATGATCTGCAGCTGCAGCAGCGGCTCGGTTTCGTCTCCCGTGCACCGCGATGGGCCGTCGCCTACAAGTTTCCGGCCCAGGAGGAGTTGACCCAGGTCGAGGCGGTGGAGTTCCAGGTGGGACGCACCGGAGCGATCACCCCGGTGGCACGCCTCAAGCCGGTCTTCGTCGGTGGCGCCACGGTCAGTAATGCCACCCTGCACAATATGGACGAGGTGGTGCGCAAGGATGTGCGGATCGGCGATACAGTGATCGTACGCCGGGCCGGAGATGTGATTCCCGAAGTGGTGCGGGTGGTGACCGAACGCCGTCCCAAGAATCTGCTGAGGGTGGAGCTGCCGATCCACTGTCCGGTCTGTGGTTCCGATGTGGTCAAACCGGAAGGGGAGGCGGTGGCCCGCTGCTCCGGCGGTCTCTACTGTCCGGCGCAGCGCAAACAGGCACTGAAACACTTCGCCTCCCGCAAGGCGATGGATATCGAGGGGCTGGGTGACAAGCTGGTGGATCAGCTGGTGGAACAGGATATCGTGCACGACCCCGCGGACCTCTACCGGCTGGAAATAGATCAGGTCGCTGGATTGGAGCGGATGGCGGAAAAGTCGGCGCGCAATCTGCGGGATGCATTGGACAAGAGCAAATCCACTACGCTGGCGCGTTTCCTCTACGCTCTCGGTATACGCGAAGTAGGGGAGACTATTGCCGCCGCGTTGGCTAATCACTTCCGTGAACTACCCCCGCTGATGGCGGCGGATGTGGATTACTTTGTTCAGGATCGCGGTATCAAAGGGGTCGGGGAGAGCACCGCTAAGGCGCTGATTCAGACACTGGAGGCATCGGTCGACATGGCAGTTGCTGATGACGAATGGGTTCAGTGGTTGACGGAAAAGCGTATTCGCGGTGTTACTCGTCAGGTTGCCGAGCGTCTGGCTGAACATTTTCATACCCTGCAGTCTCTTCGAAAGGCTCGGTTAGGGGACCTGGTACGGGAACGACGCAGTTTGGTTGAAGGTATTGGACCCATCGTTGCCGAACACATCGTCGCCTTTTTTCACCAACCTCATAACCTTGACGTAATCAAAAGATTGATCGAGAAGGCTGAGCTCCACTGGGAGGTTATCGGAGATGAAGAGGCTCCAATCAGAAACCCGCTGAAGGGTAAGACAGTGGTGCTCACTGGCACACTCACTCGTCCACGTAGTGAGGTCAAAGAGCAGTTGCAGGCGCTGGGCGCCAAGGTGACTGGCAGCGTCTCCAGCAAGACCGACTACCTGATCGCCGGCGCGGATGCCGGCTCCAAGCTGGTCAAGGCGGAAAAGCTGGGGGTGGAGATCCTGGATGAAGCCGGGCTTGATGCCTTATTGAAAACCTCCCCCAATCAATGATCCAGAATGAATAAAATACTCTGCTGAGGATGCGCTGGTATCAACTCGGAAGAAGAACAGCACAACTCAATAGCAATCAAGGAATAACCACTCCATGGCAAAGACCGCCAAAAAGACCGAAGAACCCCTCGAAAAAACCCTCTGGAAAAGCGCCGACAAGCTGCGCAAGAACATGGACGCAGCAGAGTACAAGCACATCGTCCTTGGCCTGATCTTCCTCAAATACATCTCCGATGCCTTCGAAGAGTTGCACGGCAAGCTGGCCGCTGGTGAGGGTGAATACGAAGGAGCCGATCCGGAAGATGCCGACGAGTACCGGGCGGAGAATGTCTTCTTCGTGCCTGCCAACGCCCGCTGGTCCTGGCTGCAAGCCCGCGCCAAGTTGCCGGAGATTGGCAAGGATGTGGATGCGGCGATGGAGGCCATCGAAAAAGAGAATGCCACCCTCAAGGGGGTGCTGCCCAAACAGTATGCCCGCCAGAATCTGGACAAGGCCAGCCTGGGAACGCTGATTGATATGATTTCCAGCATTGGCCTGGGTGACGCTGCTGCGCAGGCGCAGGATGTGCTGGGCAGGGTGTATGAATACTTCCTTGGTGAGTTCGCCGCTGCCGAGGGCAAGAAGGGTGGCCAGTTCTACACCCCCGGCAGCATCGTCAAAGTGCTGGTCAATATGCTCGAACCCTACAAAGGGCGCGTCTATGATCCGGCCTGTGGTTCTGGCGGCATGTTTGTGCAGGCCGAAAAGCTGGTAGAGGCGCATCAGGGGCGCATCGACGACATCTCCATCTACGGTCAGGAGTCCAACCA
>CBDVCD010000110.1:0-10234 GCA_965372385.1 uncultured Gammaproteobacteria bacterium | reverse complement strand
TAATATGGATGGCCCCAAGAATGAAGGGCATGATCCTAGGATGATACAGGCGCCACCACTCGTGGTAGCGCCTCATCTCCTATCAGGTCATCTGCTGAAATAGTTCGTACATGGCGATTCCCAGACCTTCCACGTCACGCTCGTCATGGAACAGATGGGTAGAGATACGCAGTGCATGCTCCTCCGGACCATCAAGTCCAATATTGAAATTCGTTGTCCGGACAATATAGCCGGACTCCTCACGCAAGCGGTCGCGAAACAGGTTGAGTAGCGCCAGATCCGTCCGGTCAGCAAAGGGATTAAAGGAACTGATGCCGCTGGACAGGGCATATATATCCGGCGAATAGATCACCACGGATGAACCGAACAGATCCCGGATCAACTCCTTACAATAGGCACTGAGTGAGAGCACATAGGCTTCGATACGGTCGCGTCCAATCTCAGCCCACATGTCGCAGACATCCGCCAAGGCCCGTTTCGCCGGATAGTTATCGTTGCCAATATACTGCAACTGCGTCTGCAGGCCGAAAAAGCTGAATTCGGCGAGGGAACTGTTGATAGTCCAGAACACTTCCTCTCGGTCGCTCCAGAATTCATGAAGACGAGTCGCATTGTCCCGTACATAGAGCAGCCCGGTGGCACCAGGACCACACTGCCATTTATGTCCTGAACCCGCATAGAAATCACAGTCGATATCATGCAGATCCAGGTCTATCATGCCGATGGTATGAGCGCCATCGATCAGGGTTGGAATCTGGTTTGGAATGGCCACTTCCTGACAGATACGTTTGGCCGGCAGGCGGGTACCTGTTTTGTAGGTAACGTGAGAAAAGACGATCAGTCGGGTCTGTGCGCTCACCGCGTTGGCAAAGGCCTGTACATACTCATCCTCGGAGCTGGCAAAGACGGGTATCTCTACCGGCGTCAAAGTCACGCCATAACGCTCGGCGGCGACAAACAGGGGAGATTCCGCGGCCACATGCTCATGGTGTGAAAAGAGCACCTCATCACCCGGCTGCAGGTTGAGCCCACCAATCACCGAACACATACCATCCGTCGTGTTACGACTGAGTACGATTTCGTGGGTATCGGCACCAAATTGGGGAGCGATGCGCTCCACCAGGCCAGCCATATAGGGCCATCTGCCCCACTCACCGCCCATGTCCCAAGGATCCTTTGCTACCAGTTGGTTATAGCTGTTGTAGTTATGCAGCACCTGGCGGGGTATGGAGCCCGTGGTGCCAATATTCATATAGACAGAGCGGGGATCCAGGACAAATTCATTACTCACCTGAATCCAAAACCCAGGTCCCGACAATTGCGGGTCAAACTGAGATGGTAACTCGTCCAGTTGATATGCCGAAACTACTGGTGCAAGGGTTAGCGCGCTGCCACCTGCAGCAGCCATTCCTGCCATGCGGAGAAAATCACGTCGCCCAATACCGCTTTTAGCGTCTTTTTTCATTTCCACCTCTGTAAGTGTGTTAGTTAAGTCCGCTAATGTTTGTCGGCAAGCAAAAGGAATTTTTAACTATTCAATAGATGCTGATATGGCCGGCCGGATGGGTCTATCTGGTTGAGATAAACCACCGCACCAGCGGCCCTGATATGAGAATTATTCGATTGAAGATCGGCCTGACTTCTTTATCTTGATCGATGCCTGTCGGCTGGAAATAAAGGTCAAGCTACGCGCTTCAGATAACAAAGACCCCATGCAGGTGGTAAAAAAATACCAGGGAATAGACCATAAAACAGAGATAGATAGAGGCCAGCGCGAACGCCTTGGCCCGCAAACGCCAGAGCAAGATTACCCCGAGACACACCAGTAGCATCTTTACGCAGATGAACAGAACGGGGCTTTTGCTTAGTAAAACGTCCATCAAGGGATTGGCTTCCGTGGCCATACCGGATTCGACCCAGATGATCGTCAGGATACCATCCAGTGCGTTTAGCACGATTATTGAAGCGACGACACCCTTCAGCCAGTCATGGTAATCCAGCTGCCCGAACTTAAGCATGACCTCCTCCATTGTTTATAAATTCTTATTCTCGAAAATGAAGCAGTTTTTGTACCGAGATATATTTATTACATTAATTCAAATAGTTAGATAATTATCTCCCTAGCTCATCTGGTAAATATGTAAAATATTCAGACACCCAAAACCCCGCCAAGCCGCCACGCTTGAAGACAAGCTGATTGGCGGAGAGACATTTCGTCTCGGACTGATCTTATTTGGAGTCAAGAAAGAGTGGAGTTAGCCAGGTTGGATGGGGGTCCGCTCAGCTAATTTCGCCTGATCAATATGCAGCAATACCCCATTCAGGTTCGGTTCAGCCTGATGGCGCTATTTTTAACTATCATCAAATATAGGTCGGAGTCTAATGTCTTTAACCTGTATTTCGTTATCCACAACACTCGAGAGGGTCAACTGATGGCAAAAGAGATTAATGCACCCTTATCCATGCGCACCACCGCATATTTCAAGGTTTCCCTAACTTCATTTGCAGTTTGTTGTGCTTTGAATGCCGGAATGACCTTTGCCGAGCCGATTGAGAAGATCTCAGATGCATTCCATGCAACTGCCGGTTATCCATTGCTAGCGGATAGCCGCGTCAACAACTGGAACTACGCTAGAGAACAGGCGAAGAGCAAATCCGATCACCGTAGAGAATCCGGCAACAGGGTAAAGGAACGAGGGCATAAAGACCGTAGAGACTGGAAAGAACCTAAGCATAGAGATCACAGAGTTAGCAAGGAGCGTGTCAAAGATCCCGGGCACTACCGACATCCTCATTCCGGATATCAGCGATTTAAGCCTCGTTTCGTGCCGCCTAAACACCGTCATTCAAGGGACCGCGTGATAGTTCGCCCATTCCGTTACACCTATCCTCACCCTCGGCATCACTTGCATCGCCATGATTTATGGGGAGTTCTGGCCTTTACCGCGATAACAGTGACGATTCTGGACAATCTCAATGATCAACAGCAGCGGGAACATGAACTGGCACTGTACAACGCAACAAACACCCCGCTTGGCGAGACGATCTTTTGGAGAGATGGCAATGCATCCGGCAGAGTAACCCCCACCCAGGAAGGCACAAGTAATACAGGACGCTACTGCCGTGAATTTCGTCACGAGGTCACCATCGGAGGGGACAGGGAGACGGTATATGGTATTGCCTGCCAGAACCCTGATGGATCCTGGGAGATTGTACAGTGACAGACTGAGGATTCTAGGCTCAAGCAGAACAAGGTGGGGTTAGTAGCCGATCGAAAACTCCCCTTATCGGAGGAGAGTTTCCACCTTGCTGTATTGATACTGTCTAGGGTAAACAGAGAAAACCTGAACGGCTGCCATACCACCCCTTTGCCAATCAATTCGATGGCAGCCGTTCTCTTCGAGCCTACTTTTCCTTGCTGGATTCCGCTTGCACATCCGCCTCAGCTAACGGCATGTTGAGATGTTCCAACTCCGGCAGGTTCTGCAGATCATTAATCCGCTCTTCGGAATAACCGAGCATCTCGAAATCCATGATGCCCTGCTCCTTATGACATGCATCACACCCAAAACCATCTTTTTGAATGCCATGATTCAGCATCAAGGTTCCCATCTGGCGCATCCACTTGGCTTCCACATTAACCAATTCGCCATTTTGCACGGGGTACTCCATATTCCAACCCTCCTCGACACCAAAGTAATACATGAATTCATCCATCATATATTCCTTGAACGGAAGCTCATACATACGTTTGACGATGGGGTCAGAGGTGGCCTCGATGACGGATAGCTTGGTATTGCCCGTTTCATAATAGATCGGATAATCAAAGGGCAGGATCATGGCGCCAAACGGCCCCTGATTTCCCATATCCTCATACATCATGGCATTGAAGAGTTTGAATGGATATATCTTGCTCTCGCCTTTATTCATGACTGGCCGTAGATTTTTTTCGATCACAGTACGACGCCTTTCCAACATCTCGGGGGTCAGTTGCGAGAGGGGTTGGAGAGCCGTTTTGACATATTCATCAACATTGATGTCTGGATAGCTCTTTTGTAGCTCAATGGCCTTTTCCCGGACTGCCGCGACAACCTCTGGATGATCGATATTCACCATCTGCTCCATCAATGGATTGTAAGCTTTCGAGTGCAATGGATTGTTACCCAGCGCATTGGCCAGAAATGTCCCGCTCCCATTGAACCACAGATAGATGAATCCTTTACCCACATCTCCGGATAGATAGATATCCGTCGGTTCAAAGATGCCCGCCTCCTCGTTCCAGGTCGGGTGGACCCAATCTCTCAACACAAGATTGTGTTCCTGCAGTTCGAGAATATGGCAGGTTTCACAGGCCAGGCGTGAAATATGTCCGTTAAGAATGACTCGGTCTTTTGACTTGGTGTGTGGCGCCAGGGTGTGGCAATTTTCGCACGCCACCTCCACTTCCGGCAGGTCATTGGAGACCAGGTCCACACCCTTTGTTCCCCGGGGAATCTTGTGGCCTTCCGGTATATGGCAATCGGTACACTGTAGGCCTGCCGCCGCATGGACATCGTCCTTGGAACCGAATGGCGTACCTCGCTTGGCACCATGATGCGTCAGGCGTTTATTGATATGCCCCAGACTCTTGGCCGCGAGGTTATCCTCATAGGAATCGCCTCCCATGTTATGCTGGTGGCAGTTGAGACAGTTATCGTTCTTTGTCCAGGAGACGGTCACCGCCGCCTTCATGGTCCGATCCTGATTCCAGCGTTGACCAAAATCGTCCTTGATGACATAGCGCTGGTTCATATCATAGGTCGATGAGTGACAGATAAGACAGTCGATTCCCTGCTTGGCCTCTTCAGGCACATCACCGATAGGCATCATCAACTCGGTTGCCGGATGATAGTTACCGCCGATATGACACTGACCACAGCCCTCACTGCGAACCTCGGTTTCACCCCCCAATAGTTCCGGCTTGGTATCGATTAATTTCGCCCAGCCCGTCCAGGAAAAGCTGCCGGGTATCCCGCAGGCACGGTTAATCTTACCCAACGGGATAGGTACCGCACCCTCTGCATTGACCTGGCGCCCGTCATAACCGTAAGTTGAGAAAACCCTGGAACTTGACTGAAATTTAAAATGCACGGTATCCAGCACATCATCCATGGTATCGACAGTCCGGAAATTACCTTCATAGTCGTGAATCACCATCGTTTCATGGCACTGCATGCAGGTGTTCGGTCCTTCATACTGCAGGATACCGGCATGGCGAAAATAGTCGATATGTTTGAATTCGGTTCCCTTGCGGAAAGAAGGCGTATTCATGAGGATTTCGATTCTTAGTCTTCGCGTGAACTCATTCTCCTCCTTCTCGGTCACCGCCAGGGCTTTCTGATATCTTGCATTGTATGTCAACTCTCTCGACAACGACTCAAACTCCTGCGAACTCAACTTGCGACTGCTGTCATAGGTGAGTGGTGCGTTGACAACCCCGGTATAGGCCTCAAAGAAGAGCGGATAGAGATATTTGTAACCAAGCATGGCGACGAAACCCAGACCCACCAGTAAAAACAGCGTCCTAAAGAGGCGTATACGTCCAGCGACATGTCCTAACTTATTCATTTTACCGCTCCTCCTGTCTCATCCGATTCAGGCTCCAGATGTACGCCTGTCAGCATGGTTTTATAATTACTTAATAGGGTCTCACCGGTAGTGGCGAGATAGAGGTGCCCCAATAAAAACAGGGCAAGAAAGTATGAAAGAATAGTGTGTGCAATGGCGATCGGCAGGATGGTTCCCATACCCATAAAGATGTCAGGAATGGATTCCGGGATGATTAGCAGGATCCCGGTAATCACCAGGGGAGCGACCAGTCCGTACATCACACCCGTATAGGTAATCTGTTGCAGCGGGTTGAATTTTGCTGTTTCCGTGGGCGGATAGGGGTGTTCATCACCCTTGAAAATCCCCACCCCATAATACACAAGTTGAATAAGCAGGCGCTTGATAAAACCCTTGAATTTCACCACATAGTGCACCCCATTAGTACTGACCAAATTGCCCACAATGAACAGGATGTATAGCACCGTCATTATCAAGCCCGCATAGTTATGCACCAGAATGGAGGTATCGAAGTCCATAATGAGCGGATTATCAGGATCGGAAAAATGCAGGCTTATGCCGGTAATGATGAGCGTCACGCACATCAATGCATTGAGCCAGTGCCAGATACGCACCCAGAGCGGGTAGAGATACATTTCTTTCATCGGTTTCTCCGTCTGCCAGACAGCCAGCGCGCCACACCATGAGCGGATATGCCAATCACCATCAGGCCAAGGATGATGAAACTCATCCGGTCCAATATGATGTTTCTGGTCATCCCAATGATATAGGCCTCATTCAGGGCGATACTGTTCATAAACCCATACTTCTGCCGGGTCTCCTGAATGTTGTATTTATACAGCTTGGTCAGCAGGATCGAGTTGGCCGAGTGGCAATCCTCACAATGCTTGACGGCCTGGTCAGCCGTAAGTATCTCATGCAGATAGTTGTCGGAGGTTGACAGGTGGCAATCGATGCAGCGCACCTTCTCCCAATGCATCGCGACATTTGGCAGCCAGTCATGGCTGGAGTTGATATCGGGAGGGTCGCTTGACTTGAGATCGGCGATGCGGCTCGGTACGGCATGGCAACTCAGACAGATATGATTGTCATAGGCCACCATCTGGCTGATATCACGCTGCATACCCCCAACTTCAAAATCTTCGTCTGGATGGCAGCTCAGGCACCTCTCTTTGTTTGGAAAGCGGTTGGGGTCAGACGCCGACCCCGTTCTACTGGCCTTGAAGTAATGGGCGTCATGACAGGAGAAGCAGCTAAAGTCCTCCGGCATCCGCTGAAAATGCACACTTGCTTTGAATTCCCGTTCTATTTCAGAAAAGTGGATGGGGATAAGCTCGGGGTTCTCCTCATGACAATCCACACAATAGAGGGACTGCTGCTTTGCTTTATCCGGGTGAGGATAATTATCAAACCCAGCCGTGTGGCATTCAATGCAATTCAGTTGCCTGTGGTTCGAGTCGCGGAACCTTTCACTGGGAACATGCAAGTCGATCATGCCACCCGTCACCGGATCACGGTAACCCAGGGTCCGCATACCATGACAGCGCAGACAAGTGGCCTGAGTGGTTTGGGCTTCCAGAATGGCCTGAGTCATGGTTATTCCGGCTTCCGCTTCATCACCACTTCGAACATTACTCACCCCAAGGAGGGTGAAAATGACCATTCCGATCCCGAGTATTTTCAGATAACCGTTCATCTAGTTTTAATTCTGCTACGGCTATAATTGATTGTTATTCAGTCGCTTTATTAGCCGCTTTCGCATCTCCCCCACTCGTCACTCGTTCATTCGGCAGCAGCTATGAAATCAGGGTCAAGACGACAAGAGCCGCACCGGCCGCTAGAGAAACTACTTCCTAATTCAAGCTAAAAAGATACTGCAAAAATATATACTCCCAAGATGTTATTATTATGTTCTTTATTGTGTTGCTGACCGCTGGTATCCGCTGAATCATCCCAGCCTGAGGCCATAGCAGCACACTGCTACGCATATGGACTTCAACCTTCGATCAATGAAAGTATTTTAACATGCGGAGCATACTTTCCGATACGGGGGTTAACCCGAATATCATCCCTATACAAACCGACTCAGAGCAGAACTCCATCTCCTGATTACGCATGCCCACGGCCTTCAGTCCCAACCAAGCACATTGATTTTGCTTGCATTTCGAGTTCCTGACATACCAGCCCCATCGCTCGACCCTAACTTGATAGAATTGCCGGCTAACTGATGCAACGACTCATTTCATGCGGCCACTCTTACTGATTCTTTTTTGGCTCTTGCTTCCCGCATACGGGTACGGCCTCGATCTCGATCTCGAGATCGAGATCGATATCGAAGGCTGGGACAGGCGTCTGGAGGGCAATATCCGCAGCTTTCTCTCTATCGAGCAGGAACAGGAGCGGGAAAGCCTCACTGCCTCCCGACTGCGTTTTTTACACGCACGTGCGGAGAAAGAGATACGCAACGCCTTACGCCCTTTCGGTTATTTCAAACCCCAGATCAATGCCCAGTTACAGCAGAACGGGCAGAAGTTCCGGGCGATCTACCAGGTCAAACCTGGTCCCTTGATCCATCTTAGGCAGGTGGAATTTCAAATACAGGGAGAAGGCAAGGATGATCCCCTGATCGCGTACGACTTCCCCCTCGTGGAGGGTGATGTCCTGGATCAGGTGAGCTACGAGAAGGCCAAGCAGAGCCTGCTGTCTCAGGTCGTCGAACTAGGCTATATCGATGCCCGTTACAGCGTGCATCAGGTGCGGGTAGACATGGACCACTACCAGGCATCGATTATTCTCCAGCTGGATACAGGCAAACCCTATCGCTTCGGCGAGATCCGCGTCACCCAGGATTTCATGGATGCGGAATTTCTGGCCCGTTATCCCGATTTCAAACCGGGCGACCCCTTCAGTCACGAAAAGCTGCTGACCCTGCAGTCCAACCTGATCGACAGCGAATACTTCAGTCAAGTGGATGTGCTCACGCTGCGCGAGCAGACAGAAGGTGACCAGGTTCCGATCGAGGTGGTACTGTCCCCCAGCAAACGTGCCCGCTACCGTATTGGCCTGGGCTATTCAACCGACACGGGGCCGCGCATCTCCCTGGACTGGCATCGTCGACGCATCGGTCAAAACGGCCATCACATGCTGACCGAAATGCGCCTATCCGAAGCTAATAAAACTATTAAGAGTGAATATGTCATTCCGTTGGAGCGGCCAGCCAAGGATTCACTCTCCGCTGCTGTAACGCTGGAAAACTTCACCACGGACAGCCGCACAGGTGATATCGCACTACTCAACGTCACCAAAACAAAGGCGCTCGACAATGATTGGCGCCGCAGCCTTGGGCTCGACTACTCCTACGAGAGATTTTTAGTGGGCGATCAGAAAGACCGAGCCGTTCTGTTGGTGCCGAATGTCTTATGGTCCCGTATCAAATCTGATGAACAAAGAATCACCCAACGGGGCCATCGAATGGAAATCCGTATCGAAGGGGCAGCTGATGCGATCCTCTCCTCCATCAGCTCTCTCCAGTTATTCAACAATAATAAACTCATCTATGGCTTCAGCGATGGCGATTGGCGCCTGCTCGCCCGCACCCGGCTTGGTGCTACCCTGACGGACGACCTGCTTGAACTGCCTGCCTCAAAGCGTTTCTTCGCGGGTGGAGATAACACTGTGCGCGGCTATCTTCTGGATGAACTGGGTCCCAAGAACGAAAACGGTGAAGTGATCGGCGGACGCTATCTGGCCGTCGTCAGTGTGGAACTGGAACGGCATGTCAGCGGTAATTGGAGTGCCGCGCTATTTTACGATGCCGGCAACGCCTTCGATCCGGATTATGCCTCAGAGGTCGAATCCAGCGCGGGTTTCGGGGTGCGCTGGCATTCACCGGTAGGACCCGTTCGGTTTGACCTGGCCTTCCGGATCAACGCCGATGATCCCGGGGGACGGCTGCACGTCGTGGTGGGGCCTCAATTGTGAAGCGGCGATTGCTCTTACGGCTCTTTGCCTATGGGATGACGGCCTTGTTGCTGCTGCTGACACTGGTCATCAGTCTGTTCGGTTATCTGCTGCATTCCCATGCAGGCACCCTTTGGCTATTCGATCTGGCCCGGGAGCTGGCTCCCGGTGAACTCCAGGTTGAAACCCTGGAAGGAAGCCTGTCAGGCCCACTGGAGATCCGTGGACTCCGATATCATGACGACGACCTTCTCCTGGAAGTGGGCCGGTTGCAGCTGAATTGGCTCCCCCGGGCCTTACTCCAGGGCCGCGTACATATTCTTACCCTGCGGGTGGAGGATACCCGGCTCAAATTACCCAAATCCACGCCCGTAGATAAACCTGAGCAATCCTTCAGCGGACTGAGTCTTCCCTTGAGGCTTGCCGTCGACGCCCTGAAGGTAACCAACTTTCAGGTGACCCCACCGGATGCCTCGGAACCGGTAAAGGTGGAACGGATCGCCCTGCAGGCAAGATTAGTGGGCGACAAACTCACCGTGGTCAACCTGGAAGCCGCGGCCTTCTCCGCCCAAGCCAAGCTTGCCGGGATCCTGCATTTAACGCCCAATGTCCCTGTGGAGCTCAACATTGAGTGGCGTTACCAGTTACCGGATGGCCCTGAGCTTGG
>CBDVCD010000109.1:0-10394 GCA_965372385.1 uncultured Gammaproteobacteria bacterium | reverse complement strand
CCCAACATCTGGCTGCCTCAGGGTATCTTCTTCGATAACGACGGCAACCCGGACACCGATGCGGAGTTGGTAGCCTGGTTTGGTTACAATCCGGCATCGGATGATTTCGAGTGGATGACCGGACAGAGCGATGGCTTCCAGGCAATCGACGATGCGGTGATCGAGGGCTGGGCGGAAGAACTGGCCTACTCCATGGGGGAGATCGACGATCTGGTCAATGTGGGCCTGAACTATATCGTCACCATCGGTGATGTCAGCCAGTTTTCCGGAAGCAAGTTCACCATCCGCATCACTCCTACATTAGACACCTCGGGAACCGGTACTCCGGGCTTCGTCGGCGAAACACCGATCCCACCGCTGCTCTTCACCAGCTCCACGGGCGTGATCAGCCTCAGCCCCAGTCCCGAGTTCCTGATCGGCGACCCCCTGTTCGTGCGGGTCGGTGATGCGGACATGAATCTGGACCCCAACGCGGTTGACACATTGGTGGTGCAGGCCACCAGCAGCGATGGTCAGAGCGCGACGATCACCCTGATCGAAGAGGGTGAGGACCGCGGCGTCTTCGTGGCCGGACTGCCCGCCGATTTCCTCAGCAATATGCCGGTAGATACAGTAGTCACTGTGACCTATAACGATGTTGACGACGGCAGCGGTAATCCGGCTACGGTCAGCGCCAGCAGCATCGCGAAAACAGAGGATACCATTGTGGAATCCTTCGTGACGATCGATCAGCTGATTGTGCCGGTCACCATCAAAGGGGGAGCAACCCGAACGATAAAGGCCAAGGTCAGCCTCGATGCCCAAGGACTCACGACGGAATCGGGATCCCTCACTGTCACCGCGGATGGCGTCATTGTGTTCGAAGTCGGTTTTACACTCGAGCCTAAACAGAGTGAGAAATACTCTTTCGACTGGACCGCGCCCGACACCGCACAGACCGTCGAATGGGATGCCACAGTTAAGCTGGTTTCAGGCGGTTTTGTAGCCCCCGTGACGGAGACGACCGAGGTAAAGGCAGCAAAACCCAATAAGCCCTAACTCATTGGCACCCAGAAACACCCCTCCCCGGGGTGTTTCTGGAATCGATTCGAAAAATGCAGTGATTCGATTCCTTCATCTGCAAAGGCTTATTCCCGCGCTGCGGGTTAACGACTAACAAAAATAAACTGGCATGAGGCTCAACCAAAGGAGCCAAATATCCAATGGGGGGAAGGCCTGCTGCTTCCCCCCCATTTTTTTGCCGACGTCACCGCGGATCACGGGTAAGATATTCATCCGATACACAAATCTGAACAGGGTAAAGTTAGCTTGCCCGCGGCCGATGATCAGTGGGAATTTAACAAACTATCGGCTGATTGCAGGAAATCCGCCTGGGAGGGAAGATGTCAGAGACATGCAAGGTTATCTATTTTGGAGAGCGGCAGCCGGGGTTTGAAGCGGACAAGATCATCGATGCCTTCAGCAAAACCTTCAAGGTCAGCCGGGAGAAGGCGGAAAAACTGCTTGGAACAAGCAAGGAGGTCGTGCTCAAGGACCGGCTGGATTCAGCACGGGCCGAGAAGTACAAAAACCTGCTGGAGAAGATCGGCCTGGTGGTCCGTATCGATAGGGATGAACCAGAACTCTCCATCTCCACCCTCTCACTGGAATCCACTGAAACTCCCGATGATGAAGCGCCCCTGGCGATGCAGTCCTCACCGCTGAGTGGTGCGGTTGAAAAATGTCCTAAATGCGGTTCTTCCAATATGCGGAAGGGTAGCTGTCTGGATTGTGGTGTGGTGGCGCAAAAGTATCTCGCCATCCAGTCCAGTAGGGCTGACGAGACAGCAGGGGGAGAAGCAGAGACGGCACCGGAAAACCCCTACAGTGCACCCGAGGCGGATCTGCTGGAACCGGAAGAGGGTGAGATGAATGGTCCAACCGGCGTACCCGCGGGCCATGGCTGGGCCTGGTTGGCCGGTGGCTGGTGGTATTTCAAGCAGAACCCGGTTGCCTGGGTTCTGGCCATCCTGATTGGGATACTGTTGGCGATGGGTGTCAGTATGATCCCTCTGTTAGGCGGTCTGGTGGTCAATCTGTTTACCCCGGTAATCGCCGCCGGTTTCATGATCGGCTGCCATGCGCAGCATGAGGGAGAGGATTTTACTATAGGCCATCTGTTCGCTGGTTTCTCAAACAACCCAGGGCAACTCTTATTGGTGGGTGTAATCTATTTCGGAGCCATGCTGCTGCTGGTGATTGGGATGATGATCGGGTTATTTGGCTTGCTAGACATGGAGGCAATGCAGAGTCAGAATCCCGAGATGGTGATGGGAGCGATGATGTCACCCGGAATCATCATCGCAATCCTGTTGGGGTCTCTACTCTTCATTCCCCTGATGATGGCCTACTTCTTCGCCCCCGCACTGGTGGCGCTGGATGATATGAAGGCCCTGGAGGCGATGAAGTTGAGCTTTAGTGGCTGCCTGAAAAACATGCTGCCCCTGACGGTCTATGGCCTGCTGGCGATGCTATTGGTGATTCTTGGCTCGATTCCATTGGGGTTGGGTCTGCTGATCGTGCTGCCGCTGCTTACCGCCTCCATGTACGCCGCCTATCGGGATATCTACTACAGCTGATGAGAGGAAATGGCAGCCTGGCTTGAAAGGAGTACCGTTAACCAGGCGCCTCTGCTGGATACCCTGCGGCAGTACGAGATACCCGAAGGTGTCAGCTTGGAGTTCCGTCTGGCAGGACCGGTGGTGCGTGCCTGCGCCTGGGGCATAGACGCGGCCCTGCGACTCCTGCTCTATCTGGCCCTGTTATTTCTCTTCTCATTCTTTGGTGGGCTGGGGATTGCCGCGATGTTGATCGGTATATTCCTCATCGAGTGGTTCTACCCGGTCATCTTTGAACTCCTCAGTGGGGCCACACCGGGAAAACGGGCGATGGGAATCTGGGTGATTCAGGACAATGGAACCCCCTTGACCCCCGCCGCCGCCCTCATCCGCAACCTGCTGCGTACGGCTGACTTTCTGCCCTTGCTCTATGGTTTTGGCCTGGTCAGCATGCTGATCAATCGGGAGTTCAAGCGACTGGGAGATCTGGCGGCCGGAACCCTGGTGGTCTACCGGGATCGGCCCACAAAGCGGATGCATCCTCCGTCTGAGACAGCGATCAGCCCGCCGATGGAGCTCAACGAAGCGGAGCGGAGGGCGGTTCTGGCCTTCGCCGAGCGAGCGGAACAGCTCTCCTCTTCCCGGCGGATAGAACTGGCGGAACTGCTCAGCAGGGTAACGGGTAGCAGCGGACAGCAGGCCGTGGAGAATCTCTACGGCTATGCAAACTGGATCATCAAGGGCCACTCCGGCGCATCCTGCGCCCGTGGCATTTGTACCTCCCTGCACGGCAGCCGCTGATGCGACAGGAGCGGTTCGAGGCGGAAAACAACCCCCTCTGGGAGAGGCTTGAGCAACTCATCGCGGAGCTGGAACGTCCCCGCTACAAAAGGCAAATGGCGCCGTCTGAACGGCTGAATTTCCCCGCGGATTACCGGCTTGTCTGCAGTCACTACGCCCTGGCCCGCAGTCGCAATTTCAGCCCGGCGCTACTCGATCAGTTGCATGCCCTGGTGCTGCGGGGCCATTACCAGCTCTACCGGCGGCGGACGGCCTGGGGCTGGCGCCTGCTCAACTTTGTCCTGCTGGGGTTTCCCCGCGCCCTGCGGCGCAACAGCGGCTATTTCTGGGTCGCCCTGGGGGTTTTTCTGCTGCCTGCCCTGACCCTGGGCATCGGCTGCTATTATGAGCAGGATCTGCTCTACTCGATCCTGGGCGAGCAGCAGGTTGCCAGCCTGGAGGGCATGTACGATCCGGCCAATCGCCGCCCGGGACGTGTGGAGGAGCGTAGTTCGGAGAGCGATTTCGTGATGTTTGGTTACTACATCAAGAATAACATCGGCATCGGCTTTCGCACCTTCGCCAGCGGCATCCTGCTTGGGCTCGGCACCCTGTTGATATTGTTCTTCAACGGAATCCTGCTGGGTGGCGTGGCGGGCCACCTGACGCGACTCGGCTATCAGGATACCTTCTGGCCCTTCGTAGCGGGACATGGCGCCTTCGAATTGACCGCCATTGTGATCTGCGGGGCCGCGGGGCTGCTGTTAGGCCATGCGGTATTGGCCCCCGGGCAGCGAAGCCGGGCCTTGGCCTTGAAACAAAACGCCCTGGAGGCGCTGCAGCTGGTGATGGGGGCGGCGCTGATGCTGTTGCTGGCGGCCTTCATCGAGGCCTTCTGGTCCTCCAGCAGTCTGGCCAGCACAGTGAAATATTCGGTCGCGGCCCTGTTGTGGCTGATCGTCTTCCTCTATCTTGGCTGGATGGGCAGAGCGCCAGATGGATCTCGCTAAGCTCTCCGTCAATCTCCGGCCGCGCAATCCCTGGGAGGGGATCGACCTGGGCTTCGCCCTGGCCCGACGCTGGTTTCTGCCCCTCTGGCTACTCTGGATGGTCGGTGCCCTGCCACTGTTTCTGCTGCTGAATCTGTTACTGCCCATACCCTCATGGCTCGCCGGGTTGCTGGCCTGGTGGTGCAAGCCCCTCTACGAACCTCCCTTGCTGTTCTGGCTGGGGCGGGTGGTCTTTGCCGAGCGCCCGGGGTTGCGGGAGATGCGCAACCGTTGGCCGCGGATCGTATGGCCACAGCTGTTTGCCAATCTGACCTGGCGGCGCTTCAGTGCGTCACGTTCCTTCGTCATGCCGGTTGCGGTGCTGGAGGAGTTGCGGGGAAAGGCCCGTCGAAACCGTATCCGTGTACTGAGTCGGCAGCAGCATGGGGCGGGCTGGCTGACCACGGTTGGCATACATTTCGAGCTCATCCTGGAACTGGGTTTCCTCATCCTGCTGGTGATGTTGCTGCCCGAGGAGTTGCAGTGGATCGATCTGGAGTCCTTCCTGTTCGATCCCCAAGGCTGGGAGCAGGGGTTGCAGCAGCTTACCGGTCTAATTGCCATGTCAGTCATCGCCCCTTTCTATGTGGCGGCGGGGTTTGGTCTCTACCTGACTCGTCGCAATCAGCTGGAGGCCTGGGATGTTGAATTGGGCCTGCGAGGTCTGGCGGAGCGTCTGCAGAGCAAGCGGTTGGTGGCCGGGCTGCTGCTCTGCCTGTTCACCGGTCTGTCTGTCATGCCCCCGGTCGGGCAAACCCTGCAGGCGGCGGAACTCACCCGGGAACAGGCCACAAGCCTGATACAATCCGTGATGGCCGATGATGACTTTGGTGAGCGGGAGATCCGCGACTATTGGAAATACATCGGGGAGGGGGACGAGACCGATCTGAATCTCACCTGGCTGATCGAGATCTTTGAAGGGTTTACCCAGGGTTTCGCCGCAGTTGCAGAGGTGATGATGTGGCTGGCCTTAGGGGCCCTGGTTGCCTACCTGATCTACTGGTTTCTCCGCCACCCCGGTCTGCTGGAGCGCATGGCGGAGCGGGCAGGGGGGAAACAACCGCTGCCGGTCACTGTGGCGGGGTTGGATATCCGGCCCGACAGCCTGCCCGGGGATATAGCCGGCGCAGCAGGGGAGCTGGTCAAACAGGGGCAACCGCGGCCCGCTCTGAGCCTGCTCTATCGTGGCGCCATCTCGGCCCTGGTGCATCGACATCAACTGAGGATAGCGGGCAGCGCCACCGAGGGAGAGTGTCTGGCCCTGGCCCGAGAGGTACTCCAGCAGGAGGATTACGCCTACTTGCGGCAATTGACCAGGATCTGGCAGCGGGTGGCGTATGGCCATCAACTGCCTGATCGACAGGCAGCGGAACAGTTATGCCGTGGCTGGATGACGGTCTATGGGGAGTCTGGTGGGGAATAAGCTCTTTGCGGGATTACTGCTGCTGTTGTTGTCAGCCCTGTTGCTCTGGAGTGGCTACTGGTTTGTGCAGAACTTCGAACGCCATAGCGAGGAGATACGTAGCGGTTTTTCCACTCAGGCGCGGCGTAATCCCCTGCTGGCCGCCGCGCGTTATCTGCAACGTCTGGGGCTGGATGTGGAGAGTCTCTCCGGGCGGCAGTATCTGTCATCTCCCCCTGCCGAGCCGGGGGTGCTGTTGGTGAAGGATCTGGGTCCCAGTCTGCCCCTGGAGCGGGAGACCCGGTTGCTGGAGTGGGTGGAGTCGGGTGGTCATCTCATCGCCAGCGTCGGCCGGCTGCCCGCGGCGGATGAGCCGAGCAACCATCTGCTCGAAACCCTGGGCGTCAGGCTGGTTGAGCTGGATTCGGACGAGAGTGACTCCCCGCTGGAACTGGAGAGTGACTTCCCGCTGGAACTGGTCATGCCTGGCGAGCTGGAAGTGATCCGGGTGGACTTCGATCGTTCCCGCGGTCTGCGGTATGAGGGTGAGGATGCCCGCTGGCAGGTGGCGGCGGCAGAGGGTTACCATCTATTGAGCTTTGCCTGGGGCCAGGGTGCGATTACCCTGCTCAGTGACAACCGTTTTCTCAACAACAGCCAGATCGATAAGCGGGACCATGCCCTGTTTCTCGCTCGCCTGGTCAGCGGCGAGCGCAGGGCTTGGCTGCTCTACAGCAGTCAGATGCCCTCCCTGTCAACCCTGCTCTGGCGCAACGCACCCTACCTGGTTATCAGTGGTGGCGTCTTAGTGCTGGTCCTGCTCTGGTGGCTGACCTATCGCAGCGGCCCAGTGCTGGTCCAGGCCAATCCGCAACGCCGTGATCTGTTGGAACACCTGCAGGCCAGTGCCGAGTTTGTCTGGGGGCAGGATCGGGCGCAGGCCCTGCAGCAGCGGACCCGTCAGCAGGTGGAGAAATTGTGGTTGCAAAGACATCCCCGCTTGGGGCGGATGGAAAAGAGTGCCCGAATCGAATGGCTGGCGGCCAGGACCGGTCTGAAGAGCCAGGCGGTTCAGGAGGGAGTGTATGGGAAAGATAACGAAGCGTGGATGTTGATCGAGACCAGCGCGACATTGCAGAGATTACTGGCGGTACTGCATAAAAGCACGCAAAAGAAGAGCTGATGCAAACACCTCAGGATAAAAACGGAAATGCATGATGAGTGAAAGAGAAGAGACGATCACCCCCGAGCTGCTGCAAAGCGCCAGGGCGCTGGAAGCCGAGATCCAACGTGCCGTGATCGGGCAGAAACGGGTGATCCATGAACTGGTCTTGGCGCTCTTTGCCGCGGGCCATGTGCTGGTGGAGGGGGTGCCCGGGCTCGGCAAGACCCTGCTGGTGCGCAGTATGGCCGCGGCGGTGGAGGGCCGGTTCAGTCGCATCCAATTCACCCCCGACCTGATGCCCAGCGATATCTCCGGCCATATCATGTTCGATATGAAGACCGAGAACTTCCGGGTCCGTAAGGGACCGGTGTTCTGTAACTTTCTGCTGGCGGACGAGATCAACCGCTCCCCGGCCAAGACCCAGTCGGCCATGCTGGAGGCGATGCAGGAGCAGCAGGTCACCATCGAGGGCCGTACCTTTCCCCTGTTACCACCCTTTCTGGTACTGGCCACGCAAAACCCCATCGAGCAGGAGGGCACCTATCCACTGCCCCAGGCCCAGCTTGACCGGTTTCTGCTCAAGGTCTTCATCGACTATCCCGACGAGAGCGATGAACAGGCGCTGGTGAAACAGGTGACGACCAACTCGGTGGGCGACCGGCTCGATACCTCCGCGATCCGCCCCCTGCTTCGGGCAGCGCAGATCCCCCTGCTGCAATCCCACATTGCGCGCCTGAGGGTGGATGAGCAGATCGTCAACTACGCGGTGCGCATCGTGCGGGCCGCCCGGGAGTGGAACGGCATCGAGGCCGGGCCGGGACCGCGTGGTCCCATCGCACTGCTGCGGGCGGCGCGTGCGGAGGCCTTTCTGCGGGAACGGGAGTTCGTCACGCCGGACGACATCAAGGTCGTCGCCCCGGCTGCCTTGAGACACCGGCTGAGGTTGACCACCGAGATGCAGATCGAAGACTACCAGCCGGACGATCTGCTGGCGGATCTGCTCGACAACGTCCCGGCCCCCCGGCAGTAGCTCACCGATGAAGCCGGACCGTAACCTGCTCTATCTGCTGGCGGGATTGTTGGCCATCGGTCTGTTGGCCAGCCTGCTGCCCGGCTGGGTGATGGTGTGGAAACTCTGCTCGGCGGTCGTCCTGCTGCTTGGACTGCTCGATCTCCAGCTGGTTCGACAACAGCCACTGCCGGGGGTGAAACGGGTCCTGCGTGGCAGCATTCCGGTAGGCGTCTGGTCGAAGATCGAGCTGCAACTGAGTAACAACTCCAGCAGGGGGCTGAGGCTGACCCTGCATGATCACCATCCCGCTGATTTCGACATCCAGGGGCTGCCGAGAGAGGTCTTTCTGTCGGCCCGACGCAAGCTCGAGCTGAGCTACCGAATCAGGCCGCAACGGCGTGGCGATGGGGAGTTCCCCGGCATCAATCTGATCCTGCGCTCACCCTTCGGCCTCTGGCGTCACAGGCGCTTTATTGTCCTGGTCGACCGGGTAAGGGTGTATCCCAATTTTCGCGAGATTGCAAAATATGCCCTGCTGGCGACAGATAACTATCTGAGTCAGATGGGCATACACCACCGTCAGCGTCTTGGTGAGGGCAGTGATTTCAACCAGCTACGTGAATACCGTACCGGCGACAGTCTGCGCCAGATCGACTGGAAGGCGAGCTCCCGCTACCGCCGGCTGATCTCAAAAGAGTATCAGGACGAGCGGGATCAGCAGCTTGTATTTTTGTTGGACTGCGGTCGCCACATGCGTCACCAGGATGCGGCAGGCGCCCATCTGGATCATGCCCTGAACGCCATGCTGCTGTTGAGCTATGTGGCGGTCCGGCAGGGGGATGCAGTGGGCTTTCTCGCATTTGGCGGGCAGGAGCGCTGGCAGCCGCCACGCAAGGATGGGGAGCTGATCCGGCGGCTGTTGGAGCGTACCTATGATCTCGATTCCACCCTGGAGGCGGCGGATTATCTGGCCGCCGCCCGCAAGCTGATGCCCTTGCAACGCCGCCGCGCCCTGGTGGTGATCCTGACCAACAGCCGGGATGAAGACCGGGGTGAACTCTCCCGTGCGGTCGGTCTGTTGGCCCGGCGCCATCTGGTGGTGATCGCCGAGCTGCGGGAAAAGGGCTTGAGTCATGCGCTCGAAGAACCCGTGACCGGTCTTGCCGACGCCCTGCGTTTTCATGGGGTGGTGGATTATCTGGCCAACCGCAGTGAATGTCTCAAGCAGCTGCAACATCAGGGGGCGCTGCTGGTGGATGCGTTGCCCGAGCAATTGCCGGTGATGCTGGTCAATCGCTATCTCGATATCAAGGCGAGTGGGGTGCTTTAGGGCCGGTATGAGCCGGCCCCCTATAACTGAGGCAATGAGACTATTGCCTGATGCTGGCTGACTGCTCAGTCGTTGTATCCATAATTCTCCGCTACATAATCGATGTCCTTGTCCCCCCGGCCTGACAGATTCACCAGGATGCTCTCTCCCGGATAGTCTGGAGCCATGCGCATGGCGTGGGCCACGGCATGCGCGCTCTCCAGGGCTGGGATAATGCCCTCCAAACGGGAGAGTTTGTAGAAGGCATCCAAGGTTTGTTCGTCGGTTACCGCTGAGTAGTGCACACGACCTATCTTGTGCAAGTAGGCGTGCTCAGGGCCAACGCCTGGGTAGTCGAGGCCTGAAGCGATGGAATGCACTGGTGCAGGCTGGCCTTCATCGTCGGTTAGCAACAGGGTGCGAAAACCATGGATCTCGCCATCTTCACCATAGGTGATGGTGGCTGAGTGCTCACCCAGTTTGGTGCCCCGGCCAAGAGGTTCCACGCCATGCAAGGTGACTTCCTCTTCGTCGATGAAGCCTTGAAAGATGCCCATGGCATTCGAACCACCACCCACACAGGCCGCAACATGATCCGGCAACTCGCTATTGGTCATTTCAGCAAATTGTTTACGCGCCTCCTGTCCCACAATACGCTGAAAATCTCTCACCATCTTCGGAAAGGGGTGTGGCCCGACTACCGAGCCGATGGCGTAGATGCTCTCCACCGGATCTTTCAGGTAGGACTGAAAAGCGGAGTCCACCGCCTCTTTGAGGGTACGGCCGCCAAAACTCACAGGCACCACCTTCGCACCCAGGAGCTTCATGCGCACTACATTGGGATGCTCTTTTTCTATATCCACCTCACCCATGTGGATCTCGCACTCCAGGCCGAAGTAGGCTGCCGCGGTAGCCAGGGCTACGCCATGCTGGCCGGCGCCGGTTTCCGCAATCAGGCGTTTCTTGCCCATGTGTTTGGCCAGCAGAGCCTCACCCATGCAATGGTTGAGCTTATGGGCGCCTGTATGGTTCAGGTCTTCGCGCTTCAAATAGATACCCGCGCCACCCAATGAGTCAGAG
>CBDVCD010000108.1:0-10641 GCA_965372385.1 uncultured Gammaproteobacteria bacterium | reverse complement strand
GTTCAAGGAAGCTCGATATTCTCCTCGCCTTCCCCTTCTTTCTGCACCGGCATCAGATCGGCCTTGCTGATACCCATCATAATGATTGCGGAACTTGCAACATAGATGGAGGAGTAGGTACCTACGACCACACCGATGATCAAGGCCAGAGCAAAACCATGGATGATCTCACCACCAAATATGAACAGGGCGCCCAGTACCAGTAAGGTCGTCAGCGAAGTCACCAGGGTACGCGACAGGGTCTGATTCAGCGAACTATTGATGATCTCTTCCGGCGTGCCTTTGCGCATTTTGCGGAAGTTCTCGCGAATGCGGTCAAACACCACGATGGTGTCGTTCAGCGAGTAACCGATCACCGCCAGCACCGCCGCCATAACCGGCAGATCGAATTCCACCTGAAACAGGGCAAAGATACCGACCGTAACGATCACATCATGTACCAGGGCAATCACGGAGCCCAGAGCAAAACGATACTCAAAGCGGAGCCCGACATAGATCAGGATACCGATCAAGGCATAGAGCATGGCCAGGCCACCATCTTCGGTCAGTTCATCGCCCACTTGAGGACCCACGAATTCCACCCGGCGCAGATCCGCATTGCCATCCACCTGGCTCATGGCGGTAAACGCCCGATTACTGAGTTCCGCGCTGTCCACATCCTCACGTGGGGCGAGTCGAACCAGAACATCCTGTGAGGTGCCAAAATGTTGTACTGTCGCATCGGAAAAACCGTCGGCTTTAAGGGCGCTCCTCACCTTCGCCAGATCCACCGGTTCACTGTAACCCACCTCCACCAGGGTGCCGCCGGTGAAGTCGATACCGAGATTGAGGCCCCGAGCGATTATCGAACCCAGTGCGATTACCATCAGTGTGGCGGAGAAGATCAGGGCCAGCTTGCGGCCGCCCATGAAGTCGAAAGTCGTTGTCTTGCTAAAAATTTGCATATTCAATCCATCTCATTCAAACAGCGAGACTCTTTACCCGCTTGCGACCATAGATCAGGTTGATCACCGCGCGCGTGCCAATGATCGCCGTAAACATGGAAGTCAGGATACCGATGGCCAGGGTAACCGCGAATCCCTTGATCGGGCCGGTACCGAAGCTGAACAACACCACCGCCGCGATGAGGGTTGTGATGTTGGCATCGATGATAGTGGAGAAGGCCTTCTCGTAACCGGCATGAATACTCGCCTGAGGTGAGTTACCGTTTTTAATCTCTTCACGGATGCGTTCAAAGATCAACACATTGGCGTCCACCGCCATACCCACGGTCAGCACGATGCCCGCGATACCAGGCAGGGTCAGGGTGGCTTGGAGTAGGGAGAGAATCGCTACGATCAATACCAGGTTCATGGCCAGCGCCATATCCGCCACCAGCCCGAAGACCCGATAGTAGACCGCCATGAAGATCATCACCATAACCATGCCGATGACCACCGACATAAAACCCTGGTCGATGTTGTCCTGACCCAGGCTTGGACCAATGGTCCGCTCCTCCACGATCTCGATGGGAGCAGCCAGCGCACCCGCTCTCAGCAGCAAGGCAAGATCATGGGCCTCTTTGGTGGAATCCAGTCCAGTGGTCTGGAAACGACTGCCGAAGGGTTCAAGGATATTCGCGATACTGATTACCTCTTCCACCTTGACCTTATGCTTCACCGGTTTGCCATCCACCATGCGGGTAATGGTACGATTCTCGATAAATACCACCGCCATGGGCTTGCCCACATTCTCGTTGGTCATACGACGCATGCGTTTGGCGCCCACCCCATCGAGACGGACTGACACCGCCGGCCGTCCGGTACGCTGATCCAGACCGGATGACGCATCGGTTATTTGATTGCCGGTCACTATGACCTGCTTTTTCAGCAACACCGGCTGGCCGTCTCGTTCATAGTAGAGTTTCGATCCAGGCGGCACGCGACCATTGACCGCATCCTCTACGCTGTGCTCAGTATCGGCGAGACGGTACTCCAGGGTAGCGGTGGCACCGAGCATCTCTTTCAACTTTGCCGGATCCTGGGCGCCAGGCAATTGCACCACGATACGCCGCTCACCCTGTTGCTGAATCAGCGGTTCCGCCACACCGAGGGCATTGACCCGATTCCTCAGGGTAGTGATGTTCTGTTGCAGGGCAAACTTCTGTACCTCCCTGCGTTCCGCGGGTGAAAGACCGGCTTTCACATAGAAGGCATCGCCTTCATCAAGAGTTTTGACCACCATGGAGCGGAACTCATTGTTGATCAGCTTCTCAGCCTCGTCCCGCTTGGCCGCATCCTTGAACTTCGCCAACACCACGTCGCCTTCCCTGGTAACACGGAGATAACGTACCTTGTTGCTTCTGAGCAAGCCACGAATATCTCCACTGTAGCGTTCCACCGCCTGTTGGGCCGCCGCCTCCATATCCACATCGATCAACACATGGATACCACCCCGCAAGTCGAGCCCCAGATACATCGGTTCAGCACCCAATCCCCGCAGCCAATTCGGCAGGTCCGGCGCCAGCGTCAGTGCCTGATTGTAATCGTCACCCAATTCGTGGGCGATAGGCTCCTGGCCGCGCAGCTGATCCTCCGAGTTTTTAAATCGGATCAGTAGCTTACCATTCTGAGAAGAGATCCCCTTCGCTTCGACCCCGACCTTTTTCAGTGCCTCGGTTACGCGGGCGGAGGTGGTTTCATCCACATCCGCCCGGCGGGTGCCGGAGATTTCCATCGAAGGATCCTGATCGAAGATATTCGGTAGCGCATAGAGCGCTCCGAACAATACAACAAACAGCACCAGGAGATTTTTCCATACGGGATATTGATTCATCGAACTATTGTCAGTTGACGTGCCGGAAGGGCCGACACAAAGGTTATTATATTTTCAGGCTCCCTGCCAAGCTGCGTCAGGCCAGTCGCTACAACTCTTTCAGTGAACCCTTCGGCATGATGGACTCAACGGCCTGGCGGCGACACTTCACCTCGACACCATCAGCCACTTCGACCTGAATAAAGTTTTCCCCAATATCGGTAACCTTGCCGGCAATACCACCGTTGGTTACCACTTCATCACCCTTGGAAAGGGCCTCCACCATCTTTTTATGCTCCTTCTGGCGCTTCACCTGGGGGCGAATCATCAGAAAATAGAGCACCACACCAAAGATAACCAGAGGCAGCAGACCCGTCAGGGTATCGATCCCACCAGCAGCGGCCGGAGCCTCTGCCAAAGCGTCAGAGATAAAAAAGCTCATAGTGTTTTCCGTTTTCAACTCAATAATTATCGACCACTGGTCTCCGGTTTTCCGGATAACCAGCAAAAATCAGCCGGAGATTATGCCACAGAAACCGGCAAGTTACAGGGGGCTGGGTAACTAAACTTAGTACGAAATGTAGAAATAGGCCTTCCAGACATTGGCACTGAGTTGCTGAGCACGACTAAAGATTAATCTGCCCAACGGTAACTATTGGCATAATGTCTTATCTAGACAAATCTCATTTGGAGAATTTTACGGCCATCTCCTGGAGTTCGATAGCCAATCGTGCCTGCTCCTGACTGGCTACAGCTGTATGTTTCGCTCCTTCAGAGGTTTGAGAGGCGAGATTGTTGATATCGAGTGTGCTACTCCTCGTTTTTGTCATACGAAAAATAGAGCCAGAGAAACCCCGAAACCCCAGCCAGAACTGAAGCTAGCAGAATCCCGGTTTTGGCCATCAGTAGATCCTGGGCCTGGTGGGCAAAACCCAGTTCCGCAATGAATATCGACATGGTAAAGCCGATACCCGCCATCAGCCCTACGCCGACAATGTGCTTGAAGTTTAAGCCATGCGGAAGCGAGGTCAGACCAAGCCTTACAGCAACCCAGGAGAAACCGGCGACGCCGATCAGTTTTCCGACAACCAGGCCAAGCGCAATACCTACTGAGACCGGATGAGTAACGATACTGCCAAAAGAGGACCAGTCGATAGGAATACCCGCATTGGCCAATGAGAAGATGGGGATAACAAGATAGGCGGATGGCAGATGCATCTTACGCTCCAGGATCTGTGCGGGCGCCTGTACCAGCTGTACCCCCTCCCCCAGGGCTCGAACCCGGGAGCGCAGTTCATCATTTTTGACAATGTTCTCTTCACGCCGGTAGGCCTGTTTGATCTGTTCAACCATCTCCTTAATCTGCGACAGGAAGCGCTTCGGGTCATACTTCGGGTGCATGGGGATGGTGAAGGCCAGAAAGATGCCCGCGAGGGTTGCATGGACACCACTCTTCAACATGGCTATCCAGAGCACCACACCAAACAGGATATAAGGTAAAGGGCGGCGTATTCCACCGAGATTCAATGTAACCAGCAATCCCAGCATGGTGGCCGCGGTAGCCAGGGCAAGGATATTTATTGTCTCTGTATAGAACAGGGCTATGACCATGACGGCGCCCAGGTCGTCCACGATCGCCAGGGCCACCAGGAATGTCAGCAGATTTTTGGGTACCCGCTTACCCAGTAACGCCAGGGCACCTAGGGCAAAGGCAATATCGGTTGCCATCGGCACACCCCAGCCAGCAAAGGCCGGCCCATCCGGGTTAATGCCAATGTAAACAAGAACGGGCACCAACATGCCACCTATCGCCGCAATGATCGGCAGCATCGCCTGTTTCGGATCGGCAAGTTCCCCCACCAGAATCTCACGTTTGAGTTCCAGCCCGACCACGAAGAAAAATAGGGCCATCAAACCCTCATTAATCCAGTGATGCAGCGACTTGGACAGCTGGAACCCCGGCATGCCAATCGTAAATGGCATCTCCAACAGGTGATGATAGGCTTCGTTCCACTGGCTGTTGGCAATAATGAGCGCCGCAATCGCACACAGCATGAGCAGAACGCCACTGGTGGTCTGGCGGTGAATAAACTCATCCAGCGGCGTTAATACCCGATCAAAGGCCTTTTCCCATGGGGCAACATACTCTTTAATGCGCTGTTTTTTCATCAATAAACCTCTATAAAGGGAGGGCTTTTACTTGACTCGCCGTAGCGCAAAGAACTCGTCCACGAAGGTCTTCAGTCGTTGCGCCTCGATTGCCTCCCGCAGGTCCCGCATCAGCGTCTGATAGTAGTAGAGGTTGTGGATGGTATTCAATCGAGCGCCGAGGATCTCATGGCATTTGTCCAGATGACGCAAATAGGCTCGGCTGTAGTGGCGGCAGGTATAACAGTCGCACAGCGGGTCCAGAGGGCCTTCATCATATTGGTGGGCCGCATGACGGATACGCACCACGCCATGATGGGTAAAGAGATGGCCGTTGCGGGCATTGCGGGTCGGCAGCACGCAGTCGAACATATCGATGCCCCGCTGCACCGATTCGACAATATCCTCGGGGGTGCCGACACCCATCAGATAGTGGGGTTTGTCCGTTGGTAGTCTGCTGGAGAGGAAATCGAGTACCCGCCAGCGCTCCTCCGGCGGTTCCCCCACCGAGAGGCCCCCCACCGCATAGCCGTCGAAACCGATCGCTATCAGGCCATTCAGGGATGCCTCCCGCAGATGCTCGAACATACCCCCCTGGACTATGCCAAACAGGGCGGAGGAATTATCGCCATGGGCCTGCTTACTGCGTTGCGCCCAGCGCAAGGAGAGTTCCATGGAGAGCCGGGCCTGCTCTTCAGTGGCGGGGTAAGGGGTACACTCGTCGAAGATCATGACGATATCCGAACCCAGCTCCCGCTGGACCTGCATCGACTCCTCGGGCCCCATGAAGACCTGGCTACCGTTCACCGGGGAACGAAAGGCAACCCCCTGCTCGGTGATCTTCCTCATCTCTCCCAGACTGAAGACCTGAAAGCCGCCGGAATCGGTGAGGATCGGCCGCTCCCAGTGGGTGAATCTGTGCAGGTCACCATGTTGGCGGATCACCTCGGTGCCGGGGCGCAGCATGAGATGAAAGGTGTTGCCGAGGATGATCTCCGTCCCCATCTGCTCAAGTTCTTCCGGGGTCATGGCCTTGACCGTGCCATAGGTACCCACCGGCATGAATGCTGGGGTTTCGATGGTACCCCGGGGAAATGTCAGACGCCCCCGGCGAGCGCCACCCTCTGTCTGGAAGCTTTCAAATTTCATCATTCATCGAATAGACTGGGGGTAGTTACGGTTATATCCCTAATAATCTCAACAGGCATAGCAGGGTTTTCCCTAGAAAAGACTTGACAGGAACCCCAGATGTATTAGAAACTGTTGATGTGCTGAATAAGCACACTCCTCCATCCTCCTTTGGTGGAAACTTTAAGCGCGGCTCCCCTGCCGCGCTTTTTTTTGCCCGAAATTCCCGGCTGGATCTAGTACTCCACTTTACTGCTTAAAAACATCGCATCGCCATAACTGAAAAAACGGTAACGCTGTGCCACGGCGTGGCGGTAGGCCTGCTTGATCTCAGCAAAGCCCGCAAAGGCCGACACCAGCATCAGCAGGGTCGACTGCGGCAGATGGAAGTTCGTGATCAGGCTATCCACGCTCCTGAACGGGTAACCGGGCCGGATGAACAGCCGGGTTTCCCCCCGATAGGGCTGGATTTCACCGGAGGCGGAGGCGGCTTCCAGGCTGCGCACGCTGGTGGTGCCAACCGCCACGACCCGACCTCCTCTGGCGCGGGTATCCCTGACCTGCCGGCAGACCTGCTCGTTTACCTCCAGGTACTCACTGTGCATCACATGCTCATCCAGGTTCTCCACCCGTACCGGTTGAAAGGTACCCGCACCCACATGGAGGGTCACATGGGCACTCTCTACGCCCATTTCAGCAAGCCGCTTGAGCATGGTCTCATCGAAATGCAGCCCGGCGGTAGGTGCCGCCACGGCCCCAGGGCGACGCGCATAGACCGTCTGGTAGCGCTCCTGATCCAGCGGCTCGTCGGAGCGCTCGATATAAGGTGGCAAAGGTAGATGTCCCTGCTGCTCCATGAGGGTATAGAAATCACTGGCCAGGAGTCGCACCTCAAACAGGGTGCCCTGGCGCCCCGTCACTTCGGCCGCCAGTCCCTTTTCACCCAGCAGGATCCTTGTCCCCGGTTTGGGTGATTTGCTGGCCCGGACATGGGTCAGGGCCAGATCCGGTGCCAGCACACGCTCGACCAGCAGTTCCAGCCTGCCCCCGCTGACCTTCCGGCCAAACAAACGGGCCTGCATGACCCGGGTATCATTGAACACCAGCAGGTCTCCAGCACGCAGCAGGGCGGGTAGATCGGTAAACCGCAGATCACGCAGGGGCCTTCCCGGAGCCTCCAGTACCAGCAGGCGACTGCCGCTACGCTCATTGGCAGGAAACTGGGCAATCAGTTCCTCAGGAAGTTCATAGTCAAAATCTGATAACTGCATAGCGCGCGGATATTAGCACGCGAAAGTGTCAGCCCGCAGGTGACAACCGCCATTGAGTCAACTTTTTCTTTACCTTTGGTAGGGAATTTAATTACCATCCAGGTCTGAGTAGTCTAAAGGATTCCTTGTATTCGGGGGTAACGCACAAGGAAGTTATCTAAATCCAAACAGGAATACTGGGAAGTTCCCATGATGGACCGATACCAATACCCTTGCAGGACGCTCAATTTCAAACAGTTCACGCTGTTATTCGCCCTTCTGCTCAATTCCACGGTTTCACTGGCGGAAATCGTCAAGTTGGAGATGGAGAAGGGACTTATCGCCACAGCGGATTATCTCCCGGGCGACACCGACAAGCCGGTGATCCTGATTCTTCACGGTTTTTTGCAGACCCGGGATTTTATTACCATACAACAGCTGGCCAGTTCACTGTATGAGCGTGGCTATAGCCTGCTCCTGCCCAATCTCACGCTGGGCATCAATGGCAGAAACAATAGCCTCTCCTGTGAAGCCATTCATACCCACTCAATGGGTCAGGATATCAAGGAGATTTCCCGCTGGGTCCATTGGGCGGCCCATGAGAGCCAGAAAAAGCTCGTCGTCATTGGACAAGGTAAGGGCAGCCTGCAGTTAACCGCTTATTTGAGTAGCCATCCCGATGCACCGGTAGACCAATCGATTTTCATCAGTCTGATACCTTTTGGTCAGGGGCCGATCGCCAGAGAGACCCTTGAGGAGAGTTCCCGAGCGGATCATGACCTTAGCCATGATCCGGGTTCCCTCAATGAGTACGGTCTGGTCTACTGCAAACGCTACCTCACCACAGCCGGTAACTACCTCTCTTATGTCATGTGGGATCAAGCAACCACACTCGAAGCATTAAGCAGGATTCACACACCAATTGGAATTATTCTGGGGGGAGATGATCAAAGGTTAGATTCCAGTTGGAATCAGCAACTTCAGCAACTCGACATTCAGCTCATTCAAATGGTGGGAGTCAACCATTTTTATGCCCGTGAATATGAGATCGACCTTTTGGAATCACTCAAGAAACTGCTTGATTAGCTAAAAATGCCGCGCTGAAACATGCAGACCAGATCCTATAGTATCACGCTCTATGCAGCGCTATTTATTGGCATTTTTCTGCTGGTAATGGGCGTTCTTGGTCTTCTGACTCACATTGAAATCCTGCGCATGGAAGAAAAATTCCAGATCGCCAGTCAGTTCAAGGCAGCGGATGAGGTCAACCACGCCGTCGAGACCGCCATTGCCGATATTGAGGACCACACCAGAGACTATGCTGCCTGGGAGGAGGTTGGGCAGCAACTGCAGAATCCTATCTTTTATGCCTACTGGTACCGGCACCGGGCAATCAACCGAAATCTGCTTCCAGACTATGTCATTGACATGGCAGTGTACGATTTCAAGGGGGATGTCTTAGCGAAAATCGATAGTTCAAAACTACCCCATAAGATAGACCCACAAGATCTCTCGACCCGTATTGAGTTAATCGATAGCTCTCCGGTTGTCATTACCTTAGCCCCCGTCGTTGACCCAACCGATCACACAATCAGGGGCTATACGGCCCTACTCAGCGGTTTTCTGTATGACTTTTTCCGCCTCGGGCGCTTCAGTCAGATCGACCAGAACTCCATCCTGTTCAATCTGAAAGAGAACCAGTCCATAGCCTGGACTGAATTACCCGATAAAATTCAATTTCGATTTCTCAGCAATCCCCTGGTTGATGACCTGAAAGAGGTCATGAGCCAGTCGGTCATTCGCCTGGCCGTCATTCTGAGCATCATCACCCTGTTGATTTTTCCCTTGGCTGTCTGGCTGATCGGCAGACCCATTCAGTGGATATCCCAACAGATCGACACCCTCAAGGAAACCACCGGTCATGCCATCCCGAATTCTTTCGAAAAGAGACTCCCTATCAAGGAGTTGGACAAAGTCAGGGAATTACTCAACGCCTATCATTCCGAGCTGAATCAAGTGCATTCTAATTTGGATGAAAAGAACAAAGAGCTGTGGAAACTGGCTCATCATGATCCATTGACCGGGGTGAGAAACCGTCGTGCCTTTGATGAATATTGCCGTGAGATAAATAATGTCTTCGCCGACAGCCGAAACCTTATCTGTCTGGCGCTCATCGATGTCAACCATTTCAAGGCCATCAATGACACCTATGGCCATCAGGTAGGCGATCAGGTACTGGTTGCGATCAGCCAATCGATCAATCAGGTATTACGCAAAGGCGAATACCTCTTCCGCCTGGGGGGAGACGAGTTTGCCGTCGTACTCATCGACTGCCCCCCAAGAGAGGCCTATCAGATCGCTGAGCGCTGCCAACAGGCCATTGCTAACTATCCCTTCAAGCAGCTTGGCATCAATGAACCGGTTCGCATCAGTATCGGATTATCCCATAGTAGCGCCAACAAACCCGGCTCCTTACTTTCACTGCAATGGCAGGCGGATGTGGCCATGTACACCGCCAAACGTCCCGGCAATTCTCACATCGCGCACTTTACCCCGGAAATGGCTAAAGCGGCTAAAGGCCTGTTTTCCAACCGCACCCACAATGCGATCTACGAAGCGGTTACCCACGGAACCGGGCTCGTCATGCACTACCAGCCCATCGTGAAGCTGGGTGATGCCAGCGTACAATTCTATGAGGCAGTGGTGCGCATTGACCATGAAGATGAAGTGATCATGCCCTCACACATCTTCCCGCTGGTGGAAGCGCGTAGACTCGAACTGGATCTGGACCGCATGGTTATCAACAAGATCTATGCTGACCTGCAGAATCTAACTATCCCCGAGGGTACAGGTGTTTCGATCAATATATCGGCTCCAGCCCTGGTTGACTCCGCCATCATCCAGCAACTGGCTGCCTTTCAGCCGATTATGCAAAATTATCGGCTGGTGCTTGAGATCACCGAAACAGCCCTGATTACCCAGCTGCAGACGGCAACCGATAATCTCGCAAAACTTCGGTGTATGGGCTTTAACATCGCATTGGATGACTTTGGCAGTGGTTATTCATCGCTCCGCTACCTCGCAAAGATGCCGGTGGATATAGTTAAGTTCGACATCTCCCTTACCCACCTGGTTAATGACCTGTCCCAAGAGCCCATCCTCAACCACCTGACGAAAATGATCGATGAAGCAGGCTACCAGCTAGTGGCGGAAGGGATAGAAACAGAGGAGTTAGCCGTAAAACTACTGGACCTGGGTTTTGAACTTGGTCAGGGCTACCATTTCGGATCGCCGGGAACACCCAGCAAGTTGTCAGCCTGAT
>CBDVCD010000107.1:0-10654 GCA_965372385.1 uncultured Gammaproteobacteria bacterium | reverse complement strand
AGCGGGCCCGATAGCTGGGCCCGTTCCTTCTCCCCGATTCCCGGGTATTCGGAAACAGAGACCAGCCTGGAGACAGCGGCAGCGCGTGTACGGTAAATACTCGATTCTGGCAAGGTACTGGGCATCAAATGCGAAAAAACCGTTTATTTGTTGACCCCAGTCAACCTAGGATGAAGGAAATGTCCTAGAAAAAAAGTCGAGAATGCTTTATATTCCCGCAGGAATCAATAAAACAGCATGTAGGCTGTGTATAAAAAATTCCATTCCTGGCGGAATCGGTAGGAGTCGCGGTGAAATACTTTTTTGTTCTGGCCATAGTGTTCTCATTGACACTGATCTGGCAAACAGCAAGTCTTGAACAACGTAACTCCAATCTCAAAAGCGTTGAACACGAAGAGATCGTGGTCATTCCACCTCAGGCTACCTAAAACCTCAGCGGTTTATCTCTTTTCCCTGTTAACCACCGGTCAGTGCCATTACCCTGACCACCTCTCCCGGCTTCTCATTGAACTCATGGCGCTCTGGCTTACGTGCTATGGCCTGGAGTATCGCATCCTTTAGCTGAGCGTCGCTGTGCCCTTCCCTCAACAGGGGACGCAGTTCCAGGTTGTCATGCTTCCCCAGACAGAGGTAGAGGGTACCTTCAACCGACAATCGAACCCGGTTGCAGGTTGCGCAAAAATGCTGCGACATGGGGGTGATGAAACCGATCCTCAGGTTCGTATCCTTGATGCGAACATAGCTGGCCGGTCCCGCACCCCGCATGGCGGCGGGTTCCAGATCGTAGACCTGCTCTAAATCCGCTCGAACCTGCTGGAGACTGACAAAACGGTCCGTGGCGCTCTTGCCCGTATCTCCCACGGGCATGGTCTCGATAAAGCGGAGGGTGAAGTCATGCTCAAGACAGAATTGGACCATGTCAGCGATCTCATGCTCATTTACCCCTTTCATCACGACCATGTTGATTTTGATCGGGTTCATGCCCACCTGCTTCGCCGCCATCAGCCCTGCCAGCACCGGCTCCAGCTTACCTTGGGTAATCTGATGAAAGGCTTCCTTGTTTAGCGTATCGAGGCTGATATTGATACGGCTGACCCCGTTTGCCTTGAGGGTCTCCGCATGCCTGGCCAGTTGCGAGGCATTGCTACTGAGGGAAAGATCCTTGATCTCAGACAATCGACCGAGCCGGCGCACAATCTCCGGCAGATCCTTCCTGACCAGGGGTTCACCACCGGTTAAACGAACCTTGCTGATGCCAAGCTCAGAGAAGACACGAATCAGCCGCTCTATCTCGTCCACGGTCAACCAGCTATCCGGCTGGGTGAAGTTCTTGAATCCTTTGGGCAGACAATAGAAACAGCGGAAATCGCAACGGTCAGTCACTGACAGCCGCAGGTATTCAATCTTTCTACCAAATGGATCCTCTAACATCAGCTTATCCTCACTGGAGGATTGGTTTATTCAGCCTCGCCAGGCAAGTCCTCTGCCGGATCATACCCCTCAGGCAGGGAATGGGCTATGCCTTTATGGCAATCGATACAGGTATGGCCTGCCTCCTCGGCCTCTTCGTGGCGCTCCGCGGAACGCTCCTCCTGGCGATCGTAATCCATGGATTCGAAGTCATGGCAGTTACGACATTCACGGGAGTCGGTCGCCTTCATGGTGCGCCAGACATTCTGCGCCAGTTCGAGGCGTTTCTCTTCAAATTTCTCTGGTGTATCGAGCGTGCCCATCATCTTATGATAGAGCTCATTGCTTGCCTTGATCTTACGTACAAACTTGTGGATCCACTCCTTTGGCACATGGCAGTCTGGACAGGTGGCCCGAACACCGGTGCGGTTGCTGAAATGGATGGTGTCCTGCAGCTCCTGATAGACGGTCGCCTCCATCTCGTGACATGAAATACAGAACGCTTCCGTATTGGTTGCTTCCATTGCCGTGTTGAAGCCACCCCAGAGAATGATACCGGCTATGATACCGACCAGGACCAGAACGAACCCACTAGGCTGCTTTTTTTCAGACATTGATTACACCAAACTCATAAATACCGCATACTTACAACGAGGGGCTACCTTTACAAAAGGAAGCCCCTTTTTACACATAGTCATTTAACTTCTACTTCACACCAACAAAGCTATTTTGGACCAGTGGTTCCGCACCAACCTGAGTGGTATGGCACTGACTGCAGAAATAGCGACGACTAGAGAGGGTATCCAGTACCTTTCCGTCCCGATCTATATAGTGGCTGTCACCCACCTTGGGTGCCTTCTCCTTTTCATAGGTCTTTTCGCTATGACATGACAGACAACCGTTGTTTTTCAGGTTGACCTCATATTTGTCGACCGTGTGCGGAATCATCGGAGGCTGCTCCTTGAAGCTGCGCTCAATACCGCCTTCAACGGAGATGATTTTTTTCTTGCTGGGTTTTTTCGCCATGCTAGTGAGATCGTCACCACGCAATGACTGAACATCTGCAATGGCGGATGCGGTAAAGAACATGGTTACCACGGTCAGAAGAATAATTAGTACAGGTTTTTTCATCGTTTTCTCCATCATCACTCTCTCTCATTCGAAAACCACATGTTAAGCCAGCTAGGCTCGGACAGCTTGATTTACATCACCCTCTTTGGTTGGCGAGCCGACTTCCATGACGTGACGACCGCCATAACTGAATACATCCTTTGAGCAGATATCGATGCAACGACCACAGTTGGTGCAATCAGAGGAAAAGATCACAGGACTCAATCCCTTCTTCGCACCTTTCAAGGCAGGCTTGATAACCTGAGGCTCCGGGCAGACCACGAAACACTCCATGCAGTCATTGCATGCCTGGCGATTGGCTGCGTTGACCCTCACCAGACTCTTCGCGCCCAGCAGATTGTAAAAGGCGCCAACAGGACAAAGGTGCCCGCACCATCCATCTTTGGCTATCAAGAGATCGAACAGGAATACGCCTAACAGAATCAACCAGGCGGCACCCATGCCAAAGACAATGCCACGGAACATCATGGAGACCGGATTCACCAGCTCCCAGACGATGCCACCCGATACCACCAATGGCAGAATCAGGGTCAAGCCAAGCATCCAATAGCGAGCCGAGCGGGAAATCTGCGAGGATGTTCTTATCCCCAGTTTCCTGCGCAGCCAACTGGCCAGATCGGTGAGCATATTCACCGGACAGACCCAGGAACAGTAGACCCGTCCCCCTATGACCATATAGAAGACCAGAACAATAAACACTCCGACGATGGCTGAAGTCTCAGGTGTGACGCCGGAAAGCATGGACTGTAACAGGACATGTGGATCCGTCAGGGGTAACACATCCAACGTCATACTGGCCGCCAGATTTCCCTTCACGATCCAGATGCCCAGCAAGGGCCCCGCCAGAAAAAGGGCGAGAATCCCCAGTTGACTCACACGGCGCAGAATCAGCCATTTGTGGGCATTTAGCCAGCCCTTGGCAGCAATGGAATCGGCACCTAATGTCGTCAGATCAACCATTAGTTGTTATCCATGAAACCACTATTGAGGGTATCCAGGGGATTGGCAGAGAACGGCGTCTCCGCCCCTTCACCCTCAATGATGAGTCCCTCACCCTGCAGATCGTATCTCACACCCTCAGGCAGGTTGTACTGGTGCTCGATATCCGGCGTGACCAGTGCCTTACCCGCCTTCTCTTTCTCCTTCCAGCCGAGCCGGTAGTGTTTGCCCAGCTCGCCTTTCGCCAGGTGTTGGGGAAACACCTTGATCGCCGCCTCTTCCAGAATGCAGGCCCGCTCACACAGGCCACAACCGGTGCAGGCATCTGAACGCACCACGGGTATGAACAACGCATGCTTTCCAGAGCGCGCATTATGCTGGATGTCAAGGGTTATGGCCCTGCCCCGGATCGGACAGACGTTGAAGCAGACCTCACAGCGCAGCCCATGAAAGGCGATACAGGTCTCCTGATCCACCACCACCGCCAGCCCCATGCGGGACTCCTCGATATCGGTCAGACCGTGATCCAGGGCGTTGGTCGGACAGGCGGCGATACAGGGGATATCCTCACACATCTCGCAGGGCCCGGTACGGGCCACAAAATAAGGCGTTCCCGTTGCCACATCGTCACCGACCTCACCCAGCATCAGGATGTCGTAAGGGCAATCACGTACACACAATCCACAGCGGATACAGGCGCCGAGAAAATCCTCTTCCGACAGCGCGCCCGGTGGCCGGATGTGGTCAGCCGGCAGGGATGAGGCCCTGTTGGAGTAAATACCCAGGCCCACACCGACCAATCCGACCCCACAGGCCGTCTTGAGCATATTGCCCAGGAACTGCCGCCGGTTCATTTCCGATTTTTTGTCTGTATCTGACATGTCGGATTTGGTGTTTCGCTTTGATGACACCCTGTTCTATTCGGTCTCCGGTCCGAGATTCCAGACCAGAGACCACCCTGTCTAGGCCTTACTGATCTTCACCGCACACTTTTTATAATCCGTCTCTTTCGAGAGCGGATCGGTTTGATCCAGTGTGAGCTTGTTGACCAGTCGGCCGGCATCGAACCAGGGGATGAAGACCAGACCATCTGGCATCTTGTTGCGTCCCTTGGTATCCACCTTGCAAATGATCTCGCCACGACGCGAGGTGATCTTGGCCATGGAGCCGTTACGCAGCTTGCGCTTCTTGGCGTCCTTCTTGTTCATAAAGACCACCGCATCGGGTACGGCACGGTAGAGCTCGGGCACGCGCCGGGTCATGGAACCGGAGTGCCAGTGCTCCAGCACGCGGCCGGTGCAGAGCCACAAATTGTACTCTTTGTCCGGCGGCTCGGCGGCCGGCTCATAAGGCGCCGTGATGATATTGGCCCTGCCGTCGGGCATGCCGTAGAACCTGACGCCATCACCCTTGGCTACGTGTGGATCGTAGCCTTCACGGTACCGCCACAGGGTCTCCTTGCCGTTAATGACAGGCCAGCGCAGACCACGCGTCTTGTGGTAGGCATCGAACTCGGCCATCTCGTGACCCTTTTTCGGGATATCCTCGGCCGAGTTAAACAGGCGGTACTCCTCGAACAGACCCTTCTGGACGTAGAAGCCGAAGTACTCGGACTCGTCGTTGTCGTACTTGTTGCCGCGGCCATCAGTCACCTGTTCGACCGGGAACTTGTCGACCTGACCGTTGGCGTAGAGCACGTCGTAGAGGGTCTTGCCGGCATATTCCGGCTTCTTGGCAATGAGCTCCGCCGGCCAGACATCCTCCACCTTGATGTACTTGGAGAACTCCATGATCTGCCACAGGTCGGAACGGGACTCGCCCGGCCCCTTCACCTGCTGGCGCCAGAACTGGGTACGGCGTTCGGCGTTGCCGTAGGCGCCCTCTTTCTCGATCCACATGGCGGTAGGCAGGATCAGGTCGGCGGCCTGGGCCGATACCGTCGGATAGGGGTCGGTCACGGCGATGAAGTTGTCCGGGTTGCGCCAACCGGGATAGGACTCATCGTTCATGTTGGCGGCGGCCTGCATATTGTTATTGCACTGAACCCAGAAGCAGTTCATCTTGCCGTCCTTGAGTGCACGATGCATGGCGACCGCGTGGATCAGGGTCTTGCCCATGACCGGATCATTGGCGCGGGGAATAGTGCCTTCCGGCAGCTTCCAGACTTTCTCCGCGAATTTGCAGTGTGCGTCCTTCTTGACCACCAGATCGGCCGGCAGACGGTGGGTGAAGGTACCTACCTCGCGAGCGGTACCACAAGCGGAAGGCTGACCGGTGAGCGAGAAGGGGCTGTTGCCAGGCTCGGCGATCTTGCCCATCAGCAGATGGACGTTATAGCAGAGACCGTTGACCCAGACACCGCGGGTATGTTGGTTGAAGCCCATGGTCCAGTAGGATGAGACTTTCTTGTTGGGATCGGCATAGACCTTGGCCAACTTCAGCAGCTTCTCCTTGGGCACCTTGGAGAGCTTGGATGCATACTCCAGCGTGTAGGACTCCACCGACTTGGCGTACTCCTCGAAACTGATCTTGGAGAGTTTGCCCTTGGCCCGGTTCTTGGCCGCCTTCTCGCGCGGGTCGTTGTCACGCAGGCCGTAACCGATATCGGTCGGGGTCTTGGTGAAGTTGACGTGCTTGTCGATAAACTCCTTGTTATAGGCCTTGTTCTGAATAATGTAGTTGGCGATATAGTTGAGGATCGCCAGATCGGTCTGGGGCTCGAACACCATGCCGTTGTCGGCCAGCTCGAAACTGCGGTGTTCGAAAGTGGAGAGCACATGGACTTCACAGCCGGGTTTGGTCAGGCGGGTGTCGGTGAGGCGGGACCAGAGAATCGGGTGCATCTCCGCCATGTTGGCGCCCCAGAGCACGAACACATCGGCGTGTTCCAGATCGTCGTAGCAGCCCATGGGCTCGTCGCTGCCGAATCCGCGCATGAAGGCGCCCACCGCGGAGGCCATGCAGTGGCGGGCATTGGGCTCCAGGCTGTTGGAACGGAAACCGGCCTTCATCAGCTTGGAAGCCGCATAACCCTCCCAGACAGTCCACTGTCCTGAGCCGAACATACCAACGCCCTTCGGACCCTTGGCCTTGCGGGCGGCCACCCACTTCTCGGCCATGATCTTGAACGCCTCGTCCCAGGAGACCTCTTCAAACTTCCCATCCTTAGCAAACTTGCCATTTTTCTTGCGCAGCAAGGGCTTGGTCAGGCGATCCTCTCCGTAGAGGATTTTCGGCAGGAAGTAGCCCTTGATGCAGTTCAATCCCTTATTCACAGGCGCATCGGGGTCACCCTGACTGGCCACCACCTTGCCGTCTTTGACACCCATCAGAACACTACAGCCTGTACCACAATAACGACATGCCGCCTTATCCCAGCGAATGCCATCGTCGCCTTCCGCGGCAGTGGCGGTGTTTAGCGCCGGTAGGGTAACTCCCGCCACCGAAGCCGCGGCGGCAACAGCGTTGCTTTTTATAAAATCACGTCTAGTTAATTTCACGGTTCATTTCCTCCATCGACTCTTCACCACCATAGTGATAAATCAAAATCGTGTTTACCACGCCTTCGACATCTCTGAGTGCATTCATGGTGTCCGATACAGGTGAAATCTCCTCACCCTTATCCTCCACAGTAACAATCAGTTTATCGGCGTCCTCTCCTGCATGGACCTCAACACCTTCGAATGCTTCCAACCGCTTTGAGACGACAGGTCCCAGCTTCGGTCGGGTATGAACAACAAGACTGCAGATATTCATCGAAACGCAATTCCCCCAGTTGGTTAAGCCGCAAATTCACACCTGTGCGGCTGAATATGAATTGATCTTGTCGGGCAGACACTAAAACATTCACCACATCCACTGCACTGGTCCGGTTCCAGAACAGGCATCGCCCTGCCCCCTGTCTGCAGTTGAAAGCGGATCGCTGACTCTTCACAGCGCTCAGAACAGCTTCGGCAGACCACACCATTCATGGCCAGGCAGTCATCTCTGAACTCTACAGAGAGGGACCAGGGTGGTTGCTCGAGGTCCGAAACAAAGCCCAGTGCACCATATCCACAGGCCTTGACGCAGTCTCCACAAAAGTTACAAAAGCCACGATTGAAATCGACTTCTGGATAACCGCCGTTACCACGCTGAATGATCTTTTGCTGACAACGCGTTATGCAGTCATCACAGCGAGCGCACTGTTCCAGAAAGATCTCTTCGGCCTTTGCCCAAGGGGGCCTGATGGAAGCGTGCTTTCCGTGCAGGTCGCCCCTGAGTAATTGTGCTCTGTTAATCGGCTCTGACACGGGCACTCTTTCCAGGCTAACTTGCTCAAATTCTTACACTATCTACGATGGACATCATTGATGCTTATCAATTTGTAGAGCCGCATGTTAATAACATGCATCGAATAAGGCCTGCCATCCTCCTGGAGGCTATTTCGACGAAACCTCGAGATGCCGCTTTTTCGGCTTTTCCTCCTCCGTCTGCCAGGTAACGCGCAGATTGATGCGGTGCCGACCTTCGTCCTGAGTCGCGGTGAGTTTCAGATGCAACAGGCCTTCCGGCTCCAGCACCATCTCATCGTCTTCGTCACTGAGGTTGAGTCTGCCCTTCCCTATACCCTGACTGATGGCCTTTAGGATAGCCTGAATCGATTTGGCATCCTGGAGTGACTCATGACGAAAACTTTTCTTACCCTGTTTCATTTTTATTACCTGAACTGTCAACCGAGTGAAGTGGGATCAAAGTCCTTGATAAAGGGGTAGTCTCGTGTTGTTCTTAGGCTCTTTCATGGCTTGGCTGAAAACCTAATCGGTAAAACGCTCGTTCCCTCGACGTACCTTCCAGTCACCCCTGACATGCCGCCAGTGACGCTCACCCAATCGTTCGATGAACACGGGTTGGCAGTGGTACATACTCAGCTGGGCAATCTGCTCAAACGAGATCAGACCCAACTGATAGGCCGCATGACGAAACGCAGCACCATGCCCGATGAAGAGCTTGAGTGTATCGACAGTGCAATATTGGGCAACTGTCAGAATACGTTCCTCTAAGTGGAGCGCAACCCGCTCACCGGCCTGCATCAGGGATTCAGCCCCCTGCAGTGGCAGGCAGTAGTAACTGTTGGATTTCCAGTCAGCGGGGGGAGCGGAAAAGCGTGGATCAGCGTGAATCGCTGACTCGATCTGTCGCAGGGTCAGATTGGCTACTGAGCCCACACTGCGTTCAGCCAGGGCAGCGAAACTTTCGATCCGCAATTTTTCCTCAGCGCTTGCCGAGAGTTCATCGGTCAGTATCTCAGCTGTCTGCCAGGCACGTAACAGGCGGGAGCTGTCCAGTTGCGGATGTAAGGTCCAGCCTTCCTCACTCAGAACTTCGCGCAGGAGCGAACCGCCTTCATGTGCCTGCCTGCGTCCCTCAGCCGTGAGGGGGAAGGGCTGTAACGCACTCGGGGCGTCCTGCAGTTGCTGGTAATCAGCGTGTCGGATCAGGGCCGCAATCACTCTCGCCATTGGATCAACCAACCGGATAGACTGTTCTATTCGGCAATTTATTCGAAATTCTCGCCAGCTTCAGGGTATAATCCCGCACCATTTCAGGTTCCATGGCGGACGGTATCGGTCCCCTCGCAACGTGAAGCTGTGAACCCCGTCAGACCCGGAAGGGAGCAGCGGCAACAGTGGACTCGTGTGCCGGGGTGTGGCTGGTACCGGCTGCCACCCATTTTAGGGCTGCGAAAAAAATAAATTATCCCGTCTCACGCCCCTCTTCAGGCAATCTTTGGATAATTTATTTTTTCCGCGACCCTTACCTCTCATGCCCTAAAGTACTTTATGTACTGTTCAATAAAAAGCAGGATCAGCTTACCTGATCCTGCCTTCTTATCGCTTCTTAATATTCATTGCTGTGGATAGCCGTACCCATAGGGATAATAAGCCCGTCCATAGGGGTTATATGGGCGATTACCAGGACTTCCCCAAACCGGATAGCGAGGCGAACCCGGTTGCATGGATTCGCGCATTGCCCGCTCTTTCTCTAGCTGTTCATGTCTGGCTTTCATATCAGCTTCCGCGGTGTTGCGAAGCTCGTCAAACTCCTTGAGAATCCTGCTTACGGATTCAGCACGTTGCTCGCTGTATGCAGGAGCAGCGACAGGCTGGTCAGTCTGCTGCTGGGTATCTGACTCCAGGGTTTCTATTTGAACCTCTTCATCAGCAACTGGGGCCGGGGCTGAGACGACCGACTGATCTTCAACCTGAGGGATTGCTCTCTCTTCGGCAACCGGTTCTGCCGACTTACTCAGCTCAGCTGGTGGTTCAACCGTCTCAGGGCTTACCAATATGGGGGTGGTAACACCAGGTTCAACCCTGCTCTCCTGGCTGGGAGTTTCACTTACCGCCGAAGCCTGTGCCTCATCCTCCTGGTCCGCCAGGTTAACCTCGGCTGCCGGCTCCGCTACCTCCTTTGCCTCAATTTGCAGTTGAGGGGCAATTTCCTGGGTAGTCTCGACACTTGGCGCTGCCGCCTCCAAGGGTTTCGTTTCACTCAGCTGTACCGACTCTGCTTGTGAACCCAATTCAGTTGTAGCCCCAACGACTTCACTGCTGCTGACCGGCAAATCAGCCACTTCCTCGGATCTGCCGGTGGTTGCCTGTTCCGTTGATGAGGTGGTGCTCACCGCAGGTTCAACTGCCTCTGTCTCAGTACCGGGATGCTTGGCCAACGACCGGATATAACTGAAACCAATCACGACGATGAGTAACCAGAAAATGACCTTTGGCCAAAAGCTGGCTGTGTCACTTGATTTAGATCCCATGTGTGCCTCCTCTTTTCTAGGATGAGTCTTAATGATCAATTCCGCGGATGAAGTGTCTGCCTCAATGGATTGTCTTGGTTCAGATCCGCCTTGGACATCCATCTCCGGCTTTATACTATCTTTTGAAGTCGCTGTTGCAATGATTTTAACTGTATCTGTTGGATTAGCCGTTTCGTGAGACGCGCTCCCGGTGTCTGATGTATCGACAGATTCCGCTACCGACGCGGTGGTCAGCTGGGCAGTTTTTTTCTTGCTGGCCGCTTTCTTCTTGCTGGTTGCCTTCTTTTTGGCGACTTTTTTCTTGGCAACCTTCTTTTTTGCCGCTTTTTTCTTTACGATCCTCTTTTTGACTGCTTTTATCGGAGTCTC
>CBDVCD010000106.1:0-10655 GCA_965372385.1 uncultured Gammaproteobacteria bacterium | reverse complement strand
GCGATTGAAAATCGTCCAAAGATTGCCCGAAGAGGGGCGTGAGATAGGACAAATCGTTTTTTCCGTGGCCCTAAAGGGAACTTCTATAAATTGAGGTTCTCTAGCAACCCATGGGTGTGTTTGCCTTGGTCCGGATTTAAACGAGGAGCCTGATATGAAATTACTCAGAGTCACATCTATTGTTGTCGGTATGATCTTCCTGGTCGCCTGTGTCACCATCAATATCTACTTCCCCTCCGCGGAAGCCAGAGAAGCGGCGGAGCAGATCGTCGATGACATCCTCGGTGAAGGGGCAAAACAACAGCCCCCAGGCAGTGACGATCAATCCAGGCACTTCATCCCGGCCGATCGGGCCATTGCCTTCAACCTGATCGATCTACTGATCAGTCCGGCCGAGGCCGCTCAACCGAAGTTTGAGGCGAATACACCTGGGGTACGGAAACTGCAAGCCTCGATGAAACAGCGCCATGCTTCACTGAGAGGGTATTATCAGAGTGGCGCCATTGGCTTTACCCGGGATGCCCGGGTCGGTATCCGCGATCTGGCGGCGGTGCCGCTCAAGCAACGGGGCCAAGTGAAAAACCTGGTGAAGGCGGAAAACCAGGACCGTGACCGGCTGTACAAGGAGATTGCTCGCGCCAATGGCCATCCCGAGTGGGAGAAGGATGTACGTCAGACATTCGCCAAGACCTGGGTGAGCAATGCGGCCAAGGGTTGGTGGTATCAGGACAGCAAGGGTGCCTGGCTACAGAAATAGCCAGCATTCAGGATATGGGAGTAGAATTCCCTCCTTGCATCCCAAGCCGATAGACAGGAAGAGAGATGGGGCGTTCCCGCCGTAAACCTTTGCCAACAGAGCCCGTTGAGGCGGAAATCGAATCCCTGACCCATGATGGCAAGGGGGTTGCCCACATCGATGGCAAGGCGACCTTCGTGTATGGATCACTAGCGGGAGAGCGGGTCCGCTTTCTCTATACCAGCCGGCGGCGTAAATATGACGAGGGCCGGGTCGTGGAGGTAGTCAAGGCCTCACCGGAGCGGGTCGAACCTCGCTGCAGCCAGTTCGGTGTCTGCGGCGGCTGTAGTCTGCAACACCAGGACCCGCAGGCTCAGGTACGCGCCAAACAGCAGGCGATGCTGGATACCCTGCGGCATGTCGGCAAGGTGCAGCCCGCTGAGATCCTGCCGCCGCTGGTGGGTGAATCCCGCTGGGGTTATCGCCGCAAGGCACGACTCGGGGTCCGCTATGTGCCAAAGAAGGGGGGAACCCTGGTTGGCTTTCGGGAGCGAGGCTCCTCCTATGTCGCTGACATCGACAGCTGCCAGATCCTGCATCCCCGGGTGGGTGAACTGCTTCCCGCTCTGAGTGAATTGATCGATGGTCTCTCCATCCACCGCCAGATTCCCCAGATCGAGATGGCCATGGGGGATTCGGTCTGTGTCTTGATCTTTCGCCTGCTGGAGTCACCCAGCGAGGAGGATCGCCGCAAGCTCGAGGCATTCGGTCCCCGGCATGATGTGGTGATCTACCAGCAGGAGGGTGGTTTGGAGACGGTCCAGCCGCTTTCCGGCGAGCCGGTGGATCTCTTCTATCAACTGCCCGATTTCGATCTGACCCTGCACTTCCTGCCCAATGACTTCACCCAGGTGAATACCGACATCAACCGGCAGATGGTGCGCCGGGCGGTGGAGATGTTGGAGTTGGAACCGGCGGACCGGGTGTTGGATCTGTTTTGCGGCCTGGGCAACTTCACCCTGCCCCTGGCCCGGCGAGCGGGTGAGGTAATCGGGGTCGAAGGGGATGCCAGTTTGGTGGCGCGCGCGCGGCAGAACGCCGAACTTAATCATATCGGTAATGCCCGTTTCTATACCGCCAACCTCTATGAACCCTTGGAGAATGAACCCTGGCTGTTGGATCGTTTCAACAAGGTGCTGCTCGACCCGCCCCGCAGTGGCGCTCAAGAGATCCTGGAACACTTGCCCAGGCTGGGGGTGGAGCGCATCGTCTATGTCTCCTGCTATCCGGGCACCCTGGCGCGGGACGCGGGTATCCTGGTGCATGATCTGGGCTACCGGCTGATCAGTGCCGGGGTCATGGATATGTTTCCCCATACGGCCCATGTGGAGTCGATTGCCCTGTTTGAAAAGAGTTGATACGACTAATTGAAAAAGTAATTGCATACGAGTGATCGGGACACGCTGTGAATACGTCCTGTACGCTCGACGGTGGGTTCCCTCCCACCGACGGTCACGATCACTCGTATGCAATTACTTGTGGAAAGATTCATAAATGGCTATAGAAATAGAACGTAAGTTTCTGGTAAAGAATAATAAATGGAAGGATGCTGTGGAGTCGGAAGCGGTCATGAAACAGGGCTATCTGGCAACGGTCGCGAATGCCAGCATCCGCGTGCGGGTGGCCAAGGGTAAGGCCCATCTGAATATCAAGAGCACCACGGTCGGTATCAGACGCAGTGAATACGAGTATGAGATACCCTTGATGGATGGGGAGGAGATGTTGGCCCATCTGACTGCCGGATCAGTAATCGACAAGGTGCGTTACAAGGTGCGCTGCGGTGGCCACATCTGGGAGCTGGATATCTTCCATGGTGACAATGAAGGTCTGATCGTGGCGGAGCTTGAACTCTCCTCGGAAGATGAAACCTTCGAGATGCCGGAGTGGGCAGACGAAGAGGTCTCCGGCGATCCCAGGTACTACAATGCCAGTCTGGTGAAACACCCCTATTGTGATTGGTAATCAGTCAATCCCGCGACAGACATTGCGGTTTGTCGTGGTCTTGTTGCTGCTCTCTGCCTGTGGTGAAGCGCCTGATCAGCAAACCATCCGCATGGGGCTCGCCAAGGCCCCCTTGAATCTCGACCCCCGCTTTGCGACCGACGCCACTTCGGCGCGCATCAACCGTCTGCTCTATCAGCGTCTGGTGGAGTTTGATGAGCGGAGCATGCCGATACCCGGCATCGCTGACTGGCAGCGAATCTCACCAACCCACTACCGGTTCCACCTGCACCAACCTGGTTCCCGCTTCAGCAATGGCTTACCCGTCATGGCGGAGGATGTGGTGGCAACCTATCGCTTCGTCATCGATCCGGCCAATGCCTCACCGCATCGTGCAGCCCTTGGTTTGATCGAAAGGGTGGTAGTGGTGGATGGGAAAACCATCGATTTCCATCTGAACCGATCGGATCCTCTGTTTCCTGCCTATCTGATTCTGGAGATCCTGCCGGCCAGGTTGATTGCGGCCAAACATCCCTTTGAGACGGCACCGGTGGGTAGTGGCGATTTTGTCTTCATCGATCGGCCTGAACCCGGCCGATTGGTGTTGCAACGACGTCATGACCGCCAGCGCTTCGAGATGCTCGAGGTGAAGAATCCCACGGTGCGGGTCTTGAAACTGCTGCGTGGGGAGATCCACCTGTTGCAGAACGACCTCTCGCCCGAACTGATCGGCTATCTTAAATCAAGTAAAGAAATAGTGATAAATCAATTGGAAGGAATCAATTTCTCATATCTTGGTTTCAATATGCAGGATAGCGCAACGGCTGACCCATTGGTGCGTCGGGCGATCGCCCATGCGATCGATCGTGAGACTATCATCCAACAGGTGATGAACCGGAGTGCCCGCACCGCCGAGGCCCTCTTTCCACCGGAGCATTGGGCCGGCAGCGACGAATTGGAACCCATTCCCTATGCGCCTGAACAGGCAAGAAGCCTGCTCAAACAGGCGGGTTACACTGAGGAGAACCCGTTGCAACTGGTCTATAAGACCTCCAGTGACCCATTCCGCATCCGGCTGGCCACCATCATTCAGAGCCAGTTAAATTCGGTGGGGATCGAGGTGGACCTGCGCAGCTATGACTGGGGAACCTTCTTTGGGGATATCAAGGCGGGCCGGTTTCAGCTCTACAGCTTGACCTGGGTCGGCCTGCGCACACCGGACAGTTTCCGCTATATCTTCGCCTCGGACTCCATACCGCCCAACGGTGCCAACCGGGGGCGTTACAGTAATAAACAGGTGGATGAACTGCTGGATCAGGCGGAACGGCAGTACTCCCTGGAAGCGCTTGCGGGTAACTATCGCCGGATCCAGCGGATACTGCATGACGATCTGCCCTATGTTCCGCTCTGGTATGAGGATCATCTGGCGGCAAGCCGCAAAGAGATCACAGGATATCGACTGATACCGGACGGGAATTATGATGGACTCAAGCAGGTAAACTTTCGCCAAACCACAGAGGCCTCGAATGGCGGAAATATTGCTGCGCATTGACCTCACAGAACAGCGTTTACAGTTGTTGCAGCAGGGTCAGGAGCTGCTCAGCTATCCAGTCTCAACTGCGCTGAATGGGTCGGGAGAGCACACCGGCAGTGGCTGTACCCCAAGAGGGCGGCATCGGGTACGTTTGAAGATCGGGGCGGGATGTGTGGAGAACAGCGTATTTGTTGGAAGACGTTCGACCGGCGAGATCTATACCCCCCAATTGGCGCAGGCTCATCCTGAGCGTGACTGGATTCTGACCCGGATCATCTGGCTGACCGGCCTGGAATGGGGTTTCAATCGGGGTGGTTTGGTGGATAGTCTGCGGCGGTATATCTACATTCATGGTTGTCCGGATAGCGCGCCGATGGGGCTGCCGGTTTCACACGGTTGTATCCGGATGCGCAACCGGGACCTGATCGAACTGTTCGAGCAGGTGGAGAACGGCATGCTGGTGGAGATCTTCGAGTAGCTTTATCCAACATGTTCGATTTCATTCTATCCCGACTGCTGAGCGCTCTGGTGGTGATCCTCGGTGTCGCCTGCCTGGTGTTTCTGCTGATCCATCTGGTACCCGGTGACCCGGTGGATGTGATGCTGGGTGAATCGGCCCGACCGGCGGACCGTGAGGCCCTGCGCTCCGCGCTTGGGCTGGACCAGAGCCTGGGCCGGCAGCTGGCCGACTATTTTGGCGGCTTGGCCCAGCTGGATCTGGGGGTTTCCCTCCACTCCAAACTGCCGGTCACTCAGCTCTTGGCGAGCCGGATTCCCGCCACCATGCAGCTTGCCGGGGCTGCCCTGGTCTGCGCCCTGATCATTGCGCTCCCCCTGGGTCTGATGGCTGCCGTCAAACGGGGTAGGGCATGGGACTGGGGGGCCATGGGCTTCTCCCTGCTGGGTATCTCTATTCCCAACTTCTGGCTTGGGCCACTGCTGATTCTGATCTTTTCTCTTTGGCTGGGCTGGACACCGGTCAGCGGTCGGGACTCGGCGGGCAGTCTCATTCTGCCTGCGATCACCCTGGGTAGCGCCTTTGCCGCTATTCTGGCGCGCATGGTCAGGAGCAGCCTGCTGGAGGTGTTGGGCGAGGACTATGTGCGCACCGCCCGGGCCAAGGGCTTGGATGAAACCCGGGTGGTCTGGCGGCATGCCATGCGCAATGCCTGGCTGCCGGTAGTGACCCTGCTCGGCCTGCAATTGGGGGCCCTGTTGGGTGGTGCGGTGGTAACCGAGATCGTCTTCGACTGGCCTGGGATCGGTTCCCTGATGATCGAGGCGATACAGAGACGTGACTATCCGGTGGTACAGGGCTGTGTGCTGTTTATCAGTCTGATCTATGTGCTGGTGAATACCCTGACAGACCTCGTCTATGGGCTTGTCGACCCACGCATAGGTCAGGGTTCATGATGCGCTATTGGCTCCCTGTCATGCTATTGACGATATGGGGGGTGGCGGCCCTGTTTGGTGGCTGGTTCTCTGCTGAGGCGAATCTGATCGACCTGTGGCGTATCCTCTCCCCCCCGGGGATGGAGGGCCTGCTGGGTTTTGATGATCTGGGGCGACCTATTCTCGACCGGCTGGTGGCCGGTGCTCAGACCTCCTTTGTGGTGGCCTTCGGGGTGGTGGCCATCACTGGGGTGGTGGGGACCGTATTGGGGCTGATTGCGGGCTATCGGGGTGGTCTGATGGATCTGCTGCTGGTCCGGTTGATCGATATCTTTCTCGCCTTTCCAGGCATCCTGCTGGCCATCGCCCTGGCGGGGATCATGGGGCCGGGGTTGGATAATCTCATCATCGCCCTGTCGGTGGTCGGCTGGGTCGGTTATGCGCGGTTGGCGAGGGCGCAAACCCTTTCCCTGAAACAGCGGGATCATGTGGTGGCGGCGATAGCCCTGGGGAGCGGTCAGGGGGTGATTCTCTTGCGTCATCTGTTGCCACTCATCGCCGCGCCGCTGATCGTGGAGGCCACTTTTGGCCTGGCCGGCATGGTGATCGCCGAGGCCGGACTCTCCTTTCTGGGCTTGGGTATCCAACCCCCCGCCGCCTCCTGGGGCAGCATGATCCGCGATGGGGCCAGCTATATGCTGATGGCCCCCCACATGGTACTGGCTCCCGGCTTGGCCATCCTGCTGGTGGTGCTATCCTTGAATCTGTTGGGCGACCGTCTGCGCGATCATCTGGATATCCGGCTTATAGGGCCGCGGAAAAAATAAATTATCCAGTCTCACGCCCCTCTTCAGGCAATCTTTGAGCGATTTTCAATCTCAAAATCCTCGAATTAGCCCAGCTAGTACTGCGGTTTTGCTCAATCAAATCGCCCAAATCTTACCCAAATATGGACGTGATCTTTAGATAATTTATTTTTTCCACGACCCTTACTGTACGAAGAAGGTCGTGAAAAAGAGCGCCGCCAGGCCCTCCTTGCCGCTGAGATCCTTCATCATGCTATTTACCGCGGCCAGGGCCTCCTTGCGTAACGTCTCCTTTCCCGCTGCGGTCTTGATGGTTTTGCCATCCTGTTGCGAGAGTAGCAGCAGCAAGGTGTGGCGGATGGCCGGCCCATGCAGATCGAGCTCTTCTTTGAAGCTTTCGTCCTTGGTCATGAGTTGAATGTCAGTACGAATATACTTGCCACCACTGGCGAGATTGGCCACAAGTGATGGTTTGACCTCGTGATAGATAATAGTCTGTGGACTATCCGCTTCATCTTCGGCCATGACTGGGGCCGAGAAGATAAACAGAAACAGTATGGTGGCACTGATCAGGCGCATGATATTCACCCTTACTAAACCGTTCATAGGATGGAGGAGTCTGTTTTACAACACACCTCTTTACGGCATACTGCACAAAAAATTGAACGGAATGACAGAAGACCCATGAGCCTTGGACCGGTTATGTTTAATCTGGAGGGGACGTTTCTCTCCCAGGATGATCGTGAATTGCTTCAGCATCCGGCAACGGGTGGGGTCATTCTGTTCGAGCGTAATTTTGCGAGCTTGGAGCAGCTGACCTGGCTTTGTAAGGATATCCATGCATTAAGAACTCCTCATCTGCTCGTCGCCGTGGATCATGAAGGGGGGAGGGTACAGCGATTCAAGCAGGGTTTTACCCGGTTGCCTCCCGCCGCCTGGTTTGGAGAGCAATATGAGAAAAGACCGGCTAAGGGGCTTGAGCTGGCAGAGCAGGGGGGCTGGCTGATGGCGGCCGAACTGCTGAGCTGTGGTGTCGATTTCAGTTTCGCGCCGGTATTAGATCTGGGAATCGGTATCAGTCGGGTGATTGGTGACAGGGCTTTTTCAGTAAACCCGGAAATCGTAGCAAAGCTGGCGCATGCCTGGATGCAGGGTAGCCACGCGGCCGGGATGGCGGCAGTCGGGAAACACTTTCCCGGGCATGGCGGTGTGGAGGCCGATTCACATCACGCCCTGCCGGTGGATGCCCGTCTCTTTGAAGACCTGCAAATGGAGGATCTACGACCTTTTGAGCGGATGATCCATTATGGCATAGAGGCGATCATGCCGGCCCATGTGGTCTATGTGCATATCGATCGTCAACTAGCGGGTTTTTCGTCCATTTGGTTGAAAGATATTTTACGCAAACGGCTTGGTTTTCAGGGTGTCATCTTCAGTGACGATCTGAGTATGGCGGCGGCTGAAGACGTGGGTAGTTATGCAAATCGTGCCAATCTGGCACTCTCTGCCGGTTGTGATATGGTGCTGGTCTGTAACAATCGACTTGGCGCAATCGAGGTTCTGGATGCGCTCAGCGACTATAACGACCCCGCCGCCCATGTGCGTCTGGTCAGAATGCATGGTCGGAGACAGGTGGCCCGGCAGGAGTTACATCTGGATCCACGCTGGTTACAGGCGGTGGAGGCCATGGCGGCGGCTGATCAGCACCTTACCTTAGATCTTAAGCTGGAATAAAGAGTACGATGATCTCACCCAAACAAGCCGCGGAAGCCCTGGCAACCGCGGAGCAACTCTATTCACGCTCCGAGGTGGAGCAGACGCTGGATAGAATGGCGCTGGAGATAACCGCCAGGTTATCCGGTACAGACCCTATTGTCCTATGTGTGCTGAATGGGGCACTGATACCGATGGGACAGCTGTTAACCCGGCTCTCGTTTCCCTTACGGCAGGACTATATCCACGCATCCCGCTATCGTGGAGAAACAACCGGCACGGAGTTGGAGTGGATCGGGCGGCCCAGCACATCTTTGCGGGGTGAAACCGTTTTAGTTGTCGACGATATCCTGGATGAGGGCATTACCCTGTTGGAAATTGTTAGAGCCTGCCAGGATGCGGGTGCGGAGTCGGTCTGGACCGCGGTGCTGGTGGAGAAGCTGCATGATAGAGGGAATGGGTTTAAGGCTGATTTCGTGGGTCTTGAGGTGGATGACAGATATGTTTTTGGCTTTGGTATGGACTACAAAGGTTACCTGAGGAATGCAGCTGGCATCTATGCGGTGAAGCGAACTGATTGATTGGCAGGCGTAGTAATCGGATTGACCCTGATAAGCCTGAGGGAATACCCTTATTCTATATTTAAAAAATACTAATAAAATTAACTACCTATTTGTTATTTTTGAAAAAATAGTCCAATATTAGGTGTATCAACGATAAACCTGTCTTAAGAGCAGGATGTCAATACTTGTTTTTTTGTCCGTTTAGGCACACAAACCCAGTAATCACTTTCCGCTGGGCCCCATACCATCCCTAGGAGGAGTAGTAGTGAGCACCATTGATAGTATGAAAGGCAGTCATGGCGAAATGCAGGTGATGATCAACGACCTGAGGGCCATGATGACCAAAGATCAATTGAAAATCCGTCCTAACGCCATGACCACCCACAAGTTACTCTGTGAACTGGCTGACAAGATGAAAAGTCATATGTCATCGCAGGATCAGGAGGTCTATCCGGGACTGTTAATCCACGAGGATCCTAAACTGAAGTCCATGGCCTGGGGTTTCCTGAATGGACAGAAACCCATGCGCAAGCAGTTCGATGATTATTACAATAAGTGGTTGAAGAATTGTGACTTCAACTTTACGGATGACTTCATGGCTGAGACCTTCGAGATCTTCGATATGGTTGAAGAGCGGATCGGCCGGGAAAAGACAATCCTTCTCCCAACCCTGGAAATATCTGGCCTATTTCAATCGGCTGCAGCGAGCTAGGGTATTAACAAACCAAATAAGTGAAAGGGGGCCTTGGCCCCCTCCCTTTTTGCGAGCCTTTTAGCATCAGCACCGCAAGACAAGGCGATTCCATCCCCCTCTAATGACAAACTTCAGTAATAGATGTGGGAGATCTTCAATTCAGGCTGCTAGCGGACAACTTTTCATTGCTGATATCCCAGGTACAATCCAGCGATAAAGAATAATTGGATAAGGGGAGCCAATGACAAAACTGGCCATTATCGGTGGTACCGGCCTGGATAAGATTTTCGATCTTGAAGTAATTCATAGAGGGGTTTCCCACACCCCATATGGTGAACCCTCAGCGCCACTGACCCATGGAAGAATTGCCGATAATGAAGTGGTTTTTCTGCCGCGTCATGGTCCTTCCCATACCATCCCCCCCCATCGAGTCAATTACCGGGCAAATCTATGGGCCCTGAAACAGGCTGGAGTCGATACGGTTATCGGGGTCGCGGCGGTAGGCGGTATCACAAATGAGATGGCCCCGGGAGAAATCATCATTCCTGACCAGATCATCGATTATACCTACGGCCGGGAGCATACCCTGTTCGATACAGATCTGGACCAGGTGACCCATATCGATTTCACCTATCCCTATTGCGAACGGCTCAGGCAACAGTTGATCGATGCCGGCAAACAAGCGATAGATCATCTGGTAACACAAGGTACCTATGCGGCAACTCAGGGTCCCAGGCTTGAGACCTTGAAGGAGATTCAACGCTTGGAACGGGATGACTGTGATTTGGTGGGTATGACCGGTATGCCGGAGACCTCACTGGCCAGAGAGATGGGCCTCTGTTATGCCTGTTGCGCGGTGGTCGCAAACTGGGCGGCGGGTAAGAGCGATCAATTGATCAGTATGGATATGATCGAGCAGAACCTAAGGGTTGGAATGGAACAGGTTCGATTGCTGTTGACGGGATTTCTCACCATTCAGGCAGAATGATTTTCTATGTATCGAGCTATTTCGTGGACTGTTGCTAAAAGGCTTGCCTTTCCCGATAAGAAAAAAAATTCCAGATGCGCTTTTAGGGCCACGGAAAAAAAGATTTGTCCTATCTCACGCCCCTCTTCGGTCAATCTTTGGACGATTTTCAATCACAAATTCCTCAAATTAGCCCAGCTAGTCTTGCGGATTTGCTCAATCAAATCGCCCAAATCTCACCCAAATATG
>CBDVCD010000105.1:0-10699 GCA_965372385.1 uncultured Gammaproteobacteria bacterium | reverse complement strand
CACATGAATTCAACTCGTTAAAAGTAGAATGGAGCGGTCAACTGCAGAATCTAGGTTTAACCCAAGTTTCGGAGTTCAGGTACTCATGAGATATCAAGCGGAGAGGGAGATAGCGTTTTGAGAGCGTCTGCGGCCATGGAAGGCCGCAGTCGAGCGTACAGGGATTGTATTAACAGCGTGTCTTAAAACGCTATCTCCCTCTCCGCTCTCCGTTTGAACCCCGAAACTTGGATTTTAAAACAGGGTCGTTCGGTTTCTGCCATGCTCTTTTGAGTGAGAGAGGGCGTCATCAGCGCGTTTCAGCAAGGTGGAGGCGGTCTCTCCTTTTTGATGCATGCTAACACCAAAACTGCAGGTTACACCCCGTGTTATACCGAAATCATGGATCTCGATCCCCTTTCTCAGTCGTTCGCTGAGGATCTGTGCTGCGTTCTGGTCGGTATCCGGGCAGACGATGAGATACTCTTCACCCCCCCAGCGTCCGATACAGTCATTTCCCCGGACAGTGAGCCTGAGTTGATCCGCGACGCTACGGATGATTCTATCACCGGCTTGCCGTCCAAATTGATCATTGAGTGACTTGATCTGGTCGATATCGAGCAGAATGAGTGCCAGCGGTCCGGAGGGATTGGTGTTCTCCCGCAAGGCATCTTCCAGGATCTGGTCTATCTTTCGCCGGTTGAAGAGTTGGGTCAGGGCATCAATTTCAGAGAGGGTGGCAAGCTCTCTGTTCCTGGCTGCCAGTTGTTTTTGGGTAGAGCGCAATTTGCGCAAGGTCTGGGTCAGTCGGGCGTTTTTCTCCTGCAGGAGATCTTCCCGGATGGCCTTGGAGGCGATGCTGCGAAAAATATAGGAGACATAACTGGCCAAGGCGACAAAAACAGCCAGGAATGTCAGACGCAATACAATGTTGCTCTGGCTCACCATGGGCGTGGTGAATTCCTCGGTGATCGAGCCCAGCTCGATGGTTTCCGAAGTGATGGCAACGCAGGCAATGGCAAAATAGAGGCTGAGGCTGAGTATGCCGGCAAACAGGGTAAGCCGGGGCGAGAATCGTAGGGTAGCCAAGCCGATCCAGAGGTAATAGAGCAGAAAGGCCTCGGTTTTGAAGGTGCGATAGCTGCCGAATGAGTAGAGTACCACCGAGAGCAGGATGATATCGATGGTGACTGAGGGATATTTGATCCAGCGGGCGGGTTTCTCTTTCCTGAGCTCGAAGAAGATCAGGAGGCCATAGATCAGGTTGATCAGTGCGGCGATCAGGATGGTATTGAAGGAATGGACGGGTATTTCATTTCTGATAGCCAGACCTACCAGAAGATAGAGGAAGGTAAATAATATTCTGGCGTAGTTGGCGTACCGCTCGCTTCTCTGCGCTTCCTGCAGGAAAATCTCGCTCAGTAGCTCGCTCGATTTGATTCTTTTTCCAGTCTCCACGATGTGATTATACCGTCTCAAACCTAATGGCGGAGTTTACTACAGATTAGTGACTGTTTAGTGAACATCCATCAATGATGGGTATACCTCCTTTGAGGCAGAGGGTCGATCCCCCTATTCAGTTGGGAATCGAATATTCCCTCATCAGCGGTATTGGCGCAGGTACCACCATTCAAAGAACCGTTTGATCCAGTGGAAGATTCGCATGTTCGGCATGACGATATTGCGCTTAGTGGTACGTGCCACCAGCATCCCTGAGGTCTGACTGTCGATAATGCAGACCAGTTCCACCTTATAGGTCTCTCTGGGTGTCTCGCCCGCGAATTCGGCCAGCAGGTTCTTCGCCGCCGCCGCCGCCTGCAGATCCGCCATGTGGGCCTGTTTCGGCATCCACTCCGGTCCGGGAAAACTGCCCGAATCACCGGCCACGTAGACCTGTTCCATACCTTCGACACGGCACTGAGCATCGGCTTTGACCAGTCCGCCCGCTGAACGGGGCAGCTCGGTATTGTCGAACCACTGGTTGCCTGTCATGCCCGGCATGAAGAGGATCAGATCGGCGTGGAAGGCGCCACCCTCGGTGATCACGTCGGTGGCGGTGAACTCCTTCATCTTGTGCCCGAGGTGGGTTTCGATGTCCCGCTTAGCCATCTCGCTGACCAGCCCTTTGACCGCCTTGGGACCCAGCCGCTGGCCAGGATTTGCTGCTGGGGTGAAAAAAATCAGCTTGAATTTGTCCCGGCGTTTTTCCAGACGCAGCTGCTTGTCGATGCTGAACAGGAATTCGAACATGGGCCCTCCGCGCATAGCACTGGGCTCCTTCGGATTACTGGCAAAGCCGAGGGCGATGGTGCCGCCCTCCAGCTGTTTGAGGCGTTCGCGGATTTGCATGGCGGCGGCAATACCTTCACAGGGTGTGATGGCATGTTCGATGCCGGGGAGCTTTTTGATAAAGCGGCCTCCGGAGCAGATGATCAGGCCATCATTCTCGATCTCCCCCGTGCTGGTGAGCAGGGTACGGCCATTGTTGGACAGGCCGGTTGCCTCCGCTGCATGGTGGGTAACTCGCATGCGACGGAAGAAATTCTCCAGTGGAATGATGAGGTCTTGCGGTTCGCGGATGCCGGAGGGTATCCAGATGGAGCCGGGCAGGTAGTGAAATTCCGCCTTTGGGCTGACAACCGTGATCTGCAGTTCCTGGTTGCTCGCCCGCAGGTTTTTGATTGCCGTCAGGGCAGCAAACCCACTGCCAATTAGGGTGACTCGCTTCATGCCTTGGTACTCCTGGCTTGGATAAAGTAACTTCAGTCATGGTTACACCACCTCAGCAGGCGATTCACTCCGCATGCAGTGGTGTAAATTAAAGCGAGGGATCATATCGGCTGAGAGTGGCTCTCTCAAGTGCTCAGTACTGATGAGTTTGCCCGGATGCACCAGCTGGCACATCCGACCGATATGGGAAATGCCAAATTCCGTAGGGAAGAGGATTGGCCCTAATTTCCGTCGTTTCTGGACGGAAACCTACTACAGCCCCACCAGTTCCGCATGCATTCCCTGGGATTTCACGATCTTCAGCAGATCCTGGCTGTTCACCTTTTCCGGGTTGTACTCCAGTACGAAGAGGTGGGGGCGTTTTTCTTCCACATGGACGGAGACAACGCCGTCCCTTTCGCGAAAGGCTGAATCCAGTTGTGACAAACCCGCGGAATCAAGGGTCTCGTCGACATGGATGGTGACGTCAGCAAGATCGATATTCATGGTACAACTCCTAATTGACTAGTGACAGCGCTGTATTGGCCGATTCATGAAGTGGATAAATATAGTAGCGGATTTTTCACTGAGTGTTAATCGACCGGTTCGACCTGGTTACCCTCCCGCAGTCCGAGAAATCCCTTCACCACAATCTGTTCATCGGTCTTGAGGCCCTGGATGATCTCAACCCGATCGGCAACACGGATGCCGCTTTCCACATCTGCCCGGTTAACCTTGTTGTCCTGACCCAGGCGGTAGACATATTCACCCCGATTGTCCCGCTGCAGGGCGCGGAACGGGATCATGATGCGCTGACTGGCGGCAGTTTCCAGGGTAACCCGGCAGAACTGCCCCGGTCTTGCCCTCTCAGGTACCGGGTCGAGTATCACCTCTACTACACCCATGCGGGTCTTGGGGTCGAGCGCCGGGTGGATGCGCAGGATTTTGCCCGAATAGATCTGTTTGCCCAGTCCGTCGATACGCATCTTTACCGGGTCGCCAAGATTGATCTGGCTCAGCAGCAGATCGGAAATATGGATCTCGGTGATCAGTGACTTAGGATCGATCAAACTCAGCAGGTGGGTATGGCGTGACACCACATCGCCCGGCTCCACCAGACGCTGGCTGATTACACCACTGAAAGGGGCCCGAATCAGGGTGTAACCCAGGCGGATCTCCAACATTTTCTGTTCCGCCTCGGCCACATTCAGTGCGGTCCTGGCCTGAGCCAGCTCTTCATCCGAGACGGCTTTGTGCTTCGCCAGCCCCTGCAGACGTCGCAGATCACCAGTGGCCAGCAGGGTGGTTGCTCTGGTTTTGTCCAGTTCGGCCTTCAACAGATCGTCTTCGAGCCGCACAAGACGCTCTCCGGTCCTGACCTTGTCGCCTTCATAAAAGGGCAGTTCGGTGATGCGTCCCTCTTCCTGATTGAAGATACGCACCGACTGGCGTGCCCGTAGCGTGCCGCTGCGCTCGTGGGAGAGACCGATAGAGCGAATGGAAACAGTTTCCGTCACCACCAGGTGACTCTTGGGCGTGCGGCTCTTTTTGGGTTTTTTTTCGTCTCCCTCATCAGTCCGGGTGCAGGAGACGGTGACGGAAACAATCAGTATGGCGGTCAGCAGCAGGGAGGCAGAGTGCCTGAAGTTCATGGCGTGTGCGCGGCTCAGCCCTAATTGAGTTCGATAGTCTTGGGGGATTCACCGCCGGGCACATAGGGATGGTAATGCTTGATCTTGCGGCCAATATTGCGCTGGACGATCACCCCCAATATTTTGAATTCCTGATCATCCAGGTTGATTTCCGTAAACCCTTTCTTTAGCGCCACCAGCCGATTGCCCTGTTCGCCACCCGCTAGATATTGACGGAACCAGCGTTCGCCATTCACCTCGGCCAGGATGTAGGCGCCGGTGGCACAGACCTCGGAGGGTTCGATGAGGATCACGCACTTCTGCGGAAATTCCGGTTCCATACTGTCATCCAGCACCTGGAGTGGGTAGAGTTCGTTGTAACTGCAATCGTTGCTCATCTGTCTGATTTCAAGTTAGCGTTAACCGAGTCGGCAGATTATCCGGCAGGCCGCGATCGCCGATTCCATATAAAAAACCGGTGATTCCGCGCATTCGTTGCTGAATCCGATAGAATCTACCGATTTACATTTGCGGCGCATATTAGCATGTCCCACGTTATAGCCCAGTCCAGGGTCCACAAAGATCGGCGCGACCTCCACAATCTGCGCAATATGCTGCCTTTTCTCTGGGAGTATCGCGGTCGGGCTCTGTTCGCCCTGGGTTGCCTGGTGCTGGCCAAGGTGGCGAACGTGGGAATCCCGCTGGTGTTGAAACAGATCGTGGATACCCTGGAACAGGGGGACAAGGCCCTGTTGGTGTTGCCTCTGTTTCTGCTGCTGGGCTACGGCCTGTTGCGTCTGAGCAGCTCGCTCTTCAACGAACTGCGGGATGCGATATTCGCCCGGGTGCGCTATCGGGCCATGCGCAGGCTCTCCAACCGGGTCCTGAGTCATCTGCACGACCTCTCCCTGCGCTTTCATCTGGAGCGCCAGACCGGTGCGATCAGCCGGGACCTGGAGCGGGGTACCCGTTCGGTCAGCTCGATCCTCAACTACATGGTCTTCAGTATCCTGCCGATGCTGGTGGAGTTCACTCTGGTGACGCTGGTGCTGCTGACCCAGTACGCCATCATCTTCACCCTGATCACCTTTGCTACCGTGGCGGTCTATGTCGCCTTCACCCTGGCGATCACCGAGTGGCGCATGGAGTATCGCCATACGATGAACAAGCTCGACTCCCAGGCCAACTCCCATGCCTTCGACAGCCTGATCAACTATGAGACGGTGAAGTATTTCGGCAATGAGCAGTTGGAGCTGAACCGGTTCGACAACACCCTGGCGGACTGGGAGGAGAACGCGGTGAAGAGCCAGACCTCCATGTCCCTGCTCAACATCGGTCAGGGCGGGATCATTGCGGTCGGTGTCACCTTCATCATGATCTTCGCTGCCGATGGGGTGGTGGAGGGGAGTATGAGTATTGGTGATCTGGTGCTGGTCAATGCCTTTCTGCTGCAGCTCTTCATCCCCCTCAACTTTCTCGGCATCGTCTACCGGCAGATCAAATACTCCCTGGCGGATATGGATCTGATCTTCAAACTGCTGGAGCGTAAGCCGGAGATCACCGATGCGCCCGATGCCAGGCCGTTGCAACTGAGGCGGGGCGAGGTACGCTTCGAACAGGTGGATTTCGCCTATCAACGGGAGCGGCAGATCCTGCACCGGGTCGATTTCACCATCCTTGCCGGCGAGAAGGTGGCGGTGGTGGGCCACAGCGGGGCGGGCAAGTCGACCCTGTCACGGCTGCTGTTCCGATTCTACGATGTCACCGGCGGTCGGGTGCTGCTGGACGACCAGGATGTGCGCCACGTGACCCAGGGCAGCCTGCGCGAGGTGATCGGTATCGTGCCCCAGGACACGGTGCTGTTCAACGATTCGATCCTCTATAATCTCGCCTATGGTCGGCCTGACGCCAGCCGCGCGGAGATCGAGGCAGCGGCCCGTATCGCGCATATCGCCGAGTTCATAGACTCCCTGCCGGAAGGCTATGAGACCCTGGTGGGCGAGCGGGGTCTGAAGCTCTCTGGTGGGGAGAAACAGCGCATCGCCATCGCCCGGGCGATGCTGAAACGGCCGCGTATCCTGCTGTTCGACGAGGCCACCTCCTCCCTGGATAGCAAGACCGAGCAGGCGATCCAGGAGACCCTGCGGGAGGTGGCAAAGGACCACACCACCCTGGTGATCGCCCATCGTCTCTCCACCGTGGTGGATGCGGACCGCATCCTGGTGATGGATCAAGGGCATATCCGGGAGCAGGGCACCCATCGAGAGCTGCTTGCGCAAGGCGGGCTCTACGCTCAGATGTGGCGGTTGCAGCAGAAGGAGCGAGGTTGAAGACCTATCTCGTGGGTGGTGCGGTGCGGGATCAGCTGCTGGAATTACCGGTCTATGACCGTGACTGGGTGGTGGTCGGTGCGACCGAGGAGGAGATGCTGGAGGCAGGTTTCAGCCGGGCGGATGCGGCGTTTCCGGTCTTTATCCATCCCGAGAGCGGTGAGGAGTACGCCCTGGCCCGTACCGAAGAGAAAACCGGGCCGGGCTATAAAGGATTCAAAGTCTATGCGGGTTCGGACGTCACCCTGGAGCAGGATCTGCGGCGCCGCGACCTCACCATCAACGCCATGGCATTGGACGAGAATGGCCAGCTTATCGATCTCTGCCAAGGCCGGGGGGATCTCGACGAGGGGCTGTTGCGGCATATCACCCCGGCCTTCGTGGAGGATCCGGTGCGCCTGCTGCGCATCGCCCGGTTTGCCGCCAAGCTGGGTCCTTGGGGGTTTCGGGTGGCCCATGGTACTCATGGTCTGATGAAGAGGATGGCAGCCTCGGAGGATCTGCACAGCCTGAAGCCGGAAAGGGTCTATCAGGAGATGTGGAAGGCCCTTGGCGAGCCGCAACCCTGGCGGTTTTTTGAGGTACTCCATCGCTGTGGCGCACTCACCAGGCTGATTCCGGAGTTGGCGGCCAGCCTGGATGGGCAGACTACCCATCAAGACGTCTCCGCGATGGATGCCATGGCAGCCCTGAAGCGGGTGGTAAAACTCACGGATGATGTCGCTGTGCGGTTTGCCGTGGTGATGTATCAGGCGGCCTCGACGGTGGAAGATCTGGCCGCCTTTACCCATAGACTTCGTGCCCGCCGGGAGGAGACAGAGCGACTTAAGGCTCTGCTGGAGTTGGGGCCACTGGTGCATGGCAAAATAACATCCAGCCAGTTGCTGGATATGATCAATCGGCTCAAGCCCGAGCGGCAGCCGCATCACTATGCGGCATTTTTGCTTGCGTGCAGAGCACTCTGGCCGGATCGTATGCAAGCGGTATTGCTTAAATTGGAATTGGCCCGTGAGACGGTGAGAGCTGTGGATGTACTCAAGTTACGTGCCCAGGGATTGGCGGGTGCTGCATTGGGAGAGGCGCTGAAACAGCGGCAACGGGAACAGCTGGATATCCGTCTGCAAAGGGTCAGGGGTAATGACTAAACCGCCTGTCAGAGAATCGTGTTAGAGTCCCGTCTATGATTTTGGGTGGCAAGCATTCCCATCAGACTGACGCTGCTATCTCCTTGACCGTAGCGGAAAAGGCGGGTGATGCGTGGAATCTGAAAAGGCTGGTGAATCCTAATTATTGGCCCAGCCTGCGCATTCTGTTTACCGGCCACCTGCTGCTGCCGATCGGGCTGTTGGGATTTGCTATTCTCTGCGGTCTGGTCTGTGTGACCGTACTGCTAATTAGCCCAGCAAAATCCCTCTACCCACTGCTCACCATACTACTGATATCGGTGCTCCTGGCCGGCATCTCATTTCTGGTGTTGCTGGTAAGACTCCAGAGTCAGTTGTTGCGGCCCCTCGCTACCTTGGAAAAGACCGTAACCCAGGTTTGTCAGGGCGAGCCGGTGGTCAGCCATGCGCCGATGCAAAGTGGGGTTTTGAGCGGTATGGCACGGGACATCGACAGCCTGAGTGAAGAGTTGACCGATATCTATGAGGATATGGAGGTGCGCGTTGCCCGCCAGTCTTCCCGTTTGGCCCAGAAGACCACCGCTCTGCGGGTGCTCTATGATGTGTCGGCCGGCATAAATCGCTCGGAGAATCTGGATGAGTTGTTGCTTGAGTATTTACGCGTATTCAAGCGCATGGTAAGTGGCCGCTCCGCTACGGTGCATCTCGTGCTGGCGGACGATCGGGTCCGTTTGGTGGGGAGTATCGATCAGGACGATCTGCTCTGCCGTGAAGAGCAGATGCGTCCGATCAAACTCTGCCAATGCGGCATCGCGTTGTCACCGGGTGATATTCTCTGTGCGCACGATCCCAAGGAGTGCAGTGTGCGTAACGGCCGTAAGATGTATGGCAGCGATGAGATCGAAAGGGTCTCAGTGCCGCTCTGGTACCATGGGGATGTGCTGGGCTTCTATCATCTCTATGTGGACAAGCCCGGTATCTATGCGGGTCCGGAGGATGTCCTGGTTATCCTCAACACCATTGGTGGTCATCTGGGTATGGCGGTGGCCAAACAGCGCTCCGACGCGGAAGCCCGCCGGCTCTCCATTGTAGAAGAGCGGACCTCGTTGGCCCATGAGTTGCACGACTCCCTGGCCCAAACCCTGGCCAGCCTGCGATTTCAGGTACGGATGTTGGAGGAGACGCTGCAGAATAAGGGGGCGCAAAGCGAGGCGCAACAGGGGGCTGGGAGAATCCACAGTGGTCTCGACGAGGCACACCATGAGTTACGGGAGCTGATCAACAGTTTTCGCGCACCCATGGATCAGCGCGGTCTTGTCCCTGCCCTGGAAAAGCTGGTTGAGCGATTCAAGCAGGAGACCGGTATCTCCACCTTCTTTCAGTCGGATTGCCGCAAGGTGGAACTGGACAGTACCCGGGAGTTGCAGACCCTGCGTATCGTGCAGGAGTCCCTGGCGAATATTCGTAAGCATGCCCAGGCCCATACCGTGCGGGTCTTGTTGCGGTGCAGGGCAAGTGGAAACTATCTGCTGCTGGTGGAGGATGATGGGATAGGTTTCGAAGGCGCCGCACCCAAGGGCAACCCGGGGGAACACATCGGTCTCTCCATCATGCAGGAACGGGCACGACGCCTGGGTGGGGAGTTGCATATTGAGAGCGAACCGGGTGAGGGCACCCGGGTGGAGCTGATCATAGACGGGAAGAAAAGAGTGAGATGAGTAAACAGATGCGGGTAATGTTGATCGATGATCATGCCCTGTTCCGGATCGGATTGCTGGAGCTGCTGGAACGCCGTGGGATAGAGGTGATAGCGGTGGGGAACTGTCTGCAGGGTATAGAACTGGTGGCCGATGAGCAACCGGATGTGGTCCTGCTGGATATGCGCATGCCGGACATGACCGGTATAGAGGTGTTGATCCAACTGCGCAAGGCCCAGAACAAGATGCCGATCAGTATGCTGACTACCAGCCGGGAAGAGAAGGATGTGATCGATGCCTTGCAGAATGGTGCCCAGGGCTACCTGTTGAAGGATATGGAACCGGACGAGCTGATCGATGCCCTGCGGGAGATTGTGCAGGGCAACACCGTGGTGGCCAAGGAGCTGACCGGCATCCTGGCCAAGGCGGTGCAGGGAGACATGCACTCGAGTGATCCCCTGACCTCTTCTCTGGATGATCTTACCCCGCGAGAGCGTGAGATCCTCTGCCATCTGGCCGATGGTCAGAGCAACAAGGTGATTGCCCGGAATCTCGGAATCTCTGACGGAACGGTCAAGCTGCATGTCAAGGCGATCCTGCGCAAGCTCGATGTCCATTCCCGGGTGGAGGCCGCCGTTATCGCGGTCGAGCAGAATCTCTGTGCGAGAGGCCGCCCCGAAACAGGAAGCTAGCAGTTATGAAAAAATTTCTCGATCTGATCAGTGATTGTCTTGGTGATGTGGCGGAGATCATGCCCTGGGACCTGGAGGAGCGCTTGCAGGCCAATCCGGATCTGCTCGTCGTGGATGTGCGGGAGCCCTATGAGTATGACGCCATGCACATCGAGGGCTCGCTCTGTACCCCCCGGGGTATTCTGGAGTCGGCCTGCGAATGGGATTATGAAGAGACGCTACCTGAACTGGTCAAGGCGCGTGAGCGGGAGATCGTGGTGGTCTGCCGTTCAGGTTATCGCAGCGTACTTTCGGCCTTCTCCATGAAAATGCTCGGCTACCCCAATGTGGTCTCACTGAAGACCGGTCTGCGCGGCTGGACCGACTTCGAGCAGCCGCTGGTGGACCAGGAGGGCAACCCGGTGGATATCGACGATGCGGAGGAGTACTTCATCCCTAATCTGCGGGAGGATCAGCTCAGCCCGAAATAGCGGTATTATTAAAAGGCTATGTCTGCGTTAAGTGTTGGTCTGAACTATGCTTTTGATAGACAGAGAG
>CBDVCD010000104.1:0-10771 GCA_965372385.1 uncultured Gammaproteobacteria bacterium | reverse complement strand
AGATGTGGGAAATCAAACATAAAAAAACCGGTGAAGTGCTGGCAAGCATCGATGCGGATAGCTTGAGAGGGGCAGATCTGCGGGAGATGCGTCTGGAGGAGGCCGATCTGAGCAACCAGGACCTTGCCTTCGCCCGACTGAATGCAGCGGAACTGGAGGGGGCCGATTTGAGCCATGCCAATCTCCAGGGAGCCACGCTTTGTGGTGCGCATCTCGATCATGCGGACCTGAGGGGGGCCAACCTGACCCATGCACGTATCGGCAGTAATATCCATGCGAATGCCGCGATCCTGGATGGGGCGGATCTGTCAGGGGCTGATCTCAGTTTCTCGGATCTGCGCAATGCCCGTCTGGCCAAGGCCAATCTTTCTGGCGCTACCCTGACCCGAGCCGATTTCTGCGAGGCCGGTCTGCAGGAGTGCAATCTGTCCCATACCATTGCCCATGACGCACTTTTCATCAAGGCCAAGATGCGTAAGGCAGATCTTTCCGGGGGCGATTTTCGCGACTGCCACCTGAATGATGCGAACCTGATTGGGGCCAATCTGAGCGGGATCAATCTGGAGAGCAAACATGAGGGTGGCTTCAGCGCCATCAATCTGGCGAAGCTGGAAGGGGCCAATCTATCGGGTGCTCATCTGCATAATATCTCTGCTGAGGATTGCGATATGCGCCGTGCCGATCTGAGCAATGCCGATCTGTCTGATGCGGTGCTGGGAGGGTCGGTACTGCGCAGTGCGATTGTTACCAACGCCAACTTCGAGGGGGTGGAACTGGCCTCGGTGACGATTGACTTCGCCAATTTCTCCAAGGCGCTGAATGCGGATATTCCTTCTTTCAAAAAGAATTATCGCTAACACTGTTCCCAGGGCAGGCCACGGAAGCGCCAGCCACCCAGGGTGCTGCGCTGGTGGTTGTCATCCAGATCCCCTTCAAAACCCTCATCGATATGAAAGATGCGGATGAAGCCACCCTCGAGCAGGGCCTTGCCCGCTTCCAGTGAGCGTTTGCCGCTGCGGCAGATCAGAATCACCGGGGCGCAGCCCTCGTCGATGGTGCAGATGCTGCCACCCAGCATCAGCTTACGGATGTCGGTGACGAATTCCGGATTGACGGTCCAGTCCGGTTCGTCGATCCAGGGGATATGAACCGCGCCTTTGGGATGACCGACAAACAGGAATTCCATGCTGGAGCGGATATCCACCAGGACGGTTCTGGGATCGTCCTTCATCATCTGCATGGCTTGTTGAGGGGTGAGGTCGTGGAGGAGTGTTTCTGACATTGTGTGTTCCTTTGGTGATGAAATCTGGTTTTTTGTTGTCACGCTCCATGGTAGTGGTTTTTTTGCTGATGGCAACTCCCCGTCTTGGGATTGCCGGGTGTAGAATTCGGAACTATGGAAGCACGTATCATTAGTGGAATATTACGCCTGTTCGCGTTGCTGCCGCTGGCATTGTTGCATCGGCTGGGCAGGCTGATCGGCAAGCTGTTTATCCTGATTCCAAACCGCGAGCGCCGGATTGCCGAAATCAATCTCGCGCTCTGTTTTCCTGAGTTGTCTGAAACCGACAGGGTGCAGTTACGCAATCGCAGTCTGGAAGAGGCTGGACGTACCCTCACTGAGATGGCGGCGGTCTGGTATTGGCCGATTGAGCGGGTGATGGGGCTGATACAAAAGGTATCTGGCAGGGAGTATTTATCCAGGAAGCCTGAGCAGGGGTTGATTGTGTTGTCTCCTCATCTGGGGTGTTGGGAGATTGCCGGGCTCTATGTAGCCAGTCAGGAGGCCATTACTTCACTCTATCGTCCTCCCAGGAAACAGCTGCTCGAACCTATCATCAAAAGAGCCCGTGAGCGCAGTGGGGCCGAGCTGGTGCCGACCGATAGCGCCGGAGTCAAACGGCTCTACAGGGCCCTGCAGTCGGGTGGCGCCACCGGGATTCTGCCCGACCAGCAACCCAATTCCAGCAAGGGGGCGGTGTTTGCCCCGTTTTTTGGCGTCCCCGCCTTGACCATGCTGCTGGTGAATCGCCTGGTAGCCAAGACCGGTGCCCGGGTAGTCTTCTGTTTTGCGCAACGGCTACCGGCTGGTCGGGGATATCATATTCACTTTCTGCCTGCGCCTGCGGGTATCGACTCCCCTGACCCGCGGATCGCGGCAGGTGCCCTGAATCAAGGCGTAGAGTCCTGTGTTCGGCAACAACCAGAGCAGTATCAGTGGTCCTACAAACGTTTCAAGGACCAACCCGAGGGGCGTTCCTCGCCCTATAAATAGGTTCTAATTCTACTTTGCCACAGAGTAAGAACTCAACAGGCCTGTACTGGGTGAAGCTCCATCTCATCCAGAAGCTCCATGAAACAGCCGAATTAAAGTGCTATTCAACTCAGCCGCTACTGAGACAAGTCTATCCAAATGTTTTATGAGGAGTGGCATGAGTATGCGTGGATGGGGGTTGCGGGTCGCTCTTTTGATGGCCTTGTTCGGGCAGATTTCCCTGCCGGCATGGCCGCAACCCGTTGTTGAGACAAAGGCAGATGTGCGGGTGCTTATCGATGTATCCGGCAGCATGAGACAGAACGATCCGAAAAATCTGCGTCGTCCGGCGCTGCGTCTGCTGGTGGGTCTCCTACCCCAGGATACCCGGGCTGGTGTCTGGACCTTTGCTCAGTATGTCAATATGCAGATCCCTTTGGGTCAGGTGGACAATGCCTGGAAACGCACCGCCCGCGAGAGCTCGAAAAAGATTGGCTCTCCTGGGCAGTTCACCAATATTGAAGAGGCCCTGAACCGCTCGACCGAGGATTGGAGTGGTCCTCCCACGCTGTTCCGCCGCAGCCTGATCCTGCTGACCGACGGGATGGTGGATATCTCGCGGAGCAAGGCCAAAAATCAGGCATCCCGGCAGCGGATCCTGCAGCAGATCCTACCGCGTCTGCAGCAGTTGGGTGTCGCTGTGCATACGATTGCCTTGTCGAAGAATGCCGATCATGAACTGCTGAGTGATCTGGCGAAGTCGAGTGGTGGCTGGTATGAGCAGGTGGAGGATTCAGCTCAGTTGCAGAAGGTCTTTCTGCGTATCTTCGAAAAGGTTGGCAAGCCCGACACCCTGCCTTTGAAAGACAACCGTTTCACCATCGATACCCGTGTCACCGAGGCCACTGTGCTGGTTTTTCGTAAGCCAGACGCCCGGCAAACCCAGCTGGTACCCCCGGATGGCGAACCATTCGGTATGGATGATGCACCGCGATCAATCAACTGGCATCGTGATAAAAGTTACGACATGTTGACCATCAGTGAGCCACAGCCAGGTGAATGGTCGATTCGTGCCGAAGTGGATCCGGATAACCGGGTGATGGTGGTGACCGACTTGAAAATGCAGATTTCCGAACTGCCCAACCGATTGGTTCAGGGGCAATCTTTACCCTTCGAAGTGAGTTTTACCGATCATGGCAGGTTGATCAGCAGAAAGGACTTCTTGAAGCTTGTGACGGTCAAGGCAATCCAGAGGGATGAGGCGGGTCAGTCTGAGCCAATTCCACTGATGGATGATGGCAGTGGCGACGACGTAAAACCGGGAGACGGTATCTTCTCGATGCAGTTTGAGGGTGAAGATCTCAAGCGAGGCATGGGGGAGTTGGTGATCAATGCCGAAGGTCAAACCTTCGCGCGGGAAAAACGCCTCACCTACGAGGTGGTGCCGCCGGTCAACGTGGAGGTGCAGCCAGGCGAGAAAGGTACGCTGCTGAATGTTTTCATCACGCCGGATGAGCAACTGGTGGATGGTGTGACGCTACAGACGGATGTCTGGTGGGAGGATGCCAGTGGACAGCAGTTTCCCTTGGCATTGACACAGGATACCAATGGGGTCAGCCAGGGGATGCTTGATATCATGAGTTTTACCGGTATCAGAAAGATCTTTATTAAAGCCATAGGCAAGACCCGGACAGGAGAATCGCTGGAATTCCTGGGTAGTCCGCTAGAAGTGGAGGGACTGATGCAACCGGTGGTGGATAAACCCGTGCCAACTAAATCTGCGCCGTTGCCACCAGCGGAGGAGCTCCGTTCGGCGTCGGTATCTGAGTCTCAACCGGAGGATGCCGGTCAGCTGGCAGAGGATGCAAGTGAGCAAGAAACACCGGATGAAGAGGAGTGGTTGATCACATCCCTCTGGTTTGGTGGTGTGAATCTGCTGTTATTTATTGGACTTGGCGCCGGTTTCTGGTGGTTAAGGCGAAATAGCCGGAAAGGCTTGGTGATCCTGGTCGAAGATGAGGCCCCTGCCATTGAGGAGAAGGCCGCATGATGGAATTCAGTCGACTGACCCTGCTGATGGCCGGAGAGCTGCTGATTGGTCTGAGCCTGCTCAGTGGTTTTCTGATTTCGTTTGGCGTGATCAAGAAAAATAAAATTCGGCAAGCGGCCCACCATCTGGCTGCCAGGGTTGAGAGTGACAAGGAATCACGTAAGGAAAGGCTGAAAAATAGACTGGCTGGCCAGTATCGGTATGCTGGAGAGGATCTGAAAAAGGCGATACATGACCTGAGTCAGGCTGAAATGCATCTCTACCAGAACATAATCAACAGTTATCTGAAGCAGGACGTCAATAGATTCCAGCAGGTCGATGTGGATGTGGATAATCTGGTGATCGCCTATCAGGGGTTGAAACTGCCTGAAGCTGGAGCGGGGGTGTCGTCCGAAACAGAGACTACTGGGGATGAAGATGCTGAAATCCAGCGCCTGAAGGATGAGAATGAAAGACTCACCGAAGAGCTGGGGGTTACTATGGATACCATGGCCCGTATGCTCAATGAATACTCCTCAATGTATGCGGGTGGTTCTGACAATCAGCTGGACAAGGGGCAGATCATGGAGATGTTTCAGGAAGGGCAGGATGTTTCACAAGCGGAAGAAGAAACCGAGGAGCCGAATGTCGAAAGTGTTCAGCAGGACGAACAACCAAGCGCTGTTGGGGAGATCGAGATAGATAAGGCCAGTGAGAGTGATATTGACGGGGATGAAATTTCGCAACCCGGGCCTGAACCTGCAGGTGAAACAAACTCCGACGAAGACTCACTGATGAAGGGTCTGGAAAAAGTCGATATCGAGCTGCCAGATAAGGATGAGATAGCTACGCCTGGGTCGTTGGAGGAAGAGTGGGCCAAGCTGTTGGAAGAGGATGCGGAATCCGCTGAGAAGATTGCGCAAGAGGCGATACCTGAGCAATCAAAATAGGGCTGAAAGACGAGACTACTACGAACCAGGCGGTCTATCCATCCATGAGAGGGAGGCCGTAGTCAGTGCCTACATTGGGCGGTGAGGCCCAGTTTGTTGGTGTAAAGTTGCCCTCTGAAGACCCACATCCTGAATGATCTACACATCGAGTTCGAAGACTTCGTGCCACCGGCAGCGGATGCGGATGTTGTGATATTGGTAGGCGATATCGGTGTGGGTATGGACGGTCTACGCTGGGCAGAATCCCGGTTTCCGGATAAGCCGGTGATTTATGTGCCGGGGAACCACGAGTTCTACCATCACGACATCGCGTTGATTGACGAGTTGAAGTCAGAAGCACCGGATAACATTCACGTGCTGAACGATCATCAGGTCATCATCAACGGGGTACGATTCCTGGGCAGCATCCTGTGGACCGACTTTGCCCTGTTCGGTGAGGCAGACAAGTTTTTTGCCATGCAGACAGCACGGCAAGGAATGACGGATTTTTCCATCATTTCGAACAACGGCCGGCGTTTCACGCCCAAGGATGCCATCCGGCTACACACAGCAAGCCGTGATTGGCTGACAGCAATGCTGGCTGAACCCTTCGCAGGTAAGACGGTGGTGATCACCCACCACGCGCCTTCATCCCAATCAGTGCATCCACAGTATGCGCGTGACCTGTTGACCCCGGCCTTCGCCAGCAACCTGGAAAATCTCATGGATGGCGATCGGGCAACACTGTGGGTCCACGGTCATATGCATGAATCGTTTGATTACGAGGTTTATGGCACCCGGGTGGTCTGCAATCCGCGCGGGTATGCTCCAACGGCGCTGAACCCGGGTTTTCGGCCAGATTGGACCATTATGATCTGAGTGAGGCACTAAATACGGTGTATTTCGACATTAATGCTGGTTAAATTGTTTTTTTCGACAATAATGAGTGCTTTTCGATAAAGCACCATCTATAATCCTTTTTCGACGAGTTGGTTTGAAATGGGATGTTTTTCGATTATAGCAACAGGGTTTTCGATAAATGCACTTTGAACTAGATACGCCGATCAATTTCCAGGGGGAGTCCGTTCCGCAGGGGACACAACTCGCCGGTTGGGCGGCGCTCGTACAGGCACATAGCCTGCAAGCGCCTGTTCGACGACCCAGCTGTGTTTCTGAGAAACATATCGGTGGTAGCCGGCGAGAGGAAGGCCGTTGGCGTGTTTTTGACAAACGATACCAACCCGGTGACCAGTTTGCCGACCATCTGACGTTTGCCCTGCGCCATGAAAATATCGATCTGCTGATATTGAAGAGAGCATTCAATGCGGCGCCTAAGGCCGTTTTGGAAAAGTATGTAAGGTCCGCGCCAACCGGTACGCACACACGCCGTGCCTGGTTCTTCTATGAAACACTGACAGGACAGACGCTGGACGTTGAAGATGCGCCCAATGTCACTGCCGTCGATGCGCTGGATGTAAAAGCATATTTCACTGGAAAGGCGCGGCTCTCCAAGCGCCACCGTGTCAGGGATAACTTGCTTGGAAGCAGTGACTATTGCCCCGTCATACGTAGAACCGCACCACTGCAAGAATTCGCGGCACTAGGGCTGGCAGAACAGGCAGCGGAGACAGTTGGGCGAACGGGCCGTCACCTTGTCGCACGGGCAGCGAGTTTCTTATTGTTGGCAGACAGTCGCGCGAGTTTTGAGATCGAAGGCGAACGTGCACCACGTAACCGGTTGGAACGTTGGGGCCGGGCAGTCCTCCAGGCAGGGAAAAACAAACTCACACTCGAAGAAATCGTGCGTCTTCACAGTGTGCTGATCGAAGACACACGATTTGTCTTTCCTGGCCTGCGTCCTGACGGTGTATTCCTCGGCGAACGGGATCAAATTGGTGATCCATTGCCTGAGTTTATTGGTGCTCGCCCGCAGGATCTGGATGACTTGTGTTCTGGAATGCTGGCTGCCAACAACCGCATGCGGGATGACGAACTCGATCCTATCCTGCAGGCGGCGGCAACTGCCTTTGGTTTCATCTACCTGCACCCGTTTCAGGACGGTAATGGCCGTGTGCACCGTTGCCTGATTCATCATGTGCTGGCAGAGCGCAAATACACGCCACCAGGTATGGTCTTCCCGGTGTCTTCTGTCATGCTTGATCGGATTGATGATTACCGTACGACGTTGCAGGCGTACTCGGGGCCTTTGATGGATTTCATCGAATGGCGTCATACGGCTGAGCGCAACGTCGAAGTGTTGAACGACACCGCCGACCTTTATCGCTATTTTGATTGCACCGAAGCGGCAGAATTTCTTTATGCCTGCGTCCGTCGTACGGTTGAGCACGACCTGCCCAGAGAGATCGATTTTATTCGTCGGCATGATGAAGCAATGACCAGAATCATGGACAGGATAGAGATGCCGGATCGACTTGCACAGAACCTCATCCTGTTCATTCGCCAGAATAACGGTACGCTATCCAAAAGGAAGCGAGAAAAAGATTTTTCCGCCCTGACGAACGAAGAAGTTCAGAGCCTGGAAAGCATTATTCAGGACATATTTGAAGGGTTTGACGACACTAACAGCCAAGCATAGAACTCGGGATACGGTAGTTGTTCAATCAGTAGCATGAGTGGTCAGCAGCAGGTAAACACAATCACGGATATGAGTTGAGCACAATGAGAGCCGACATATTTAAATTACATTCCCTGATCGTGGACGACTATAAGTCGTACATTCAGAGCTTCATCAATATCAATGATCCCGAAATAAGGGAAGTAGTCGAAAATGAGCTGAGCAAAGGAAAGTTATGGCCGGAACCGCTTATTCAGTTTAATCCGGCTTTTGAAACCTATGGAGAGGTTCCCGAGCTCGTTTCTAATGGAGATCTGGCTGAACAGTTATCTGATGTTTTCCGAGACGACAAATCTGGTGCGCCATACAAGCTTTACAAACACCAGGTGGACGCAATTCGATTGGGTACGGATGGAAGGGATTTCATCGTTACTTCTGGCACAGGTTCTGGCAAGACGCTGACATTTATAGGGACAATTCTCAACCACCTGTTTGAAACAAAGAGCTTTAATTCCGGCGTGCAAGCGGTACTTGTGTACCCGATGAACGCATTGATTAACTCGCAAGTAGAGGAACTCGACAAATATGCACGGATATATGAGGACCGCACGGGGAACCCGTTGCCATTCCGTTATGCATCTTATACTGGCCAGCTAAAGGAAGATGAACGTGTGCCATGGCGTGAGAATCCACCTGATCTGCTTTTGACAAACTACATGATGCTTGAGTTGATCCTGACAAGGCATCGTGAACATGCCCTGAGGGATTCGATTTATTCCAACCTGAAGTACCTTGTTTTTGATGAACTCCATACCTATCGGGGCCGCCAGGGAGCAGATGTTGGAATTCTAATTCGCAGAATCAGATCTCGATGTGACCATGAGCCAGTATGTATTGGCACATCGGCAACCATGGTCGCCGGCGGTGGCTCGGTTCAGGAGCAGAAGGCCGAAGTGGCGAGTGTGGCATCCACCGTTTTCGGTAGGCACTTTGAAATTGATCAAATTATTCAGGAGACACTGACCAGGTCTTTCTCATCCAGGACTGAAATTCCCGAAAAAAGTCTTCTTTCAAGTGCCGTAGTGTCGGAAATTGATCGTGATGCAGACGTTGAAACGTTGAAATCACATCCGACTGCAGTCTGGTTGGAGAACAAGGTCGCACTTCGCAAGAGCGACGGCGAACTCATTCGCAATATTCCGCGGACATTTTCCGAGATTACCAGTCTGTTAAGTGAGGACAGTGGTCGTGAAATAGAAGCGTGTGTCCAGCACCTGACGGATCTGATGGACTGGATAAATAAAGTCAACGAAAGAAGTACCGATCCACGTTATACGTACCTCCCATTCAAGCTCCACCAGTTTTTTGCACAGACCGGGTCCGTCTATACCTCATTAGCGCCCAATAGCAGTCGGCACATGACGCTGGAGCCTGGAGTCTATAAGTCGGATAGCGAAGGAAATAAACAGCCAATATTTCCAAACGTGTTTAGCAGGGGGTCTGGCTATGAATTTCTTTGTGTATATAAAGATCAAGAAGAGAATCAGCTAATACCAAGGGAGTTTAATGATCGTGATCGGGAGGGGAAAACATGCATACCTGGATACATCCTTACCAGTGAGGATGTATGGGATCCAGAGCGTGATCTGGAGTCGCTGCCGGATGCCTGGTTCAAAGTGGCACGCAACGGTGAGGTCAGTGTCCAGAAAAAATATCTAGATCGCATGCCACAATCCATCTCGTTTGATGAGTGGGGCCGCTACTCGGATAGCCGTTCACTAGAGCAAAAAGGGTGGTTTATCCGTTTTCCGCTCCTGTTCGATCCTACGAGTGGCCAGTTTTTCGACCCGCAAACGAATGAATCGACCAAGCTCACGAAACTCGGCAGTGAAGGGAGAAGCACATCCACAACAATTACGGCTTTCTCAATCCTGACGCGGCTTGCCGAAAGCGGGTTCGATCTCCAAGACCAGAAGCTGCTCAGTTTTACCGACAATCGCCAGGACGCTGCGCTACAGGCAGGGCATTTCAATGATTTTATCAAGGTCATACAGTTGCGGTCCGCAATTCGCAAGGCAGTGGATAGTGCCCCGGATAGCGAGCTGACGTACAAGAACTTGGGCGATCAGATTTTTGAGGCCCTCTCATTAGAGTTCCGGGAATATGCTAATTACAAAAGTGATATTGATGCTCTACCCCCACCGCCGGTGCAACAGGCCTACAAAGAGGCACTGAAAAAGTATCTTGTTTATCTGGCCCTATATGATCTAAGACGCAGTTGGAGAGTTGTGCTGCCGAATCTGGAACAGTGTGCGCTGCTCCGAGTTGACTATGCCAACCTGGATGATATTGCTGCCTGGGAGGAAGGCTGGTCGCCGGTTCCACTGCTCGGTCAAATGGATATCCGGTCACGACGAGACTTGCTATTCCAGATGCTTGAATTCTTTCGGCTCGAGTACGCTGTCTATAGCGAGAATTACCTGATTGAAGAGCGAATCAGGGAAAATAGGAAGGAGATTGAAGAAAAACTCATCGCACCCTGGAGATTCGAGCAAGAAGACAAAATTGATCCCTATTACCTTCGATACGATACGCTGGCGCCTCGAACACGTCTGTATACCCGAAGCCTTGGCATCACCAGCGCCTTCGGAAAATTCATCAAACAGCAAGGCAAGCAACGGGATATCCAATTCAGTAGGGATAGCTACAGGCAGTTCTTGATTGCGCTTCTGGATACCCTGGAGGCTGCGGATTACCTCAAATCAAGACAAGTCAGAAATAATGAGCATGAGGAAGTCAAAGTCTATCAGCTAAAGCTTGACAAGATAATCTGGTTGCCGGGAGACAGGGAAACAGTTATCCCTGATGTCATAAAACAACGTGCATACAAAACGCCGCCCCGGAAACCAAACCGGTATTTCCAAAATATGTAACCGTTCACGGGGTATAGACCACGAATTCTATCAGGGAAAAAACGAGGGTCA
>CBDVCD010000103.1:0-10897 GCA_965372385.1 uncultured Gammaproteobacteria bacterium | reverse complement strand
TTGATTTCCTTACCTTCGATTTAGCCTGGCCATGCGCGGGAGGCGGGTTGCACCCGAAGGCTAAGGGACGAACAATTCTGAATTGTGGTGTACTATGCCAGATTGATCTCTATCACCGAACGACTGCTACAGACTTATTTTGTGCCAGTCGATGAGAGTTGGTCGATAACAGCAAACTGATGGTCTGGAGATCGATTCCAATGTTTTCCTATTAACATTGGAATAGCTACATGGAACCAAATTATCCCGCCTCTCTTGAAACAATCTCCACCAGGGGCACCTCCCACTCCGGCACCCGGCAACTGCGACGAAACGCCTCCCCTTCATCCTCAGCTGTCCGCTGAACCATGGCGAGTACCCGGATGGATTCAATACTACTCAGCCTGTCGCGCCAGGCCTCACTGGTGCTTTTCGAGAGCGACGCTACCGGCAGATTGCCACGCATCAGGAGTATCTTGCCACCGCTCAGTTTTGCGTCGAGAGAATCATCGACCTCAAGCTGGGAGAGGGCAGCATGAATCGGGTCATGTGCCCCCTTTCGTCCAGCGTACCCGAGATTGATATCCTGCATCCCCAGCACCGCATAGCGGCGTCCCAGTGCATCGGTGGGAATGTCTCCGTCAACCACCCCCTCTCGCCTGAGCATGAAGCCGTCACCCAAGTTGGCGGAAAATCCAGTCTTACCTTCCGCCAGTTGAAACAGGCAAAGGGTCTCACGGGCACGGGTCATCGCCACATAGTAGAGCCGCCGTTCCGCTTCCTTTACCTGCTGACTATCCGCCCTGCCCCAGCCACCCTCGGGCACGAAGACATGGGAAAACTCCATCCCCTTGGCGGAGTGGATGGTGCTGAGGAAGACCCCATCCGACAGGTAGTGTTCCCGTCGCTGTTCGATCAAGGATTCGCAGACAAATTCGATGGACTGCTTTACGGGCAGCTCACTGTTATGGGTCTCCTCACGCCAATCCTGCGGAATGTGGCGCAGCTGAGCCCACCAACCGTTTTGCCTGGATACCGGGCTCAGGACATCCAGCAGTTCCAGCAACTGATCCGCCCGGCGAAGTTCCTCACCCACTGATTTCAACTGTTCGAGCAGGCGCCGGTTCTCCCGTACGCGCAAGGGCCAGGGTTGTTTCTCTTTTTCAGCCGTCATACAGACAGGAATTGCTGCGGCTTCACACAGCGCACGGATCGGTTCGAGCACCGACCACTCCCGGGCAAAGACGGCGCAATCCGACCACTGTATGCCGGGCTCCAGTTGCTGCAAACGCTTCAGCTCGGAGACCAGCGCCAGCGCCTGGCGTTGCTGGCTGGCCACCCCCAGAAGCTGCACCCGACCACGCGCCAAGGGGTCCAGCTTCTCCCACTTTCCCCCAGGATCCAGCCCTTGCCGCTCCGGGTTGAGGTGAATGGGATGTTCGCTCTTCATACGATCCCGGTTGACGCCGATCAATGCATTGGAGGCCTCGATGATATGGCCGCTGGATCGATAGTTGTCCACCAGGTATGAGACCCGGGCCTGATAATCTTCCCGGAAGCGGCGGATAAACTCCACATTCGCGCCGCGAAACTGGTAGATGTTCTGATCATCGTCACCCACTGCCATGATACTCAGACGTTGATCCCGGTCAGCAAGGGTTCTTCCCGCAATCGCGGAGACCAGCGCATACTGGTCTTCGTCGATATCCTGGTACTCATCCACCAGGATATGGCGATAACCGGCCAACAGCCTGTCCCGCACTTCATCCGGTTCGAGACCCAGCATCTCCTGGTTTCCCTGCAACAGCGCCACGGCCTCTTTCAGCAGTCGATCAAAGTCGATGGCATCACCGGTTTGCCGCCCATTACTATCCGCCAGGGAGTGACCGGTGAGACGCAGGGCAAGCCCATGATAGGTCTGAACCGTGACCCCCTGGGTATCCTGTCCAACCAATTCGCGCAAGCGGCGCCGCAAGGTGTTGGCGGCATTTCGATTAAAACAGAGCACCAGGATGCTGCTGGGTGGAACCCGCTTCACCCGCAGCAGATAGGCGCAACGGTGGACCACGGCCCGAGTCTTGCCGGAACCCGGACCGGCAAGCACCAGCAGGTTTTTCCCCTCATCGGCTGCTACGATGCTCTGCTGCACCGGGTTATTCAGATCTTCCACGATCCGCTGGTAGGACTCCTGACTGGTGGCACGACCGAGCAGCGTCTCACGCCCCGGGAAGTAGCGTGCGACAAACGCCGCCTTCTCCATGGAGAAATAGGCTGCAACCAGGGCGACTGCCTGACTGATCTTCTGCAAACCCTTACGCGCATATTCGTTGATCACATGCACCTGAAAGATGCGCTCGTCATAGTGGCGGGACAGGGGTTCATAATCACCCTGGCTATAACCTCGACCCTTCTGTTCGGGCAGGATGCGAATGGTCATGGCCTGACGGAATACCGCCAGTCCCTTCTGCAGGGTGATGACCCGCAGTTCATGCAGGAACATGAGTGATCTGTCCAGCGCGGCCAGGGGATCTTTGAGCTGTGCGGCCAGCAGCATATCGCTACGCAGGGCATCGAGGATCTCCTCGGCGGAGAACTCCACCAACAGTTCCGCGCTCGCCTGGGTGTTGGCTGGGATCTTGCCCTGGATGGTGGCGAGCACCCGACTGGCCACCGCCTGGCGACGCTCGGCCGTCTCTCGCAGGGCGCGCCAGCCCCGCTGCAGTTTTACCCGGTAGTGATCCTGCCCCGCATAGCGCAGATCGATACTGCCGCGGCTCCCCGCCAGGCCCAGCCCATCCCGCGACAGACCTTGCAGCAGATTGCGCAGGATCTCCGGATTACTCTCGCTATGCCCCTGGTCACATAGACGCTGATTGAGGTGGCGCAGCGAGAGGCTCTGCCACCCACCCTCTTCTGCATCAGGGGCCTCTTCGGGTAACAGATCGAGCATCGCCCGTTCCAGGGCACAGACCTGTTCCAACAGAATATTGGAAGGCTGCCTGACCTGGTGACGTACATAGGCGGTAAGCAACAGGCTCTTCTCGATCAGACCGGACTCCGCCATGTCATACAGGGTACGCAGTACGCGCTGGGCCTCGGTCTCATGCTCCCTGTCAGCCGAATCCCTACCCTCGTCCCGGCTGAAGGCCGCGTGTTCGGCCAGCTCATCGGCGCTGAAACCCTCGTCGCTCTTCGCATTGATCATTGCATCCAGAATAGCCAGCCAGCGTTGTTGCTGACGCGCTGACAGGCCCAGTTTTTCGATCTTTGATTTTGCCTCATCCAGGCTCTTTACCCTGGGCCTTCCCTGGAACACCTGGGTCCGGTTCTGGTTGCGTTGCAGAAAGCCGGCACGCTCCAGCCAGGCCACCGCGGTGATCACCTTGGTGTTGGCGTTTCTGTCACCGCTGTCGAAGCTGGCATCCACCTTTTCCGACCTCAGCAGCTCGCCGGTGGTCAGTACCACCTCGCCGTCCGGGTTGCGTTTTTGTGCGCGCAGCCCCCGCAGGATCTGGGCGATATCCTTCCGGCTCAGTTCGGAAAGACTGCCCAGCTTGAACTGGGACTCCACATCGTTCTCGTCATACAGCAGGACACACTCGGCCTGCTTCCGATCACGCCCGGCCCGGCCCGCCTCCTGCAGATAGTTCTCCAGGGAGCCCGGTATGTCGGCATGCACCACCAAGCGGACATCCTCCTTGTCGATACCCATGCCGAAGGCATTGGTGGCACAGATTACCCGCGTTATGCCGGCGATGAAGTTCTCCTGGATATGGCGCTTTACCGGGGCCTCCAGCCCGGCATGAAAGGCCGCCGCCTCCCAGCCCTGTTGTTGCAGATACTCCGCCGACTCCTCCGTGCGCTTGCGGGTTGCACAGTAGACCACCGCGCTGCCCTCCCCATCCTGGCCCAGACGCTCATGCAGAATGGCGTGGATTCTGGCCAGCTTCTCGGCCCGGTTCACCATCTGCACCTCGAAGTGCAGGTTGTCCCGCTCTACCCCACCCTCGAAAACGCTCAGTTCCTGACCCAGTTCCCGACGAAAATAGTCGATGATCTCCGCCTTCACGTCCTCCTTGGCGGTGGCGGTAAAACACTGCACCGGCGGCAACAAAGCGTTATTTTCTTGGGAAAACTCCTTGATGAAGCGTGCGGCATAGAGGTAGTCCGGGCGGAAGTCGTGACCCCATTTGGAGAGGCAGTGGGCCTCGTCGAATACCCAGCAGCCGATCTCGCGATGACTGATCGCCTGCTTGAATGAGCGATTGCGCAACTGCTCCGGCGAGACATAGAGCAGGGCGATATCACCCAGCCGGATGCCATTCAACACCTCGCCCCGCTCCGGCGCAGTCAGCATGCCATAGAGAGCGGCAGCGTTGGGCGAACCGGTCTTGTTGCGCAGATTATCCACCTGATCCTTCATCAGTGCCTGCAACGGCGAGATGACGATCGTCAACACACCCCGGCGCTGATAGCGCACCAGCGCGGGCAGCTGATAGCAGAGCGACTTGCCTCCGCCGGTGGGCAACAGGGCAAGTACCGGCTGATCCCCCATGGCAGACAAAACAATAGCCTGCTGCAGACTGTCGCCATCCGGGGTCTCAGGTTTCTTGCGGAATGCGGGAAATCCGAAATAGCGCTTCAGTTGGGCCATCGGATCATGGGTCTTACGACAGTATTCACAATCCGGCTTGTCACAAGGCACATCCCGTAGCTGCCGCAGGATCGGCGCCACATCGGGAAACTGTAGCCTCACCCAGGGCGGCAGCACCGAATTCCCCCCGGCCACCCGTAACCAGGCAACGCAGTAGGCCAGGGCAATACGTTTCGCGGGGTCAGGCAGATATTGCGTCAAAACCGGCAGGAAACGGCTGGCGCAGACCTGGCCCGCCAGCTGCCGCTTGAGGATATCGAGGGCACGGGCGGCATTGACCGACTCCGCCCCCATGCTGCTCAAGGCAACCGCCAGTCCCTTGCCAGTGATGTCCGTATCCAGGCAATAGCGATAGATTGCCAGGATATCGGTTGCACCCTCCTTCAACTGCTCGAAGCTCGCCCACTGATCTCGAAACACGGAAGCAGCCAGACGTGCATCCGCCACGGGATCATTCAGGGAGTCGCGGACCAGCTTATAGTCCTTGACCAGGCGGTGATAGGGATTCTCGGGAAAAGCCAGCGGTGACAGGTAGAGGGTATCCACCACCGGTTTGTCGAACAGCTTCAGGTTGGGTGCCAACCCGCGCAATACCGCCAGATCGTGATTGAGGATATTGTGGCCCAGGATGTAGCTGGCGGGTTCCACGAATTCATCCAGCTCCCGGAGCACCACAAGGGGTTCGAGTCGTCCTTTTCTGCTAAAGACCCGTTCGCCCCATATTGCGCCGACAGCATAGAGTATGCCGGACTCATTGATTTCCAGGTCGATGGAAACCGTTTGAGTTAAAAACCCATCAACAGCTTCCATTTACCCTGAAACCTTCAAACGCCGGCGGAATATCTCCCATACAAGATTTTTTCCTCAAACTCTGTATTTATACCCTTCATCTGTTTGCAACAACAGATTAAACGTACGATGCTTCGACCTGACGATCGGCACTTACTTGATCTCGATCTGTCTGTACAAAATCAACTCGCCATGGGGATCGAGCAGTACGACCTCATAGATCCCTTTTTTGAAGGGTCCCGCGACACCCTGCATGGGGTAATAGCAGACGCAATCGCAGGGCGCCTCTTCCATCGCCTTTTCACGGAAGACAACCACTCCATATTCTAGCGAAATCGTCATTCGCACATATTCGGCGCAACAATTGAAAAAAATCGGGTCGGTGACCAGGATCTTTTTACCACTCGCCCTTATGCTTGTTTCGAGCAAGGGCGGCTCGGTGGTGCCGCATTGTTCGGCCTCATAACGCAGTAGGAGCTGCGATTGACGGGAAGATCCGCTCGCCACCCTAGCGTGATCGATATCCAGCTCCTCGACATCCGAGTCATCGATATCCCTATCGAACTTTTGCTTCCAATCCGTGATGTAGCCGATGATGTCCTGCGTGAAGCCGTCGAAATCTCCTTTCGCGAAAACTGAAACGATCTTACGCGTTTCACCGTCATCATCCTCCTCCCAGGTCACCGCGAACGGATAGGGGGTCTTATCCAGATAGAGCCGTTCCATGCTGAGGTGTGCAGGCATTGAGATATCGAGAAACGCGAAAGCCCCTTTCTGGTAAGTAAGATCGTACTTCCCCGTACCCAAGGCATAGAAGAAGAGATGCCCGTTTCTGAACTTGGGCAAGGAGTGGCTGTACTCCACGGTCAAAAGCGCCTTTTCCGGAAAAGGGCCATCCCAGGCGATCATCGGGATCTCCGGCCAACGCGGCAGAACGGTGGGATAGGTCTCGTCTATATAGAACCAGGAAAGGGGTTCCAAGGCGATATTGAGTTCGTGGATATACGGAATCTTGTACTCAGAGAAAATCCAGTAATCAGGCAGTTGACCCATGTCGACTGAAATTTCACTACTTTCAGGTGGCAACGGGTATTTCATCTCAGTTACATCATCGGGTATCCACATGAAGTAGTAGTTCCCGATAAACCTCACCTCGAGTCCCGACTCGTCAGTCTCTGACAAGTACGCGTACATGTCCTCAAGCGGCATGGCTGCGGGGAATGGGTAAGGTATCGGGTTGGCCGGAACTGATGTTGAGATAATCAGAACGGCGAGGTAGCTGACGAGACTTAGCAACGCGCGCATGGCTCCACCTCCTGTTTGCCAGCGTTAAGAGTCATCCTTCCCTCCAGAGCAGCGGCTGATCCTTAGCGGTGGTGCGGGCCGGAGTCTCGCTGATTATAGGACGGTTTTCACCCGCCTCGAGCTTGATTGCAGCCACTCTACCCGCCCCCTTGAGGTCAATCCTTACCCTTAGAGGGCAACCCATATTAAGTATAGTGCCTGAATGGAAATCCCATTTTGTTTCGCCGATACCGGTGCCTTCTAATAGTGCTGCCCCCGGATTACGCAAGGCTCCATCCGGGCTACTTGCTTCACGCCTTTCGTATGATGACCTGCCCGCAACGCCGGCATAGTACCTTCTCGGTGTCGCCTCCAGGACCGAAACCGAAGGTCCTGTCGACGACCCGGTAATCGTGCAACCCCAGCCAACAGAGAAGGCGGCCCAGCATATTTGGCAACTTCGGCATGCGGGGCCTGAGCGTCACGAATAGGTTTCCGGCGCAAGAATCGACTGTAGTTTGGTCAGGAAAGACGCGCTCTCCCTCCCCGGTAGGGCAACCACCGCCGGGTGGCGGAAAGGGGGGGCGGTCAGTTCCTGGAAATCGACCTTCTCTCCACGAAGATCCAACAGCGGGCAACCGACTTTTTCCAACAACAGGGAGGAAGGCCCGATATCCCATAGAAAGGCGCCGCGACTCATGTAGGCAAAGGTCGTTCCCTGCAGAATCCGCTTGAATATATAGATTGCCGAGCGGGGATAATTGCCGACCTGAACCCCCAGGGCCGCCTGGATCCGCTCCGGGCTCCTGTGCGCTTCCCGCAACAGATCGTAAAAGCCCAAAGAGAGGTAGCACTCACTGGACCACTGGGTCGGAACCGGGATTGGCCGGTGATTCTGATCGAAAACACCGTCGGTATCGGCAAAGGCATAGTAGAGGGACTCCAGGGCGGGATAATAATTCGCGCCGAAGACAAAGCGGCCCCGCCGCATCACACCAAAACTGATACCGAAGCCGTCGCTGCCCTCCAGATAGGGTTTGGTGCCATCCAGAGGGTCGATCACGATGGTATATTCGGCGTCAGCTGGCGGTTGGCTTTGCGCATTGAACTCTTCTGAAATAACCGGGTACTCGCCGTACTCTTCTTTACAGAATGCCAGCAACTGCCGCTCCGTATGGATATCCACCTCGGAGAACACCTCATTGGCGGCCCAGGCATCCTCCATCGAATCATCGGTTTTGACCTGTGCCACCGCTTCCGATTGGCGTTCCAGTTGATAGCGGCCCAATTCCTGAAGTGTCTGGAATAGAATATCCAGGCGATCGCGGAGTTTTTCGATCATGATTCCGTGTGCCTCTGGAACAGCAGGTCCCGGCTTGACCAAAGATAGCCGATGCCGGAACCCACCGCCAGCAGCAGGGCCAGCCCCATGTAAATCATCTCGTAGTAGTCAGCGAGTGGGGTTTGATCCGGTCGCAGCCAGAACAGCAGCGCCAACACCAGGACGGTAATGCGGGTGGTCAGCGTATGTTCCTTGGAAGGGTTAAAAAACACCGGCAGGGTGAGCAGGTAGGCGGCGAGCCCCAGCAGGACGGCCATCTGCCAGGGCTCCGGCACAACCGCCATCAGGTAGATGCCGGTCAGAGGAACCGAGATCAGGTCGGTCTTTACCTTGGCGAAGATCGACGCGCTAACCACCACATTGCTGGCTCCGGCGAATTGTTTGATGAACACCACCAACAAGTCACGCGTCAACAACACGAACAGGAACCACAAGGAGAGATGTCCCGCCTCGATCAGCATGATACAGAGGGCGAAATAGGAGATATGGTCGACGATGGGGTCAAAATAGGCCCCGAATACCGAGCACATATTATAGCGTTTGGCAATGATCCCATCCCAGCAATCGCCCACGAAAACGGCGGCAAAGGCCAGGGCGATCCCGATCCTGATGGTTTCGTCCTGGGTCAGAAACCAACCGATAAACAGGGGGAAGATCAGAAGAAACCGAAATACGGTAATCTGATTCGGGGTCAGTAAGGGGCGGGTGCTTTTTGTCATTGCCTCTCCATATATAAGGTAACGAGGCTTCGCCTCAGACATTTTTTGATTATTGGTCCGCAAATGACCGCAAATACACGCAAATGGGAATGTTTATTTATTTGCGTTCATTTGCGTGTATTTGCGGACTGGGTTCTCAAAAAGGTTGGTTACGAAATGTGACTCAAATGTAAGAATTCGAGTCGCTCAAGCCTCCCAGGACATCGGGGAGTATCTATAACGCCTGCAGCTTCTCGAGCAGGAAGTTATTGTCCTCTCTATCACGGACGGCGATGCGGACATAATTTCTGCCTTCGAAACCGACCTTGCCGGTGCAATCCTTGATCAATATTTCATACTCCTCCAGCAACAGGGTGGTCAACTCGGTGGCGGAGTACTTGTGCATCAGCTCGCACAGAAAATAGTTCGACTGGGACGGGATCACCCGCAGAAATTTTATCTTCTTGAGTTTCAGGAAGAAGCGGTCCCGCTCCGCGGCGATCCGGGTACAGGCGAGATGATAGTCCGATCGGTATTTACCGAAGATCTGCAGAAAAAATTCACCAAAGGAGTTGATGTTCCAGATGGATATACGCTCTCTGATCGAGGCGATCAGGTCGGCATCGCTGGTGACGATCACCCCGAGTCGCAAACCCGGTACGCCATAGCTCTTGCTGATGCTCTTGATGACGATCAGGTTGGGATGCTGTTGCAGTACATCGGATGAGATCAGGGTGTTATGCATGCCATCGGTAGTAAAATCGACAAAAGACTCATCGAGAATCAGACGCTTGTTTTTTTTATTCAAGTAGCTCGCCAACAGGTGAACATCATCGGTGGAGAGAGTGTGGCCGCTCGGATTGTCCGGGTTGATCAGCAACAGGGTCTCGACCTGTTTCGAGAACTGCTTGAGATCCTCCAGACTGTAACTGTAGTCCGCATTCTCCGGGATGAATTGGACCACATTGGCATCGCCGATTCTTTCAGGATATTCATTGAACGTGGGGAAGATGACCCCCACCTTGCCGGTAACGAAATCGAACAGTGCATTGATCAATTCGGTTGCGCCATTGCCGACGATGATCTCGCTGGCGTCGCAGGCAAACATCTCCGACGCCATCAGGTTCTGGATGCTCAATCCGGATGGGTATTCCGTCAGCAGGCTGCGGTAGTGATACCTCATTTCGTCCAGCATCCTGCGGGGCGGGAAATAGGGATTCACCAGATAGCAGAAATCCTTGAGAAACGGGAAACGCCAGTAGCCGCCAAAGCGCTTCTGGTAGAGTGCGAGTCTTTCCCCCTCGGGAGCGAACAGGGTGCTCGCATTGTTCAGATCCTTCTGGTCGTCGATCTCATACCATTTCTCGGTGGAGAGCCGGTGGACCTTCAGGTCCTGGGTTTCGAGCAGCGTGACGACCCGCAGTACCTGCTCGTAATACTCATTCTTACCCAACGCCTGCTGATAGGCCTTCAGGAAAGGTACGTAGCTGCTGATGGAGAAATCGCGGGACAGCTTATAGATGTTGACGGTCTTGTAATAGTCCTCGACCTGGCTGTAGTCGAAATCCTTCTTCGGAATAAACTGAATAATATTGTCTTCATCGTCCAGGGTAACGACGGTCCCATCCATCCAAGCATCGTATTTCGCGACGATGGCCAGATTGGGGTGGGGATTCTCAATCAGGTCGAATACGACTTTTTCTTCAAAGACCAAGTCACTTTCGAGCAATATCGTGTCATCCTCCAGCAGATATCTCTTTGCCAGGAAGAGGGAGTAGATATTGTTGGTCTTATCGTAGACCTTGTTTCTCACATAAAGGATCTGCATCCCTTTGTATTGGTGACCCAGCAGATTTTTGACGTTTTTTGACTTGTATCCGACTACCAGTATGACCCGGTTCACCTCTGTCTTGGCCAGGATGTCCAGCATCCGTTCGATGAGGGTCTGATCGTGAATCTTGACCATGCATTTGGTATTGTCCGCGGTGACCTTACCGAGCCTCTTGCCCATTCCGGCAGCTAGAATAATTGCTTGCATCTACTTCCTCTTTGACCCGGGTTGTGATTCGGGTCGTGATAAATAAAAAGGGACTTCCAATCTGGAAATCACAGCGTTGCCTGTCGTACCAACTCAGCCGTTGTGACAATCCC
>CBDVCD010000102.1:0-10897 GCA_965372385.1 uncultured Gammaproteobacteria bacterium | reverse complement strand
GAGCTGTCAAGCCAGCGGGTTTGTAACAGCGCCAAAATCATCCCTCTGTAGACCATGAACGAACAGACACCCAACATCAGCGGCAGTAAGGCAGAAGACCTCAGGGCTTTTCTCGATCAGGTTCCAGGCCGGGTGACCGCCATTCTGGAGAATTGGCAGCAGCTGGTACGCAGCGACTGGGATGCTGACCTGCTGACAACCCTGCTGGAGAGGATTCATACCCTGACGGAGGCTGGCGAAAAGTTTGATGTTCCGCAGATCAAGCAGGATGGCAAATCGCTGCAGTCGACTCTTTCCAAATACACGGAAACTGGAGATCAGCCACCGCAGGATGATGTCGTGGTACTGGATGGGCTGGTCCACGCCTTCCGAGATGCCGTCATGCAGGCCTGTAACCTGTTGACACCACTCAACATCACGCAAGAGAGTGATAAGTCCGCTCACAAGACGGATGGTGGACGGAAGATTCTGTTGCTTGGGCTTGACGAGGCCTCCACTCCTGGCCTGATACAAGGCCTGCGGGACCGCCAGTTTCAGGTGGAGTCACTGCCCGATGCCGAATCCCTGTTTGCCTATCAAAGCAAGCAGCAGAACTCCCACACCGCCCTGATCAGCCATATAACATGGCTGACAAGACTCTACCCTGAATCCAGACAGGAGGGCCTCGGGCACAAAGCGGGCGGACTGCCGGGCCTGCCGGTGGCCTTCATCTCGGATGCCAACGATCTGCAAACCCGCCTTTCCGCCATGCGCACTGAGGCCAAGGTCTTCTGGGCCAACCCCATCGACCCGCTCGTGGTGGCAAACCGCATGGAGGAATTGACCGCCCCAAGCAACCAGGCGGCATACCGGGTCTTGATCGTGGAGGACGACCCGGCCCAGGCGGACTTCGCCTCGGCCATTCTAGGCAAGGCCGACTTCGAGTGCCGCAGCGTCACGGACGCGCTGCAGGTGATGGACGTGCTGTTTGATTTCCGCCCCGATCTCATACTCATGGATCTCTACATGCCCGGCGCCAGCGGCACCGAACTCACCAGGATCATTCGTGAACAGTTTGAATTCGTCGACACGCCCATCGTCTTTCTCTCCGGGGAACAGGACGTAGACAAACAGCTGCATGCCCTCAGCTTTGGCGGCGAGGATTTTCTCGCAAAACCCATTGGCCCAAAACATCTGATTTCAACCGTAACCAACAGGATTCAGCGTGCCCAACAGCTCACTCATCGACCGGGCAGGTATACCAGCAGCGATGATGGGGGCGATCTCTTCAGCCGCCACTATCTTATGCGGCGACTGGACACCCTGTTGCTTTCAACCCCCAATAAAAACAAGCTACCCGCCGTCTTTTATCTCAATGTGGACAAAGCCGATGAGGTGATAAAAAGGGTCGGCATCGGCGGCATGGACGTGGTGCTGGCCGAGATCGCCAAACATCTGCGGCGTTTTCTGCGGCAGCAGGACGTACTCAGCCGTTTCGGGGACAACAGCCTCGGTCTGCTTGCCGATCGTGCCTCAAAGGATGAACTGGTCTCTTTCGGCAAGACACTCTGCAACCAGGTTGCCGGTCAGATCATTGAGGTGGAAAACCATACCCTGGGTGTCACCCTCAGCCTCGGCATCTACCCTATCACTCAGGCAGACCAGGACGCGAGTACCCTCTTCTCCCTTGCCAAGCTCGCCAGCAGGGAGGCACAGAACAGCGGCGGCAATCGAGTCTATCTGCAGCCGCTTGAAGGGAGCTTGGCCACCTCCAACGAGGCGGATGAGTCCCTCAATAAACTGGTCCTGCTGGCCATAGAGAAGGGTTACTTCGAGATCTATTTCCAGCCAATGGTGGCGCTGAAGGGCACCTCTCATGCCCATTATCAAACCCTGATCCGCCTGCAGGAGCCGGATGGAAAACTGCACCCCGCGGCAACGTTCATCCCGGCAGCTGAGCAACTGGGTGTTATCAACAGGATCGACCAGTGGACCACGCAAACCGCCTTCAGCGTCATCAATGGGCATAAGAAGCAAGGCAACAAGCTGCACCTCTTTGTCTCCCAGTCCATTGAATTACTGGAGAATATGGAACGCCTCGCCTGGCTCCAGGAGAAACACCGGACCGGCCTGCTCAGCCGAGATGAATTGACCTTTGAGTTCAAACTGTCCGCTATCGCCGACAACCTCAATTCCGCGAAGACCTGTTTCGAGCTGCTGAACAAGCTCGGCATCGGCACCCTGCTGACCGGTGTCACCCAATCGGCTGATGCCCAGCGCGCACTCAGCCATCTGTCGATCAGCTACATCAAACTGGATATCAGCCTGCTGAAAAATCCCGGCAAGGAGCTCAAGGATCTTATTGAGCTGGCCCACTCATTGGATATCAAGGTCATTGCACCGCAGATTGAGGACCCCCGCAGCATCGCCACACTCTGGAGTAGTGGCACCGACTTTGTTCAGGGCAATTTTGTCCAGCGTCCGGAAAACAACCTGATCTATGATTTCAATGAATCTGTCATCGATTAGTTTCTGTTAAAATGAAAAGCCCCTTGGCCCCGTCAGACAACAGATAATGCGTAGACTGCTGCTCCCTTTGCTGCTCCTGTTAAGTCAGTCCCCTGCCATTGCTGACCATTCAAGGGGCTTCCTCTATCCCTATCCCCCCTCCCCTGAATATCAGACCGGCGACCAGGATCTGACTTGTGATGAACTGGATAGACAGCTGTTGGCGCTGCAACCCTTGACCTACCCGTCTAGACCGGATTTCTATTATGATCCTGCCCATGGCGCCGCCATCTGGGCTGGGGTCTTCTGGGGCCCCGCCTGGTGTTATCTACCCTACTCCGGGGTAGTGTTGGAGCAACAGGACCTTCGCAGAGTTCTGGATTCACGACGTCACATTAAGAAATTGCGCCGTTTAAAGGCCAGACACCACTGCTACGAGTGAATGGCTCATGTCGGACCCGGTCAACAAGACCACTCAGGTTCGCAGCCAGGAGTACAGCTGGAGTGAGCTGACGCAGATGGTCCTGGCCCACCGGCGGGAGTTGATCGCGGCCAATATCATTGCCATCTTCGGCGCCTTCGCCGCCGTCCCCGTGCCCCTGCTGATCCCGCTGCTGGTGGACGAGGTACTGCTGCACAAGACGGGCCGTGCGATTGCCACCATGAATGCCATTTTCCCCGCCAGCTGGCAGGGCCCGGTACTCTACATCCTGGCGGTCCTGCTGCTTACCGTAACCCTCAGACTGAGCGCCCTGTTGCTGGGGGTCTGGCAGACCTGGCAGTTCACCCGCATTTCGAAGGATGTGATCTTTCGCATCCGGCGGGACCTGTTGCACCGACTCGAACGGATCTCCATGTCCGCCTACGAGACGCTTGGCAGCGGCACCGTTGCCTCCCATCTGGTCACGGACCTGGATGCGGTGGACAACTTCGTCAGCGTCACCATCAGCAAGTTTCTCGTGGCGGTACTCAGCATTCTCGGCACCGCATTCGTCCTGCTCTGGATCAACTGGCCCCTGGCGCTGTTCATCCTGTTTCTCAACCCGATCGTGATCTACTTCACCATGATCTTCGGGCGTCGGGTGAAACAGTTGAAAAAACGTGAAAACTCCGCCTTCCAGGCCTTTCAGGAATCATTGGAAGAGACCCTGGACGCGATCCAGCAGATCCGTGCCAGCAACCGGGAACGACACTACATCCAACGCATCATCGACAAGGCCGACCGAATCCGTCACCACTCCGCCGCCTTCACCTGGAAGAGCGATACCGCCAACCGGCTCTCCTTCGTTATCTTCATGTTCGGCTTCGATATCTTTCGTACGGCAAGCATGTTCCTGGTGCTCTGGTCGGATCTGACCATCGGCGAGATGCTGGGGATCTATGCCTATCTCTGGTTCATGATGGGACCGGTACAGGAGGTGCTTGGCATTCAGTACGCCTATCAGAGCGCCCAAGCCGCGCTGGGCCGGATCAATGATATGCTGCGGGTGGAGCTGGAACCGGCTTACCCCCACCAGCGTAATCCGTTTGCGGACAAGCAGACCGTGGCGATGCGCCTCGACCAGCTCAGCTTCGCCTATGGGGATGGACCACAGGTGCTGAACCGGATCTCCCTGGAGATCTCGGCGGGAGAGAAGGTGGCATTCGTGGGCGCCAGTGGCGGTGGCAAGACCACCCTGGTGCAGATTCTGCTTGGACTCTATCCACCCAAGTCCGGTCATGTCCTGTTCGATGAGGTACCGGTGGAGCAGATCGGCATGGATGTGGTGCGGGACCATGTGGCCACCGTGCTGCAGCACCCCGCCCTGCTGAATGAAAGCGTCCGGGTCAACCTGACCATGGGACGGACCATACCTGATGAGAGACTCTGGGAGGCCCTGGAGATCGCCCAGCTGAGGTCTACCATTGAGAACATGGCGGACGGCCTTGACACCCTGATCGGGCGCTTTGGCGTGCGTCTATCCGGTGGCCAGCGGCAACGGCTGGCGATCGCCCGCATGGTACTGACCGACCCCAAGGTGGTGATCCTGGACGAAGCCACCTCCGCCCTGGACACCACCACGGAAGGAAAGCTCCATGCAGCGCTGAGTGAATTCCTGCAAGGCCGCACCACCATCATCATCGCCCATCGTCTGAGCGCGGTAAAACAGGCCGACCGGGTCCTGGTATTCGAGGACGGCCATATCGTCGAGCAGGGAAGACACGAAGAGCTGCTGGAACTGAACGGGCTCTACTCCAGTCTCTATGGCGGGCAGGAACACCGGCATAGAGGTTAGCACCTGCCGATTCTGCTAGATGCTTTGTCGGGTTACATCGCGCACAAAGCTTTGTACCAGATTCAGGTTTTGTGCCGTTGCGCGTCTAACCCGACCTACGTCGCTGTTTGATTGGGAGCTGACAGGGAAACCGTACCAATCAATGTCGGGCACAAAAAGCATGCCCGACCTACGCCGGTCAGCAGCCTTCATCCGCCGGGGGTCGTTGCCCTTCAGCCCCGGCTGGCGCCAATGGCGGGATGAATCCCTTGGGTTGCTCAACCTCTCGTGGCTTGAGCTCCATCACGGTGCGCTCACCGGGAGCGGCGAAATAACAGCTGATCGCGCGCTTCAGGGCCGCTTCCGGGCTCTCGTCATCCGCCGCTTGCGCGGGGATGTCCGGGTTCAGGATCCGCTCCTGCCAGTGGTTATAGCCGCCAAGCAACAGATAGGCATCGAAACCCGCCACCCGCAGCAGCACACTCGCCTTGGCCGCCTGTTCGGAACCATTGGCATAGACCACCAGTTTGCGCTCCCGTGGTAAGGCAGCGAGGGTATCCGTCAGCACCAGGCTGGCGAGTGGGATATTCTCCGCGCCTTCGATATGGCCTTTGCCGAACTCCTCCCCATGGCGAATATCCAGCAACAGGTAGTCCCGCTTTTTGCTGATGATCCAGTCCGCCATCTGTTCCGACGTTACCCTGTCCTGCTGTTTGACCGCGGCCTGGGCGATGATCTCCAGAACGGGCGTCACTTCAGCACTCTTTTCACCACAACCGCTGACCAGACCGGCGGCAACAAACGTCAGCAGCAGCCCTTGCAACCGCATCATCGATTTTCTATTCAATTTCACTTCAATTCCTCATCTTGGTAACTTGTTCTGACCCGCTCCAGCAGTTGCGGATTGTGTTCCGTCGGGTAATCCTGCCAGGATGTCTCCTGCCCGAGATTGACCGTCACATGCCTCAATACATAACCGCCCAGCAGGACCAGTATCGGTCCCAGCAGGGCCATGGTTCGGTGTTCCTTCACGAGTTCGAGGAATTCTACCACCAAGGGCAGCACCAGCCCCAGGCCGATAAACAGCCCCCAGAACACCAGCGCATAGCCGTTGAGGGAGGTGAGGTAGGAGAGTGCCTGCAGATGCTGCTGGGATCCGGTCGCCAGATTGATCAGGATCAGGCCAACCAGCACCAGCTCGACCAGAATCAGACCAAGATCCACCTGCACATACCAACGCTTCTCGGCCTTGTCCTTAGCCATGAGGATGATGAACGCCGCTGCCGCGGAAAGCCCGGAGATCAGAAACAATATTCCCAACAGGCCGGTATTCCAGAAGGGACGCGCGTTGAAGGCACTCAACAGAATACCGGTATAGATACCCAGGGCCACCGCCGAAGGTATCGCGACAACGGCAACGGCCCGCCTGAGGCGATAGGCCAGATCGAGCACCCATCTGCCCAGACTGAAACGATCCACCAGTCCCGCCACCCTGGGATAACCCGGCCGCAGGGTGGAGAGGATCTGCAGGATGGCCACCGGGTAGATGATCATCAGCACCCAGGCGCCCCAGGACATGGGTGAGGTGGGTATAAAGGCGGTGTAAAAGCGAAACACAAAGAGCTTGTGCTCGAGATCGAGAAACAGGGTGGTCATTCCCAGCGAGAGGGCAATCGGCGCCCATAGGGCGAGACTGTCGGCGGAGAAGCTCTTTTCTCCATCCCTTTGTTTCAACAGCGCCAGCGCCGCGAAGATGATAATGCCGGCGGTGAGGCCGCCAAAAAACAGGTAGACCGAGATCTCCCAGGTCCAGATGCCCAGCGACGGATCGACCTTCGGGTTGAATCGGGGGGTGACCAGGAGTTCTTCCAGCATGCCGGTTCTCAGATCAGATAGTAGACATTGGGCTGATTACCGGTCTCCGGCATCAGGGTTTTGTAACTGCGCGTTTGCAGCAGACGGCTCACCTGGCTGCCCGGGTCGTTGAGGATACCGAAATACATGCAGCGGGTCGGACAGGTGGAGACACAGGCCGGATCCAGACCCTGCTCCACCCGGTGGTGACAGAAGGTGCATTTCTCTATATAGCCCTCCGGATGCATGATCAGGCGCGCATCGTAGGGACAGGCGGCGATACAAGCCTTGCAACCGGTGCATTTATTGGCATCCACCAGCACGATATTGGTATCGCGCCAAAGGTGACTGGCGCCGGTCGGACACATGCTCACACAGGTGGCATGGGAACAGTGATTGCAGCGCTCGGAGCGGAATTCGGTGTGTAGCTCCGGATAGCGGCCGGAGGTGGCCTCCACGATCCAGTCCCGGTTCAGGCCCGCGGGCACCTTGTTTTCGGTCTTGCAGGCCACCACGCAATCCCCGCAACCAATGCAGATCCGGGTATCGATCACCATTGCATATCGAAGTGTCATCTATGCCTTCCCCGACTCTTTGACAAAGGTCACGAAATTGCCACGCATCCCGGTGGCGCCCATGATCGGGTCAATCAGTAGCCGGCTCATCAGTTCTGAATCATCCGCACCGACCCCATAGCTCAGGTGCATCTTTTTGGAACGCTGACCGAAGCCATGGGCCATGAATACCGCATCCAACCCGGTCCGTTCAGTCACCCGCACCCTCACCGGATTACTGGTGATGCCATCCTGGTTCCGCAAGCGGACATAGGCACCGCTTTCCAGTTTCCATTGCTTGGCAATAAGGGGATTCACCCACAGCGTGTTTTCCGGCGCCAGCTGGAACAGCAGCGGATTGTTGGTGGTGCGGCCGAAGGTATGCGCCGGCATGCGTCCATAATTGAGCCGATAGTAGTCTTTGGGCGGCTCCACTTGCTGGGTATAGCGTGGCATTGGATCAAACCCTGCATCCGCCAGCTGCTGGGAATAGAGCTCGATCTTACCACTGGGGGTCCAGAAACGCGGGTGCTCTCCCGCCCTGATATACAGGGGACCCTTGCGTGGGAACTGTTTGATCCCGATCTGTTGCATCTCTTCCAGTGAACTTCCCACCTGTTGCAGCTGCCAATCCAGCACTTCTTTGTAATCCTGCCAGGGATAATATTTTTCCAGGCCCAGCGCCAGTCCGATCTTGCGCGCAATCCACCAGCCCGGTTTGCTGTCATAGCGGGGTTCGAAGGCCGGCATCCTCAACGCCAGGGACGGCTTCCGTGCTCCGGAGTTACGCAGCACGTCATAGCGCTCCAGGTAGGTACACTCGGGCAAAATGACATCCGCATAACCGGTGATTTCCGCCGGCATGGTTTCCACCACCACAATGAGCTCAAGGGCTTCCGCCGCTTCCCTGAGTTTAGGGCGGATACCCGGAATCGAGCAGGGCAGATTGGTGCCGTAGACGATCCAGCCTTTATAGAACGCATCCTCACCGGCGGAGGCCTCGATCAACGCCTGGCTTACCGTTTTATGCGCCAGTGGGAAAAGCCCCTTGTGCGCCACCACATGAGATTCACTGGCGGGTTTCGGATAGTCCGGCAAGGGGTATTTGGGTAGCTTGACCTTCTCCTGGATATAGAAGCCGCCCTTGCGGCCCCAGGATCCCAGCAAGGCCGCGAGGATCGCCATGGCCCTGCCGCGTTGCGTGTCGTCACCGTACCAGGTGGTATGCCGGCCGGGGTGAACCAGGGTGGCGGGGGCATGCCGTGCCATCTCCCGCGCGGTATCACGAATCAATGCGGGCTTGAGTCCGGTCTGCAGATAGGCCCATTCGGGGGTGAAACCGCGGACATGCTCCTCCAGTTGCTCAAAACCGATGGTGTATTGTTCGATAAAGTCGCGATCATAGCGCTCTTCCTTGATGATCACATGCATCCAGGCCAGCAGCAGGGCGATATCCGTGCCCGGCCGGATCGGCAGCCAGAACTTGGATTTGCTCGCCGCCACGGAAAATCTCGGATCCACCGTGATCAGACTGGCATTTCTCTCCAGCGCCCGGCTCAGGTCCTGCACCTGACCGTTGTGCAGGTTCTCGCCGATATGCGAACCGATCAACACGATACAGTCGGAGTTGGCCATGTCAGTGCGTTCCGGCGAGCCGAGAATATCACCGTAGGTGATCCGGAAAGCCACGTCACGGGGGCCACGGCACTGGGCGAAGGCCGGCTCGGCGTGACTGTCGGAGCCATAGGCCCGGATCAGGTGTTCGAAATGACGAGCGCCGGTACCATGATGCAACAGGGCCAGCTTATCCGGACCGTGCTGCTCGGCAATCCTGCGCATACCCTGCGCAATCAGGTCGATCGCCTCCTCCCAGCTGGCCTCCCGAAAGGTCTGCTGGCCATCTTTATCCACATGGCGGATCAGCGGTGTCTTCAACCGGTCATGATCCAGATAGGCGCCAAGTCCACCGGTACCGCGGGTACAGAATCTGCCGGAGCTGTGCAGATCCTCCGGATTGCCCACCACCTTCCAGGGCACACCGTTTTCGCTATGGACGAATCCGGCGCACTTCCAGAAACACATATCGCAGATGGTGGGGGTCTTCTTGACCAGACCATCACCCGGCAGGGGTCTGTGGCTGCAGCCGGAGAGGAAGATGGATGGCGCTACCGCGCCTGTTCCCACTAGCCCAGAGAGCTTGATGAATTCTCGCCGGTTCATTCAGCCTCCGCCTTGATGTTCGTTTGTGTTTCCAGTAATTCGAGTATGGGCCTAGGCACCATGTAGTAGTGTTCTCTAGCCGCTTCGCTAGGGAGAAATGCATCATTGGGGAAAAAGGCCATTCCTACGGATACGACCAAGGCCAGTCCCACCAGAATATACTGGGTTGATCTGAGAACAAGCGATGAAATTGGCTGGACATTGTGCCACACCAGATGTTGTACCAACCGCATGCCCACACTCACAACGATTGCGAACAGTACCATGATCAGGATGGTCCTCCCCACCGATGTGCCAAACAGCTGGTCCATGCGTAAAACACCCCGGTAGTCACTCTTGTAAAACTCCACCCAAAACTCGTAAAGGTCGCCAAACACCAGACTGCCGAGAAAAAATCCGATCAGAAACACCATGGCATCCAGTTTACCGGTAACACTCGAGGCCAAGGCGGTGCCTGGGCAGTAACCACCCACCACCATGCCGATACCAAACAAAAAGCCACCCACCATCACTGGAACCAGGTAGGTTGGAATGAAGTAGATCTTAGAGATATCGAGATAACCGATCAGACTTAGCCCCCACAACCCCAACATGCCGGTTATGATAGCGGTGAACATCACCGTGGGTACATCGGTATCCTTGAAATAGAAGGCCCTGCCGATCTTGCGACCATCGGTAAATCCGGCCATCTGCAGGGCCGCGCCAAACAATAAGCCCATCGGGATTGCTAGCCACAAATTCTGGACTTCAGTGATAATGCCGGTTTTGGCAAGAGGGGCGATCATATCCATTGTTTTCTCACCAAATAGGCCGCCGCAAAACCTCCAGCGAAGATACAGAGTGCAAAAGCCCAGGCGCCAACCGCCAGTTCCGCACCACCCACCAGGGCCTGACCACTGGCGCAGCCACGCGAAAGCCTGGCAGCAAATCCGATCAACCCCCCGCCGAGCAGGGCGAAGAAGAGACGCCCGGCGGATGAGATCCGCTCGCCCCGCAGGACCTCCACTTTCCAACTCTTGTTAATCAATGAGCTGAGCAGACTGCCTAGCACCAGGCCAACAGCAAAGTAGGTCAGCCAGTTATCCAGCGGGTGTGTGTCAGTGAAGAAATAGCGGGCGAAATAGGCGCTTTTTTCTGTGACCTCTGGCAACAGTTCGTACTGCACTGTTGCAACCAGGCGCGTCAGGAAACCACTGGTGCCGATACCCCTGCCTGCAATGACAAAGGCTGCAATCATTGAGAGGCCCATCAGCACGCCCGAAAGCACCGGGGGAAATTTAGTTGACCTGTTCACCGCACCACCCATCTCCGTAAGATTTATCTTCCCAATTATTGTCCCAATTATCCCCATTCACACTGACTGAAATCAATAATTCGTCTCAAAGTGCGATCAGGTTGAGAAGCTGAAAATCGTTTGTTGTTTTTAATGAAAACCCGAACCCTAAACCAGGGATTACCTTGATCTAAGGCAATCACCATAAGGACGAACTAGAAGCACCTTACTCGGCAAAGCGATAATATACAATG
>CBDVCD010000101.1:0-10905 GCA_965372385.1 uncultured Gammaproteobacteria bacterium | reverse complement strand
CACCGACCCGATCTATGCCCCATGGGGTAACTTGTGCGGGCTCATCGTCATCGTCATCGTCGTCATCACGTCCTGGCCCTTTGCCCGGAGAGGCTGCACGCCCCCGTTCGTCAACATCAGAACGGTTCTTCATGTCGGTGGCCCAATAGATACGATTTTGCTCGTAATAAGCAATATTCGGGCTGACCCCGATATGTGCTGCGGCGGTGGCGGAGACAGAAGCGGAAAAGCCTTTGATGGCTTTGGTGAATACGAGACGCAGTTCGCCTCCAGCCTGCTTTGTCAGGCGCCTGGCCTGGCCGCGTATCTGACTTGCCCGCACATCATCATCGAAGACAAAGATGTAACTGGAGCTGGCCGCTTCGAGCAGCTCTTCAGGGATATCCTCCGGCAGGCCTGTTACGGAGAAGGCTGGCCTCAGCCAGAACAGGCTCAGGATAAGTGTGAATGCCAATGTCAAATGTTTGTACTGCATTATCTCTTCCGTTGTTGTGTTATGTACTGCAATGATATCCAAACGAGAGGCAGGGCTGCCTTGATCTGGTGCAGTCAAACTGAGATTTGTGGGTATCAAGCAGGTGGCAGTGCGGGTACCAGGATACTGGGTCAGACGGGGTGTCACACGAGGCAGGGGCCTGACTTTTCACACTCAACGGCAGGGAACAGACCACATTTTGTAATTATTCAGTCTCTGTAGGAGCTGCCCGTGGCTGCGATCAGCGTCGATAGTCGCGTTGTCTGAAGATGCCCAAAAGGCTTGCTGCCTTTGGTCGCAGCCATGGGCAGCTCCTACGACGGCATTTTCAGTGTGAAGACGTGGGCGTGTCATAGGGAGCTGAATGATTACCACATTTTTTTGTGAATGGCAGGGCAGGAACCCCTTCCATTCCTGCCATCAGATTTGCTCTTGTCAGCTGCCGGATACCGCTTTCTGAATGAGGGGATCAGGGGCTCAGGCAGTTTGAGGTTGCCCGAGAGGGCAAACTCTTGAGCCCGGGCAGACATCTTTTTCCAGGTCTTGCGGATGATGTCGAGCCGCTTCACCTGATGTTGGAAAGTAGAATTCAGCAATTGGGTTTTACAGATAATCAATACTAACAGGACTCGATTCATTTTCATCGATCAGGCTTAATCTTCCAAGAGAGCTCTGCCGCGTTTGCGGTCATTGAAGCTTAAGAAGTCTAACTATCGGTTCCGGCCAACTCTGGCTACTCGAATTCTCGGACTTGTGCTATTTGTGTATGTGTCCATAATATACAGTCATGATTAACCTGGAAGAGATCACCGGCTTCGATTGGGATGAGGGAAACGCCCGAAAGAATGAGAAGCACGGTGTGTCGATGGCGGAGGCGGAACAGGCCTTTTTCAATGCGCCGCTATTGGTGTTGGAAGATCAGAAGCACAGTAGGCAGGAGTCTCGGTTCCACGCTTTGGGTAAGTCAGATGACCAGCGGCGGTTGCATATCACTTTTACCCTGCGCCATGACGGAAGGAAGGTCCGGGTGATCTCAGCTAGAGATATGCATCGAAAAGAGCGAGTGATTTATGAAAAAGCAACTTAAAGCTGTTCCAAAGTTCGCCAACGAAGAAGAGGAAAGGCGATTTTGGGAGCAGAATGATTCTTCGGAATATATGGACTGGAGCAATGCCAAACAAGTGGTAATGCCCAACCTAAAGCCGACAACCAAGACAATTTCTCTCCGTTTGCCGCAACATCTCTTGGATTCTATTAAGGCGGCCGCCCATGCTCGAGACGTGCCTTATCAATCCTTGATAAAAGTATGGCTACAAGAAAAGCTGCATGGTCACTGACTGCTCAGGGCCGACGGACTAAGGGTCGCGGAAAAAAGCCAGGGAGGTCGGGCATGGATGGGCCCGACATTCTGTGGTTTCGGTAATTCCCAACATTCGGATCTCTAGACCGTTTCGTGAAACCGGACTTCTGAAAACGTCGGGCAACGCTGCGCTTTTGCCCGACCTACCTTCTACAAAATCCTCTGATCCCAGGTAAATCTGGTTTTGAGCTGTTCCCAGGGGGATGGTTGGTTCTTGCCCTCGGGGGGCTCGAATGTAATTATTCAAAGCTGATCTGACAAACGGTGTCGGATCTCGAATGACCGGATACGGCCATGAAATACAGCGATATCAAACGGGCAAGCGACGGCACCTTCACTATTGGGGAAATCACCGGAGTGCCGGATATCGACGGCGGCGGCATCGGCGAACCGGCGGCCTGGTTCCTGGGGCCTCGGGCGGAGAATCGGCAGCTGTTCGACCGGCTGATTCAGCAGGCCCTGGAACACGTTTACGCTTACCGGCGGGACTATCTTCCGGGCGATCCCGAGGCTATTACGCCACAGATGAAGGACTCCGCGGCTTATCGCCAGGCCGAGGGGCACATCTTCAGCGCTTATCGTGAGCTGCTGAGCTTCCTCGGGGATCACTCCATCCCCTTCTTCAGCCTGCGCTACCAGGGGCACATGCTGTGGGACAACACCCTCCCTGCGCTGGCGGGCTATTTCAGCGCCATGCTGCACAACCCGAACAACGTCAGTGTCCAGGCATCGGCTGCCACCACGCCGCTGGAGATGCTGGTGGGCTGGGATCTGTGCCGCATGATCGGCTACCGGTTCAGCGAGCAGCTGGAGCCCTGGGCTCACCTCACCGCCGACGGCTCCCTGGCCAATATCGAGGCCACCTGGGCCACCCGGGAGCTCAAGTTCCTGCCGTTCGCCGTGCGGGCCCTGCTCAACGGCAGCGACGACTCGGCCGCCGTTTTGCAGCGGGCGAAGTCGATCGAATTGACCCTTTGTGACGGATCGAGCAAACTGGTGCGCGAGGCCGATAACTGGCAACTATTCAACACGCCGGCAGACGAGACATTGGCCCTGCCCGGGCAGATTGCCGATCTGTGTGGACTCGAGGTTCTGGCGGTCTGGAATCTGTTGCTCCGTCATACGCCCAACGCGCTTGGATGGAGCGCGATGGCCGCATGCATGGAGGGCCTCGGCGCGCCCCCCATGCTGATCTGGCCCTCGACCAAGCACTACAGCTGGCCCAAGGCCGCTGCCGTGGCCGGCTTCGGCAGCCGTGCCATGGGCGACATCCAGGTGGATATAGATGCCCGGCTGGATCCCGCACGTCTCGATCGCGCCCTGAGCGAGTGCCTGGAGCAGCGTATCCCGGTGGCGATGGTGGTGGCCATCTGCGGCAGCACCGAGGAGAGCGCCATGGACCCGATCGATGAGATACTGGCGCTACGCGAGCGTTACCGCAGACGCGGCCTGGATTTCAATCTGCACGTGGACGCCGCCTGGGGCGGCTACATGATCACCCGAATCCGCCGGGACTATCGCCTGATGGAGGAGGGAACCTCCCTCGAATCGCCCTTCCTCGATGACTTCTCCGGGGTGCCGGCGAGCGACTACTCACTGCGTCAACTGATGTCTATCCGCCATGGCGACTCGGCCACCATCGATCCGCACAAGTGGGGCTATGTCCCGTACCCGGCGGGTGCGGTGCTCTACCGCAACGGGGAAACCAAGCACCTGACCACCTTTACCGGCGCCTACATCGGCGCCAGTGAAGCGCTGCAGCCGGAAGAGCCGAGTGTGGGTGTCTATGGTCTGGAGGGCTCTCGGCCCGGTGCCGCGGCCGCTGCTGTCTATCTCAGCCACCGGTGTATCAGACCTTCGGTCAGTGGCCATGGCCAACTGATCGACGAATGCCTGTTCAATACCCGCCATTTTTATGCCCGCCTGCTCTCACTCAACCATGCCGATCGGTGCTTTCTTGTCGTCCCCTTACCCCGGCTGCCCGCGGAACGCAACGGCGACGATGTCCAGGCGCAGCTTGATCTCATACAGGCCAGTATCCTGGGTCGCTCTAACGATGAACTCCTGCGGGATTCCGAGACCATGGCCCTGTTCCGGCAGCTCGGGCCGGATCAGAACATCCTCGACTATGCCTTCAACCTGCGCGGGCCAGACGGGACGCTCAACAGCGATGCCGAAACCTGTGACCACCTCAACCGACATATTTTCGATGCCTTCCATGCCGGTTGCCAACGGGATCGCCCGATACGTGATTGCCGTTTCTTCCTCAGCAGCACCAGCTTCAACCGACAGGAGTACGGCGATGACTTTATGGACAGTTTCGCCGAGCGTCTGGGTCTTGCGGGACGCCCCGCATCGCTCTATTGCCTGAGGTCAGTGATCATGGATCCCTATATCACACACACCACCGACGGTTCCTATTTCCCGGAGATCGTCGAGATCATCCGGGAAACCGTGGAGGCGATCATAGAGGAGCATTTTACTTCCTGGTCCAGGACCTAGTCCCAGCTGGTTAGAGAAATCAGAGTGTGACCAGACGCTCTGAAATTCCTCTGGCGAATGACGATAATATAAAAACTTTCAACAACTTATGAAGTGAATGAGAAGCCTATGATCGGCATGAAACTACGATGCTTAATTGTTTCAATTGCTTTTGTGGCTATTGAAGTAAACGCAGATAGTTCAACCCTGGATGCGGCAATTGGTGGTGGCATCGGTGGGGCTGCTGGTGCGGCAATTGGCAATGAGATCGGTGGTCGCGATGGTGCGATTATCGGGGGTGCACTGGGTGCGGCAGTTGGAACCGCGGTCAACACAGAGAAAGAACCCCGTCACTCTTCCCCGCCGCCAAAAGTGCATTACGAATACAGTACACCTCCTCGAAGCCATCCTAACAACTCCCATTGCCCACCTGGCCAAAGGAAAAAAGGTCGCTGCTGATTCAGTCGGATTCTGCTCCTCCCTACTTCACTGTATGGAAGAGTTCTAGCGAGAGACCAGAGTCATTCCAAACGAACCAGTGGTTTACTATTCCTGGCTATACCCAACCACACCGAGGGGCCACACTGGCCCCCGGATTTGTTCCCATCTTCAAGGCGTAACGCTCACCGGTTCTGAGCAGCTGGCCGTCCCGGTCTCGCAGACCTGATAGACGAAGGTGCCTTTGACCTTGCCGAGCAGATCCCGATAGGCGCCGTCGTTCGTCTCCTCTACGATCAGCGCATCGTCGCGATAGATGTTCACGGCCGTGACCGCACCGCTCCAGCTCAGGTCGACATAGACGTCGGCTCGGATCTTCCCGACAACGACACTCAGGTCGATGGCTGCCCCGGGCAGGGTCGTCACCATGGCCTCTTCGCTGTAAGTCGAGCGTCCGGAACCGTTGAAGGCCAGCACCCGGTACAGATAACCGGTCTCCGGCGCGAGTCCGCCATCGGTGTAGTCTTGTTGGTCCACGGGCAGGCTGGCGGCCAGGGCCCAAGTCGTACCGCCGTCACTGCTGCGCTCCAGTTCGAAGCCGTACTCGTCATCCGCGTTGTCGATCCAGCTCACGGCGATCTCGCTGGATGACAGGGCCTCGGCCAAGGTGCCCGACGGCGCCATGGGGGGCTCGCCGTCCGTGGTCTCGGAGCGGATCAGCAACTGGTCGACGCCGATGCTGTAGCTGGTGATCAGCCCGGAGGTGCGTTGGGTGTCACTGACACGCAGGTAAACGTTTCCACTGACACCAGTGGGCAGGACGAACGATTGCTCCGTGGCGCTGGCCCCGGTCACCGTGAACATGTCGGCGTAGCTCTGGCCGTCGGTGGAGTAGGCGAAGCGGAAGGCCTCACCGTCGGCGGCATCCGTCTGCAGCTGAGCAACCACAACCACTGCGTTCGCCGGCTGAACGTCGAAGGACCAGGTGTGCTCCAGCAAGGCATGGCGTTTAGACGGCTTGCCGCCGGATTGACGCTCTTCGATGATCTCGCTGATACCATCGGCGTCCCAGGTATCGGTGTAGTCGCCCGTGACGGTACCGATCCCGAGGATCTCGCCGTTGGCGGTCTGATCCATAGAGAGCGGCGGTGCCTCGGTGGTGGCGCTTGCTGTGTTGGAATCGGCTGAGACGCCGGCGCTGTTGTAGGCGTAGAGGCGGTAGCTGTAGCCGGTCTCGGCGCTCAGGCCAATGTCCGTGTAGGCGACCGTGTCCGCCGGCAGGACGGCGATCTCCGAGAATGGACCGCCGGCTTCGGCGCGCTCCAGTCGAAAGCCATCTTCGAGTGTCGCATTGTCGGTCCAGGAGAGCGCGATGCGGTCGGCGCCGCCGGCAACGGCCGCCAGCCCGGTGGGCGCCTGCGGCGGCAGCAGCGGTGTGCTGTCACGCCAGTTGGAGACGGTGAATGCCGTGTCGTTGAGCGAACGGGCATTATCGGCGTAGTCGGCAACACCGGTTGGCAGGCCTGAGTAGCTCACGGCCGGATTGGAGAAATGCAGTACCCGGCTGCAGCCTCCAGTGCAGTTGTAGGCCATGATGGTGCGGAATATCTCCTGTGGGTCCTGCCAGCCATAGGAATACTCGAAGAGAGCAGCGCCGGCGTTGTCCTGATCGTGGTGGGAGCCCATGTTGTGCCCGAGCTCGTGACCGAAACTGTAGTAGCCGGTGGCACATTGCGAGTAGACGACGCTGAAGGCGTGGCTTTCGAAGCTTGCCGAGAGGGTGGTCATCAGCCAGGCGATACCGCAGTAATCCGGGCTCTCCTCGATCAAGGTCACGGTGTCCGCGGCAACCTGCTCGCGCAGTGCATGGACCTCGTCCATGTAACCTTCGGTGGGGTAGGTGATGCGACTCAGGTCCGTTCCCATATCACCGGATTCGGTGTAATCGACCATCGCCGTATGCACCAGGCGCAAGCGGGTAGCCACCCCGCTATTGAGGTAGGCCTGGTTGGTCTCGGCGATGGCCAGCTGAATCAGCGACTCGACGCCGTCGACACCGCCATAGCGGTTCATTGAGCTCGGGGTATAGACCGCGAGCACATCCACGGTGGTGCCGTCGTCGGCCGCGGGCAGCACATCACCATCCACCCTGGTCGTGGACAGATCGTCGGCGGTGACGGGGATCGGCTCCATCTCCGGATAGGGATCGCCGGGCGGAACTTCGGACAAGACGTGCAGCCCCTTGCCAGCCGGCAGGAGCTTGAACAGGCGGCCCGCGGTGCGGATGGTGCCGGCCACCGACTCTGCGCCGGCGGCGAACGTCACGCTGCTGTGCGGATCGCCCGCGACCCTGCCGATCCAACTCAGTGAGCCGTTATCGTGCTCGACCAGGCGCATGAGTTCCGCGGTCATACCGGGCGCCAGCCCGAGATTCAGATAGAGCCGCCCGCTGCGCAGTTGCCCTCGGTTGATCCGCACCACCCGCGTTTGGCCGGGAAGCGCCTTGTCAGCGGCCCTGACCGTTCCGGTCGATGCGGCGGCCTGAAACAGGCCGGGGGGCATGGGTGTGGTCGCCCAGGATGTACCGCAACAGAGGGTGAGTATTGAAAGTATGAAGAGAGCTAGCTTGCGTTTCATTGTTTGCGCCACCTGCTGTTTGTCGCGAAAAATGACTGGCACTGCTGCTAAGGACCGGCAATTACCAGTTGCCCTAGATGGTTGATCAACACCAGATCAGGGCAGGGTCGCAGCATGCGAAGCAAGCTCTACACCAAATTGTAATTATTAAAGTAATTCAATGAGTTGGTTGGATATTATGCGTTCATGGATAAACTCAAGGAAAAATTGTAAGTTAATCCGACAGCAGCAGAGGTGGAGATAAATCAGCTCAGAGCAATAAAAAATTACTTGATATATCCATGGCTTAAGTGACGAGGCAAGGGTTTTTATGCGAAGCCAGAGCGCAGAATATGAATAGAACAATGCATACCGGCATTAAAGGTCAAACTCGGGGAAGTAAACGATAGAGTCAGTGTAAAAAATATCGTCATCTATGCATCTTACGACAGCCCAATAAACAGACCCGGTGGCTGGTTCTGTCCAACCGCCAGTCGTATCTCGCTGACAGTTTCCTTGTCCAAGGCTGTGCGTAAAAGGCGCCTGTAGGCAACCTGTCTTACTTTGTTATCTTTCCCCAAAATGGGGGTAGGCATAGTAGTCATCCTCGCCAAGGAAGCAAGATTCGCGGTCATGTCCGCGCTGTACGATGTGCGTGGGTACTCCATCAAGGTGGATACGGGGACGACGAGGTATAATTTAGCTGTAGCAGAAACAATCGAGTCTGGCCCCTTTAACTCCATTTAACTCCGCTTTCCACTTTCAGAAGACAACAATGCGGGCCCGTAGTGAGCCCGCTTGTTTATGCGATGCGTCTAAGTGTTTCTTTTATTTATCAGGCGAAGGTTTATCTTTACCAGGCTCAGGATCATTGCTCCACGCGCCTGGAGCCGCATCGTTGAACATATGAGTCGCGTCTTGAAATGCCTCCTCACCAAAGCCCCTTGGCGTGTTAAAGGGTGCTCCAGTGACACCTTCCGAGCCTACATGAACTGAGCCTCCACCGTGGTGACCACCTGCGGCAAATCCGATCGAAGATGTAACTGCAAACAATACAGTAATTAAAATGATATATAATTTTTTCATGTCTCTTTCTCCTTGAACATATCAGTTAAGATTAAAAAAATAACTTACCATTGATTGGATTAAGCTGTGTATCACCTCCTTGTCCGTTGGCAATTTACATTGAAAATAATTCTAACCGATATCTGTTACCAACAATTTTCCATATTGAGTAAATATGTAACAAGTAGTTTCATTTGTATTTCAATTAGGATATTTGGAAGGCATCAAGAAACAAGAATAATAGAGCCAAAAGAACAGGGGCGCAGGAGAGTAAACGTATAACGGTAAAGCTTGAAGTATCAATGGTTTTTGAACCCAGTGCTAAGCGGCAAAACGCAGAATTTTCCGCGAATGCAATTAGCGCTAAGAGAGTGAATATGACCGGTTGACTGGTTCCCACGGTCCTCCGTGGGAACCTATACTGAAGCTCATGCAGTAAGTTTGTTCAATTTCCCCGTGAGAAACTGATTTCGCTCATGGCCGACATCGTAACGGACCTGGTGGTCAAGCAGGCAGGCGCTGACGCCGACTTTTGGAAGTGTCTGGCCGTTGTGGGTCAAGGACCCTCCTCGGTGGGTGAGGCGGGTGGATCATGACGGATGTTCCCAGCCGCATTTGTCTGAGACTTTTCCGGCAACCTTGCCACCATCCACATCAGCACCAGCGCCAGCAGTAGCAGTGAACCCTTGCCAATCAGGGGCATGGGGGCCAGGATCAGGGTTAGGGTGAAGGAAAACAGTATCAGAAAAAGGGCCTTGGTCTTGGTGCTGCGATTTACGCTGTGGGTCTCCTGCCACTGCTGAATGGGTGGCCCGAACCATGGATGAGTGCAGAGCCAGCGATGCAGGCGGGTGGAACTGCGGGAAAAACAGAAGGCCGCCAAGAGCAGAAAGGGGGTTGTCGGCAACAGGGGCAACAGGATGCCTATCAGGCCTAAGAGGAGCGACAAGCAACCGGCGATGAGCAAAAGCGTTCTTTTCATTCTAATTTTAGATAATTGGCGACCTACGCCGCGTCGCGGCAAGTGTCGCTAATCGTCTTTTCTAGTTGGCTGAAAAAAACTTCGTCACATCAAGTATAAGCTATTTTTGCTTAGCATATTGCCTGCATCATACGATGACAGGTCATCTTTCCGTAGCCTCGGTCTGCCGCGTGGTTTAGCCCGAAAAATTCACCCGTTCGCTGAAAATATTAACTAACTATTAGTGTTATATAGAAATTATTTGAATATTAGCAAAGTGCAGAGTGTAACCGTAGAATGCTGAACGCGCCCTCGTACCGATCTCGTCGCCCAGAGCTGGTATTTTCTCAATCATCAATAGCTTTGGCTATTGATTCAATCGAAAATCCACCTCTGAACAACGATCTCGGCACGATCATCACGTTCACGGGTGAAATTTCCGGGCTAGGCTCCCGTCGCTGGCAGTCATTGCCTCAATTTTGGCATAGAAAGGTGAATTACCCAGTGGCTGGTTCTGTCCAAGCGCCAGTCGTATCTCGTTGACAGTTTCCTTGTCTAAGGCGGTGCGTGAAAGGCGCCTGTAGGCAACCTGTCTTGCTTTGTTATCTTTCCCCAAAATAGGGGCAGGCATAGTCATCCTCGCCAAGGAAGCAAGGTTCACGGTCATGTCCGCGCTCAGAAACTTCAACATATTTATGCAGGACCAGGATTACTGCGAGATAGCCGTCATCCGATATCAATTAGAGTCTATGACTCTTTTGAAAGCCTATTGATCATGTGTCTTGTCATTATGGACACCAGAAAAGACTCATAGGTAGCAGCCACAATAAATACACTAATTGCTGCCCATATAGCTGTCTCAGCAGAGAAATAACCCATGCTATAGAGTGAATAAATGAGTACTAGCATAAGCGAAGCACCGCCTAGGGACACACATAGCACAATACAGCTATAGGGGAGCTTTTTGTTTTGCGTAGTAGTATCTTGCATATAAATACCTCCTCTTGAATGATATTCATATCCCAGCAACAAACCTGCTTGTGCCCACAAAATAATCCTAGATCAAAAAACCATGCTACGTGATCAATAATATCTATTAAAATTTATGTATCTATAGGTATATTTTATTGACGAATGAAAAAAACCACGCCCTGAGGGCGTGGTCAGAGTTTTTAGGTAATTGGCGACCTACGTCGCGTCGCGGCAAGTATCGCTAATCGTCTAGCTGATGGCCGTGGCCTACTCATCGCCGAGCGCACCACCGCAGCTGGAACCCTGGCCGGCGGTGCAGCCGTAACAGTGATCCGCTATCTGGATCGATCGACCCTCCAGAGCGTCGGCGGTTACCTCACTGATGTGCAACCGGGGATGGCCTTCCATGCCAAGCGGCAGGCCGAGTTGCTGGTTGAAGTCACAATCATAGAGATATCCCTGCCAGTCCACACTGACCAGGTTGCGGCACATGACCTGTTCCAGGTTATCTTCCCGGTGGGCCTCGCGCAGAAGCTG
>CBDVCD010000100.1:0-10908 GCA_965372385.1 uncultured Gammaproteobacteria bacterium | reverse complement strand
GACATGCGACTTGGAATTCGCGCTCCAGGCGCCCATGGAGTGGGGGTGTTGCCTGGCGTACTCCTTTACCGGCGCTGCCACCCGGCGGTCAGAGTTGCCCTCACGCAATACCGGGTTGACCGCACTACCCAATACCTTGGCATAGCGGGCCTTGATCGTCTTTTCTTCATCACTTTGCGGTTCTTCCGGGTAGTCTGGAAGATCATATCCCTGTACCTGCAGCTCCTTGATCGCGGCCTGCAATTGCGGAATCGAGGCACTGATATTGGGGAGTTTGATGATATTGGCTTCCGGGGTCTTGGCCAGTTCGCCGAGTTCAGCCAGCGCGTCGCTCTGCTTTTGCTCCGCCGTCAGTTTCTCCGGGAAATTGGCGATGATGCGTCCCGCCAGGGAGATGTCCCTGGTTTCCACGCTTACGCCGGCGGCATTTGTGAATGTCTTGATGATTGGGAGGAGTGAATAGGTAGCTAAAGCAGGGGCCTCATCGGTCTCAGTGTAGATGATCTTGGAAGTGGTCATGGTGATCTCTTGATATTTTGTTAATTCGGTACAAGGCCCGGCGACAGGATTCATCCCCCCTGAAGGGGGGGAGGCTAGGAGGGGGGTGAGGTCTCTGGCACCCACCCCCACCCTAACCCTCCCCCTGAGGGGGAGGGGACAGCGGGATCGCAGCTTACTGTGGTTGAATCAGAATCAACCTTTGAGCTCCTTGGAGATCAGGTTGAGCGCGCCGCCGGCCTTGAACCATTCGATCTGCAGGTCGTTGTAGGTGTGGTTGGCCTGGAACTCATCCGTACTGCCATCCTGGTGGCTGACCTTGATGTTGAACGGCTTGCCGGGGGCAAAATCGGTCAGGCCGATGACATCGATACGATCATCCTCCTGGATCTTGTCGTAGTCTGACGGATCGGCGAATGTCAGACCCAGCATGCCCTGTTTCTTCAGGTTGGTCTCATGGATGCGGGCGAAGGACTTCACGATCACCGCGCCCACGTTCAGATGCCTGGGTTCCATGGCGGCATGTTCGCGGGAGGAGCCCTCACCATAGTTCTCCTCGGCGATGACAATGGATTTCAGGCCTTTATCTTTGTAGTCACGCGCCACGCTGGAGACCTTGTCATGCTCCCCGGTCAGCAGGTTCTTGACCGAGTTGGTCTCGCCATTGAAGCTGTTCACCGCGCCCATCAACAGGTTGTCGGAGATGTTGTCCAGATGACCGCGGAACTTCAGCCAGGGTCCTGCCATGGAGATGTGGTCGGTGGTGCACTTGGCCTGGGCCTTGATCAGCAGCGGCATGCCGGTGTAATCCTGGCCATCCCAGGGAACAAAGGGGATGAGTAGCTGCAGCCGATTGGAATCAGGGGAGACCACTATCTCGACCGCCTCACCGTTGTCGGAGGGCGCCAGATAACCGGAATCCTCCACCGCGAAGCCCTTCACTGGCAACTCCATACCCTGGGGTTCGTCCAGCTTGACCTGCTCCCCGTCCTTGTTGGTCAGGGTGTCGGTGAGTGGATTGAAGGTCATGCTGCCGGCAATGGTCAGGGCGGTGACGATCTCCGGTGAAGCGACGAAACCATGGGTGTTGGGGTTGCCGTCATTACGCTTGGCGAAGTTGCGGTTGAAGGAGGTGATGATGGAGTTCTTCCGCTCCGGATCGGTATTGTGGCGCTTCCACTGACCGATACAGGCGCCGCAGGCGTTGGCCATCACCACGCCGCCGATGGCAGTGAACTTGTCGAACACACCGTCCCGCTCACAGGTGTAGCGGATCAGTTCGGAGCCAGGGGTCACGATATACTCCGCCTTGACCTCCAGCTTCTTGTCGATGGCCTGCTGGGCCAGGGAGGCGGCTCGGGTGATGTCCTCATAAGAGGAGTTGGTGCAGGAACCGATCAGGCCCACCTCCAGCTTCTCCGGGTAGCCCTTCTCTTTGACCACCTTGGCGAACTCGGAGATCGGATGGGCCGCATCCGGGGTGAAGGGGCCGTTGATGTAAGGCTCCAGGGTGGAGAGATCGATCTCGATCAGCTGGTCGTAGTATTTATCCGGGTCGGCATAGACTTCCCTGTCCGCCCGCAGGTGCTGCTTGATCTTATTGGCGGCATCCGCCACTTCAGCGCGGCCGGTCTCCTTCAGATAGATGGACATCTTCTGGTCATAGGCAAACACCGAAGTGGTGGCGCCCCTAGCGGCGCCCCAGTTGGAGATGGTGCCCATGCCGGTGGACGGGAGGGGGTCGGGGCCCGCGGCGAAAAACTCCACGATGGCGTTGGTGCCGCCTTTGCTGGTGAGGATGCCCGCCAGCTTGAGGATCACGTCCTTGGCCGAGGTCCAGCCACTCAGCCTGCCGGTGAGCTTGACGCCGATCAGCTTCGGCATCTTCAGCTCCCAGGCCATGCCGGCCATCACGTCCACCGCATCCGCGCCGCCCACACCAATGGAAATCATGCCCAGACCACCTGCGTTCACCGTATGGGAGTCGGTGCCGATGATCATGCCGCCGGGGAAGGCGTAGTTCTCCAGCACCACTTGATGGATGATGCCGGCGCCGGGTTTCCAGAAGCCGATGCCGAACTTGTCGGAGACCGACTGCAGGAAGTCGTAGACCTCCCTGTTCTGCTCCATGGCCACCGGCAGGTCCGCGCTGGCCCCCTGGTCCGACTGGATCAGATGGTCACAATGCACCGTGGAGGGCACCGCCACCTTCTTGCGGCCGGAGTTGATCAGCTGCAGCAGGGCCATCTGGGCAGTGGCGTCCTGCATCGCCACCCGGTCCGGAGCGAAGTTGACATAGTCTTCACCACGTTGGTAAGACTCGACGCTGTCCTTGTCCGACAGATGGGCGTAGAGGATTTTCTCCGCCAGGGTCAGCGGACGGTTGAGCTTGGACTTGGCGGCAGCGATGCGCCCGTCGAAGTTGGCGTAGATGTCTTTTATCAGGTCGATATCAAAAATCATTTACAGTATCTCTGCTAAAGGTTGAATTATTATCCGCAAATGAACGCGAATGAACGCTAATTTTTTCATCACAACTGGTTGTAACACCTAACTGGTTGCTGCAATCGACAAAATTGCTGCAACGGAAATCTTTTTGTTAGCAGGTCTATCTACAACAAGAAAATTTAAAACATTTGCGTTTATTAGCGTTCATTTGTGCCCCGCAGGAAATGCCCTTGGGGTGCGGCCAATTAATTAAGTAAGATCAATCAGCACTTTCCAGTTTAAGCATGCGTTCCAGGTTCTCCCGGGAGGCGCGCACATGGCGGCGCATCATCAGCTCCGCCATCTCTGAGTCGCCGGCCGCGATCACTTCCACGATGTAGTAATGTTCCAAGAGGGCGGGTCTGGTCCGTTGGCTGGTGAGGTCGAACTGATGACGATACATGCGCACCAGATGGTAGAGATCGTTATGGAATAGTTTGATCAGGCGGCTGTTGTGGCTGCCCTGGACGATCAACAGGTGAAAATCGAGATCGCCGACATGCTGAAAGTGGGTGTCACCCTCGTCTTGCTCGATCTGTCGACCATGCTCGGTTACCAGTGCCTTGAGTTCATCGATCTCCTGCTCGGTCATGTGTTGGGCGGCAAGCCGGGCAGCCATGCCCTCAAGGGCTTCCCGTACATGGTAGATCTCCAGTAACTGATTGCTGTCCAGTTGCACAACCCGTGCCCCCACATTGGCTTTGCGGGTCAGCAAGTTGCAGGACTCCAGCCGGCCGATGGCTTCCCGCAGGGAGGCGCGGCTGACCTGTAGGCGTTTCGCCAGATCCGGTTCGCTGATCTTGCTGCCGGCGGGAATATCACCTTCGACGATGGCCGCGCACAGGGTCTCGAAGACCCGGTCAGCCAGGGTGGTGGTGTCGTTCTGAGTGGCGAGCATCATAGGATCGGCTGAATGTCGACAAAAATAGTCATAAGGTGCGAATTATTCGCATAATATGGTGTTTGTCAAGTTACATTGTCGACAATACTGGCTTTCAGCTTCATGCCCGCAAAGTGCGGGTGCTGCTGGAGGGTTATTAACCTCGGAGACCCCAGGTGAAGTATGATAGAGGGCCGTTGGTCAATCCCCCCTCGGTCATAGATATCTCAAAGATAGGTCAATCCATGTCAGAAGAACTGCGCCGTGCCGCGCTCGCTTATCACCGTTACCCAAAGCCAGGCAAGCTGGAGATCAAGGCCACCAAACCCCTGGCCAATCAACAGGATCTGGCCCTGGCCTACACCCCGGGGGTGGCGGATGCCTGCCGGGAGATAGAGAACGACCCGCTGACCGCGGCCGACTACACGACCCGCAGTAATCTGGTGGCCGTGGTCACCAACGGCACCGCGGTGCTCGGTCTGGGTGCCATCGGCGCGCTGGCCGCTAAGCCGGTGATGGAGGGTAAGGCGGTGCTGTTCAAGCAGTTTGCCGGTATCGATGTGTTCGATATCGAGGTAGATGAGACTGATCCGCAAAGATTCATCGATACCATAGCCCGTCTCGAGCCCAGCTTCGGTGGTATCAATCTGGAGGATATCAAGGCCCCCGAGTGCTTCCTCATCGAGCAGGGGCTGCAGGAGCGCATGCAGATCCCGGTGTTCCATGACGATCAGCACGGCACCGCCATCGTGGTCTGCGCCGCCATTCTCAATGGCCTCAAGGTGGTGGACAAAACGATCGACCAGGTCCGCCTGGTAACTGCGGGGGCTGGGGCCGCGGCACTGGCCTGTCTGGGCCTGCTGGAGGATCTGGGGCTCCAGCGGGAACATATCATGGTCACTGATATTGCCGGTGTAGTCTATGCGGGGCGCACCGAGGAGATGGATCCCTACAAGGCCAGTTATGCAGTGCAGACCGACTGTCGGACACTGGAACAGGCGTTGGAGGGGGCTGACCTGTTCCTGGGGCTCTCCGCGGCCGGGGTGCTCAAGGCCGAATGGCTGACGAAGATGGCCGACCGGCCCCTGATCATGGCCCTGGCCAATCCGACTCCGGAGATCCTGCCGGATGAGGCGCGGGCGGTGCGTCCCGATGCGGTGATCGCCACCGGCCGTTCCGACTATCCCAACCAGGTCAACAATGTGCTCTGTTTCCCCTTCCTGTTCCGCGGCGCCCTGGATGTAGGGGCGACCGAGATCAACCGTGAGATGAAGCTGGCCTGCGTGCACGCCATCGCCGAGTTGGCCCGGGTCGAGGCCTCGGATATCGTGCTCTCCGCCTATGGCGGGCAACAGCTGCAGTTCGGTCCCGACTATCTGATTCCCAAACCCTTCGATCCCCGCCTGATGGAGACCGTACCCCTGGCGGTGGCCAGGGTGGCGATGGAGTCGGGGGTGGCGTTACGGCCATTGACGGATCTCGAGGCCTACCGGCAGCGGCTGCAACATCAGGTCTTCCGCACCAGCATGACCATGAAGCCGGTGTTTGACAAGGCGCGGGAGAACCCTCAGCGGGTGGTTTATGCCGAGGGTGAGGAGGACAAGGTCCTGCGGGTCTGCCAGCAGGTGGTGGGGCAGGGGATAGCCCGTCCCGTTCTTATCGGACGGCGTGAGGTCATCGAACAGCGGCTAGACGAGCTGAGTCTGAGTGTCCAGCCGGAGCAGGATTTCGATCTGCTCGATCCGCTCGACAACCCCCATTACGACTACTACTGCAAATTTCTCTTTCAGCGCCTCAAACGGAAAGGGTTCTCCCCCAAGGAGGCGGCTCATTATGTACGGCAAAACCTTACGGCGCTGGCTGCGGTGATGGTCGCGAACAACGATGCGGATGCGATGATCTGTGGCACCGTGGGGCGTTACAGCAACCACCTGGGTATAGTCGAACAGGTCATCGGCCGGCGCAAAGGGGTAAAGAAACTGACCTCCATGAATGCCCTGGTGCTCAACTCCGGGACCCTGTTTCTGACCGATGCCTACGTCCAGCAGGAGCCGGATGTGGAGGATCTGCTGGAGATCGTGGAGCTTTGCGCCCGCGAGGTCCGCTGGTTCGGTATCGAGCCCAAGGTGGCGCTGCTCTCCCACTCCAACTTCGGTAGTCACGACAATGCCTCATCCGTTAAGATGCGCGCGGCGGTCGAACTCATCAATCAACGCCTGCCGGAGCTGGAGGTGGAGGGGGAGATGCACGCCGATCTGGCCTTGTCGGAAGGTATCCGCCATGGTCGGTTTCCCGACTCGCGGCTACAGGGCAAGGCCAACCTGCTGGTGATGCCGAATCAGGATGCAGCCCACATTGCCTTCAACATGCTCAAATTGCTGGCCGATGGTATCTCCATCGGCCCGATCCTGGTCGGCAACGCCAAGCCCGCGCACATCGCCACCCCCAGCATCTCGGTGCGTGGCCTGCTCAATCTGACTGCCCTGGCGGCAGTACGGGCGAGTTGCCCTGATTGCTAAGGTGTTTCGCTGCCCTGAATGCTACTTTGTCAGATTAACCGATAAGGTAACCATTCAGCTCCCTATATCATTCCCATGTCTTCACGCTGAAAATGCCGTCGTAGGAGCTGCCCATGGCTGCGGCCAGAGGCGGCAAGCCTTTTCGGCCTCTTCACGCAAAGCGACTATCGTCGCTAATCGCAGCCACGGGCAGCTCCTACGGAGGCTGAATAATTACGTTTTTTTCAGGAAGCCAGACCGGCGGTTTTCCGCTCGGGCAACACAATGTTCAGTTCAAGGATCTCCTGGGTGTCGTTGTGCTCCAGGTTGACCGAGATCGCCTCCTGATCTATTGCTACATATTTGCGGATCACCGCCAAAATATCCTGCTGCAGCTGAGGGATGTAGGAGGGCCTATTGCGCTCCGCCCGCTCATGCGCCACCAGTATCTGTAACCGCTCTTTGGCTACCCCGGCGGAACTCTTCTTCTGCGTGCGAAAATAATCCAGCAGTCTCATCGTCAACCCCCGAACAAGCGGCCGAAAAGGCCCTTTTTCTGTATATCAAGAAAACGATGGGGAAGCTCCTCTCCGAGGTAGCGGGAAACCAGGTCGTTGTAAGCCTGACCCGCATCGCTCTCCTCGTCCAGAATGACCGGCGTGCCGGAGTTGGAGGCGTTCAGGACTGATGTGGATTCAGGGATCACGCCAAGCAGATTCAACGCTAGGATCTCCTGGACATCGTCGACGCTGAGCATCTCGCCGTTTTTCACCCGTTCCGGTGAGTAGCGGCTAAGCAGCAGATGTTCGCGTATCGGCTCGCTGCCATTCACCGCGCGGCGGGATTTGCTCGCCAGGATACCCAGCATACGGTCCGAATCCCGCACCGAGGAGACCTCCGGGTTGGTCACCACCACCGCATCGTCCGCAAAATACATCGCCATGGTGGCGCCATGCTCGATGCCGGCCGGCGAATCGCAGACGATGTAGTCGAAGGTTTCAGACAGTTGCTGCAGAACGGCTTCGACACCTTCCCGTGTCAGTGCCTCCTTGTCCCGGGTCTGAGAGGCCGGAAGCACATACAGGGCGTCACAGCGTTTATCCCGAATCAGGGCCTGATTGAGGTTGGCTTCGCCATTGATGACGTTGATGAAATCGTAAACGACTCGCCGTTCACAGCCCATGATCAGGTCGAGATTTCGCAGGCCGACATCGAAGTCGATCACCGCGGTACGGTAACCACGCTGTGCCAGTCCCATGGCAAAAGCAGCACTGGTGGTGGTTTTGCCAACCCCGCCTTTACCCGATGTCACAACAATTATTCTTGCCAAATCAGACTCCTCGTAGGTGAGACCCACGTACTTATAGATTTTCGATCAGTAATTTCTTATCGGACAGATAGATCTGTACCGGTTTGCCCAGTTGTGAGGGCTCCAACTGCTCGCTGACCCGGTACTGGCCGGCCACCGCCAGTAGTTCAGCCTGCAGGTTCTGACAGAATATCCGACTTTCCCGGTTACCCTTGACCCCCGCCAGGGCACGTCCGCGAAGTGTCCCATAGACATGGATATTGCCGTCCGCGATAACCTCCGCCCCGCTACTCACGGATGCCACGATGATCAGATCCCCGCCTGTCGCGTAGACCCGCTGGCCCGAGCGTATCGGTTTGGAGATGATCATCGCCGGGGCCGATTTCCGTCCCGGCTTCTCGCCTATCGGAGTTTTCTGGCGGGAGTTGGTTCGCCGCTGAGTCTTATTATTTGCCAGAACGGCCAGTTCCAGAAATTCCGCCATCTCCTGATGCTGTGCGGATCCCCCCTGAATGGCGACTGGCAGCATCCCATACCCTCGCATCAGGCCTACCAGCAGGGCAAAGTCTATCTCGGCGTTCTGTTCGGCCACTGATGACAGATCGATAACCACGGGGGTATTGCGGAAGAAACCGGGGGCCTGCTGCACGCGCGCCAGCAACTGTTCATCCAGGCTATCCAGGTCGCTAGTCAACAGACGCAGGTTAGGCAGCGTGACATGGCCGGATTTCAACTCAAAGACAGGTTCCTGAGCCGAAGAAGACTCGATATTGGCTTTCATGTGTGATCTAAATCAGGACCGCTTGGGCGGCTTAAACAAGGCTTATAGACGCGATGTCCCTGCGAAAAAATAACAGGTAGAAATGAGAATGAATTTATACCCGTAGAGCAAATCTCACGCAAGTGATAAATGGCTCAGGCAGATACCGGGCGGTTTGGCAATCGTTTTCCCTTCCCTCCGCTGTGACATGCCACGCAATAGCCAATGGGTTTCAGCTTCGCGGTTTTCCAAACGCCTCTTATCTCCCGTGAGTGTTGCAATCCATCGGATAATCGGTATGGTTCATGCGACAGACAAGGCTAAAATTTTCGCAACTATTCAGCCTCTGTAGGAGCTGCCCATGGCTGCGATTAGCGACGCTAGTCGCTTTGTGTGAAGAGGCCGAAAAGGCTATCGCCTTTGGTCGCAGCCATGGGCAGCTCCTACGACGCATTTTCCGTGTGAAGACATGGGAATGACATAGGGAGCTGAATAGTTACGAATTTTCCTACTTCAATAGATCAATATGGCTAAATACTCAAGGGGCGACAAGGTTTCAAACCAGACCCAGGATGAAGCGATGAAGATTGCCCGTGGCACGCAAAAGCCGGGGCAAACAAAGGAACAGACCAAGCTGATCGCACAGGGCATTCAAAAGGGCATAGACCAGTACAAAAAGCAGTACAAGATCAAAGTCAGAGAGCTTGATAGGAGGCTGAAAAAGGTCGCTCAACAGCAAGATACAGCCCAAGCAGAAACCCAGGAGATCGTCATCCATAAACAAAGCAAGCTGGCTTGGGTGTTATTGTTGTTATCCTGGGTTGGTTTTGCCGCCTATGTCGTATTCTACTCAGACAATTTCTAGGGAGACTTTAGCTTATGGAAAGATTCTGTTTCTGGGGAACCTGGCATGGGTTCGGCGCGAGAGGCCCTGAATTCCCTCTATTCACTATTCTGTGTCGTTTCTGGGATTGCCGTTATCGTCACTATCCCGCTTCGCTCACTTGTGGCAAGGGCGGCTTCGCGCTGAGCGAGTTTTGGGGCTCGCTTCACCCTGAAGGGGAGGGACTATGGAATCTATGGACAACCAGGGACACCCCGCCGGCTACGCGGGCCAGCTGATTTCATAATGGGTACTCCGCCCCCCTTCGACGCCTTTCCTGATACACCCCTTAGCCAGCAGGTCGGCCAAGTCCCGGGTTGCAGTGGCCTTGCTCGCCTTGCTCATGCCCATGTACTTACGCGCGTTGAGTCCGCCTTCGAAGCCATCGGGTCCGACATCCAGCAGTCGGTTCAGCACCTTGATCTGTCGAGGGTTCAGGACGGTTGCGGCATGACGCTGCCAGAACCGGGCTTTGAGTAGGATGTACTGAATCTTGCACAATGCCTCCTGTAACGCCTGCCCGAGTGTCTCCAGGAACCACTCGAGCCAGTCGGTGATATCCAGTCCGTGGTGTTGGGTACGTTCCAGGATAATGTAGTAGTCCTTACGCCGGGCCATGATGGCCGCCGCCACTGCATAGAAGCGCACGCTGTGATGTTCGGCCTGGGCCAGAGCAAGGTCACTGAGCGCCCGGGTGATACGCCCATTGCCATCGTCGAAGGGATGCAGGGTCACAAACCAAAGATGGGCGATGCCGGCGCGCAGCAACGGGTCCAGCATCTTGTCCAAGCGACTTTTGTTAAACCAGGTGACGAAGGCATCGAGCTCTGCGGGCAGCCGCGCTCGGGCCGGCGCCTCGAAGTGCACGGTCGGGTTGTCGACACGGCCTGAAACCACCTGCATGACATCCTCGCCCCGCAGTTCACCCACCCGAATAGGTGTCAATCCGCTCTGGCCCGTAGGGAAGAGGGCCTTGTGCCAGCGGTACAGGCGCTCGGTCGTGAGTGGTTCCTGGGTGTTATGTGTGGCATCCAACAACAGATCGACCAGCCCATCGGTCTGCGGCGTACCCGGCGGCAGACCCGCACGATCCAGCCCCAGACGCCGGGCCAGGGAGGAACGCACCGAGGCTACGTCGAGGCGCTCTCCCTCGATGGCTGCGGTATTGATCGCATTGTGGAGCAGCGCATCCATTTCACTTTGCAGACCCTGCTCACCGACGACACTCTCCATGCTGCCGAGCAACCGTCCTTGAAGCTGGTGGATGTCACGCAGCCGGGATTCCAGCCGACCCTGTTGCCAGGTGAAGTCCGGCCAGTTGGGGTACTGCCATATCCAGCGAGTCGCTATGACCATTTGTGCATCTGCCAGTTTGAACTCCATACAAGGCATGAGCCGAAAACGCCGCTTATAAGGCTCATAATATGAGCCGATTATAGAGACTAATCGGCTCAGAGTCCAGATCAGGGTATCCGAAACCCCTGACTGGCAGTCCGTTAGTAGAAGTCAGGGTTCTTGCCTATTTTCGCCATCAACTCATGATTCATGTCGATAGCTTCACCCCGTCGCTTCGACGTCAATCGACTTGACCAC
>CBDVCD010000099.1:0-10921 GCA_965372385.1 uncultured Gammaproteobacteria bacterium | reverse complement strand
ATCTCACAACCTTTCTATCATTACGCAGTTCCAGGCCATTTTTTACAGACACATAAAAGCCCACCTTCACTGAAGGCGGGCTTTTTCTTGTCTACCGCGGCAGTATCAGTTGCTAACGGATCAACCGTTCAGGGACTGGTAGTAATCCATCAGGATCTTGGCAACCTCAGGACGTGAGAACTCAGGAGGCGGAGCCTCGCCATTGCCCAGCATCTCACGCACCTTGGTGCCTGACAGTAGAACGAAGTCTTCCTTGGTGTGATCTGGGGCTTCGCGCATCATCACCACCTTGTTGAGCTTCTTGGAGTAGGCGGTGTGGTCTGCCTTGAAGATCTCAATCTCCATAGCCCCGGCCGGCACTTCGTCATCGAAGATGGTCTGGGCATCGAAGGCGCCGTAGTAGTCACCCACACCGGCGTGGTCACGGCCGATGATGAAATGGCTGGCGCCCATGTTCTGGCGGAAGTAGGCGTGCAGAACGGCCTCGCGGGGGCCTGCATAGAGCATGTCGAAACCATAACCGGTGATCATCACGCTGTTTGGCGGGAAGTAGACCTCGGCCATCTTGCGAATCGCCGCGTCACGTACGGGGGCAGGGATATCGCCCTTCTTCAGTCTCCCCAGCAGCATGTGGATCACCAGACCGTCACAGCCCAGACGATCCATGGCCATGTGGCACAGCTCTTCATGTGCCAGGTGCATTGGGTTACGGGTCTGAAAGGCGACAACCTTCTCCCAGCCATGCTCCTTGATCTCGTTGCGGATTTCCACAGCGGTACGGAAGGTATCGGGGAAATCACTCTGAAAGTAGGAAAAGTTCAGGACCTGGATGGAACCGGAAACAGCAACACGACCCTGTGAGTTGAAGGCGCCGACACCCACATGATCCATATCGTCGGTACGATAGACCTTGTCGGTCATCACCACCATCTGCTCGTCACTCACGGTCTCGATGGCTTCCACATCCATCACTGCCAGTACAGGGTTGCCCTCGACATTAGGATCGCGCAATGCGATGCGCTTGGCATCACCGATGGCATCGGCACTCTGCAGCAGACAGAGAACGGGAACCGGGAAAAAACTGCCGTCAGTCAGGGTCATCTTCTCCGCGGCGCCCATGGCGTCAGCCACATTCATGAAGCCCTGCAGGGGATTGAAATAACCGGCACCCATCATGACTGCGTTGCCGGCAGCCTGTGAGCTGATTACAACCGAGGGCAGGCCTTCGGCCTCGTGGAACAGTTTGTGATGTTCCTCCGGATCGTAGACGAACAAAGGTTTTAGCTCATCGGAACCAATGGGTTTGATCATGACGTTTCGTCTCCTTCGTTTTGATCGCAAAATCTGCTTGGCTGATCAGCGGGATGGCTGATTGCCGCGTAAGTCACCTGTTAGTTGACCTGTTACTCTCTCAGGGCCTCAACCGAATATAATCTAAATTATCATGAGAGCAATGTAACTATATGTTTAATAAGTCATTGGAAATTAACTATCTCCACCCGACTCTTCAAGCAGGCATACCCTATCACAGCCAGGGATTATCCATCCCAAATTTCTTTTTATGTGGTCAGAAAAGTTCTGCTGCTGCTTGCAGCAGATCGGCCAAACCTGACTGACGGCTCAGCCTTCGTTTAACTGCTGTTTGGAAAAGCTCCACCGGTGAGGAGAGAACAAACTGTTTCCGGGCCCGGGTGATGGCGGTATAGATCAGCTCCCGACTGAGAAGAGGTGTATCTCTGTCGGGCAGCAGCAGCAGGACCTCTGCGAATTCTGAGCCCTGACTCTTGTGTACGGTCATGGCAAAGACCGTCTCATGTGGCGGCAGCCGGGTTGGGGCGAGCCAACGCAACTCTCCGCCCTCCTTCTGAAACACCACCCCCATTTCGCCGGCCCGTCGGGGATCCGGAAGGGTTATGCCGATATCACCGTTAAAGAACTTCAACTGATAGTCGTTACGGGTCACCATGATGGGGCGACCGGGAAACCACTCACCCTCGATCGGTACACCCGCCTTCCGCAGGCGGGTTACAATCCGTTGATTCAGCTCGATTGAACCTGCCGGACCCTGCTTCAAGGCACAGAGCAGACGAAAACGGTTCAGGGCAGTGAACAAACTCTCCACCGGCGCCCCTTGCGCAATCAGTCTCATCAGGGCAAGAATTTTCTCTGCCGCATAGGTCGCTGCATCGTTCTCCCCGGACAAGAGACTTACGCCTGCCTGCCCCTGCTTCGACCCCAATAACGATACCGCCTGATCCATGTCACCCTCTTTCACCGCGGCAGCCAGACGCCCGATCCCACTATCCTCACCAAACCGGTAACTATGTCTGAGCACCACAATGGAATCGCAAACAGCGCCCTTTTTACCACCCTCTGCAACGGGCATCTCCCCCGTCAGCAATTGCAGCTGCTTGGCAAATTCCTGGGGAGGACCTGTACAATTGCCACAGATATCCCCCAGCACTGCCCCAGCCTCCACCGAGGCAAGCTGATCTTTATCGCCCAGCAGGATCAGACGCGAGGCCTGCGGCAAGGCATCCAGCAGCTTCACCATCAGCGCCACATCGATCATGGAGGCCTCGTCAAGAATCAGCACATCCACAGGCAGCAGATTGTCTCGATGATGCCGGAAACCGGTCTGTCCCTGCCTGACACCCAGCAGGCGGTGCAAGGTAGTGGCCTGCTCCGGAATACGGGTGGCAATCTCCGTCGGCAGGGCAAGGGTTGACTTTGCCTGATGGATCGCCTCCTGCATTCTTGAGGCCGCCTTGCCGGTGGGGGCCGCCAGGGCAATGCGTAGCGCCTGCCCCCCGGGCTGCAGACGGAGCAGGGCAAGAATTTTTGTCACCGTGGTGGTTTTTCCGGTTCCTGGTCCACCGGATATGACACTCAGATGACGCAACACCGCGGTAGCCGCAGCCAGCTTCTGCCAATCCACCTCCGTCCGATCCAAAGGGGGAAAAAGTCGGCTGATATCCGCAGCCAGTCGTGTCCGGTCCACCGCCCCGCTCCATGGCTGGGCGCGACTCAGCAGGTCCTTCGCCAGGCGCTGCTCATAGTCCCAATAGCGGTGCAGATAGAGTCGATCAGCGCCATCCAGGATCAATGGCTGATAGTCGCCGGGATGCCCCACCACACCACTGCGACGCAGTGACTCTCGGCATAAATCCAACGGCGGTATCGGCTCCTTGCCAGTCACTTCATCAGACTGAATGATCTGATTGGCAACAGATTTGAGATCCAGACAGACATGCCCCTCGGCGGCAGCCCGGCAGGCCAACGCCGCGGCCAGGGCGAGTCCTTTCGAAGGCTGGCTCGCCCGCTCCAACAGAAACCGGGCAAAGTAGAGGTCCAGCTCACCCAACTGACCACGGGAGTGGAGTTGAGCTATCCGCTGGGTGTGCCGGTTCATGTCGGATCCTCCGCCATGAGCCGGTCCAGGGCCTGGATGAACGCCGCGGGCGGGCGCTCCTGAAACACGCCATACTCGCATCCGGTCTGCGGGGTCATGCCCCGCAGGAAGAGATAGAAGACCCCACCAAAGTGTCGGTCGTAGGCATAATCCGCCAAGCGCTGTTTCAGATAGCGGTGCAAGGCCAACACGTAAAACAGATATTGCAGCGGATAGTGATGCTCAACCATCGCCTGCTCCAGCCAGGGCTGAGCATAGGAGGAGAGAGCATTTCCCAGCCAGTTGGATTTGTAGTCGAGCAGCCAGTATCGCCCCCCGGCCTCGAATACCAGATCGATAAAGCCCTTCATAAAACCCTGGATTGGGGTGAAACCCAGGTTGTCGAAGCCAGCCATCAACCGTCCTGAGGCCGCAAAGCCATGCTGCCTGACCAGCGTTACCAGCCGCCCGGCATCCAGCTGGCAAACAGGGTAGTAGAACTCCATTTCATTGATACGCTGACGGTTGCTAATCTCTCCCAGTTTCAGCCCCTCCCGGTTCAGGGAGGTCGCCAGCACCGCAACGATCAGATCGGCCACCACCGAAGTCCAGCGCACTTCAATGCCGTAGGCAGTGAGTGTCTCTTCCACCAGCGTCGCAACTCTCTCTGGGTCCGTCGCGGTGAAATCGAGATGCTCGAAGATGGCGTGAAGACAGGTACCCGGCTGAGCTCCCTTAGGAAAACGATGAATCGTCAAGGCCTGATCATCCTGCTGGGCTGAATCATCCAGGCGTGGGGAAAAGGCATCATAGTCCGGCAGATCGGCGGCCTGTCCGGAGATCAATGAAGAGAAGCTGCTGATCCTGCGCCCCCTATGCAGCACACCGGCAAAGGTCCTTGCCGGTTCGAGATCCGGCGGCAGCTCGAGTGACAGCTGTCCAACACCTGAACCCTCCGTCAATGGAAGCAGACTGATCGCGCCATCCGCCTCATCGACCAGGAATTCAATCCGCTGTTGAATATCAGCGGCAGTGAGTTTCTTGTAGCCTGCCTGCCAGTTCACAAGCGGATCCTCCGCGTCCGGCCCAGGTGGATGCAGCAACCAGGCTAGGGCGGAATTTTCGCTGTGCTTCACCTTGCCCCAGGGCAGATAACAACGGTATTGAGCGCGGGTCAGGGCCACGTAGAGCAGGCGTAGGTTTTCCGCCAGCTCCTCCTGCTTGTGATATCGCTGATTCTCGACAAAGCCAGCGGAGCCCAGCTCGAATACCGCCTGATAGTCGGCTTGCGGATCGTGAAACAGATAGGCGCTCTGGGCCTTCCTGAGCCCCAGGGTCTCATCCCACAGAAAGGGACAGAACACCACCGGATACTGTAACCCCTTGCTGGCATGCTGGGTGACGATCTTCACCAGATGGCTGTCACTCTCCAGTCGCAGCTGACGTTCCTCCTCAGCTACAGCCTCATCCTGACGCTGCCATGAGAACCACTTCAACAGCCCCTCCATTCCGGGCTGCGCCTCAGCGTCATGCCGATGCAGCAGCTCGGCGAGCTGGTAGAGATTGGTGAGTCTCCGCTCCCCATCCCGGTAGGCCAGCAGACGCCTCTCCACATCCTGATCACTCAGCAGCTGCCGAAACATACGGATGAAGCCAGCATCGCGCCACTGTTGATGATAGGCGAGAAAGGTCTCGAACTGGCTGCTCAACAGGGCATCATCCCGGTTTAACTCATCGATCTCCCTGCCACACCAACCTAACAGTTCGGTCGCCAGCGCAGCCCGCATCAGTGGATCCCGGCGGGGTTCCACCAGCGCCAGCAGGAGCCGCTCCAGCTGCTCCGCCTGCCGAGTCAGAAAGACATTATCCTGGGCCGTGCGGACACTGTGGATATCTCGGGTCATCAGGGCTGCGGCGATCTGTTCCGCCTGTCTGTGTTTGCGCACCAACACCGCGATATCGCCGCCCCCCAAGGGCTCACCATCCAGGGTCAACCGCCCTGCCCGGCCCAGTTGCAGCAGCCGGGCGATCTCTTCAGCCGTCGCATCCGCCACCGTCTGGCGCAGCGTGGGCAGTTTAATCCCCGTGTCGGCGGGTAGCTGCCATATTCTCAGTGGCCCTGCCTTGTCGCCTTTCTCCTGCAATCCCTTAGCCTTGCCGGGGGCCGCCTGCACCGGCAACGCGGGAATCTGCGGGAAAAAAAAAGCCCTGGGATTGGCGCTGAACAGGCTGTTGAAGGCGCGAATCAGCTTAGGGCTGGAACGCCAGTTGACCTCCAGACTGTAGTGTTCCTGAGCCTTCTTACGGGCCGTGAGATAGGTAAAGATATCCGCGCCACGAAAGCTGTAGATCGCCTGTTTCGGATCTCCCACCAGAAAAACTGTCTGTTCGCTCCGGCCATAGATACAGGAGAGGATGCCATACTGGATCGGGTCGGTATCCTGAAATTCATCTACCAGCGCGACGGGGAAACGCTGTTGCAGGAGTGCCACAAGTCGCGAACCGTACTGGCCGGAAAGCGCCTGCTCGAGCTGCAGCAGCAGATCGTCGTAGGACCACTCCCGCGCCTCAAGCTGACGTTTAGGCAGCTCCTCTAGCAGATAGCGATAAAACACCAAACGCAGTGCCCGAACTGCCGCTTGATATTTCTTGATTCTACTTTCATTTAGATCTTCAAGCAATTGACATTTATAGAATAGTTCAGACTCCATACTGACTTCGCCCTGACGAAGCCCGGCCTTGATCGAGCGTTGGGTGAATTTTTTCAGGTTAGTGAATCCCTCCAGCCGGAGCGGTTCTTCCACCAGCCAGGCTGCCATCTCCGTACACCAGCCAGAGACCTTCGCGGAATTGTAGGAGTTTTGCTTGAAACGGTCACTGTCTGTAAGAAAATCACGGATCTCATCGCCTTCCGTTTGCCAGACTTGGCGGATCTCTCCGATAAGTTCGGAGACCTGGCGATCAGCCTCCTCCAGGTCATCGGGCAGCTCTGCCCCCCGCACCTCCAGATAGGGTTTACCGAGACCCTGCCTGACCCCGGCGAGCAGTTTCTCCGGTGTACCGATCTCCGCCTGAACCCACTCTGTCAACCGCTCAGGGAGATCGGCCAGGTAGATCCGCCAGAAATCATCGGCGATCTGCAGCAACCGCGATGCCTGATCTGGCGCCAGCTCCATCTCGAAAGGCTGGGATGTCTCAAAGGCATGCTCGATCAGTACCCGCTGGCAAAAACCATGGATGGTGTAGATTGCCGCCCGATCGAAAGCGGCGATCGCCAGATTGAGCTGTTTGATCGCCCGCTCCCGATCGGGTTGGGAAAGCAGCAGATGCTCGATGAGAGGGTCCTCCCCCCCCCCGTCCAAGAAGGCCTGCCGGGTCGCCAGCAGACGCTGGCGAATCCGCTCCTTCAGCTCTGAAGTGGCGGCGTTGGTGTAGGTAACCACCAGAATCTGCTCTGGGAGCAGGGATTGCTCGATTAACAGTCGCAGATAGAGCCCGGTCAAGGTATAGGTCTTGCCCGTGCCGGCGCTCGCCTCAATCAGATTCAGCCCCTGCAAGGGTACGCCAGCCAGATCCATGCGCTTCATCCGGCGTACTCCAGATGTTGCATGAGCGGCCCGAACACGGCAAGGCTGGTGGTAAAGAATGAGCTGTCAAGCATCTCAGTCCCACACTGCAGCAGCTGGTGATAGGGTTTGGCCTGCTCACCCGGGTAGTAATCGCTTCCCAGCCATTTGTTTATTGCCGCGTTGTACGCTGCCTCTTGGTCTCCTTTCGCGAGCAACCTCTCGGCATAGAGCCAGGAGCTGCCTGGGTAGAAGTGGAGAGGTGAACACATGCCCTGGCGATAGTACCCGAGCAGTTGATCCAGATAGCGTGCTGCCTCTTGCACCGGTGTGAAACGCCCACCTCCCTCCCGCTCCAGCCAGCTAGCCCACAGTCCCACCCCTTCAGGGCGAAGCCAGTTCAACACCAGGTGGCGTATCCAAAGATCCAGCATCTGATGAGGGTAGAACCGGCCAACACTGAAGGAGAGTTGTCCCTGGTGATACAACCCGCGCAGACGGCCATCCAGTGAGCCCTCACCCAATGGCTGGTCAAAATCGATCTCCTGCAATTCATCTCCGAGCTGTAATGACTCCAGACGATCGACCATCCGGCTGGCGGATGGCAGGAGCTGCTGGTACAGCCCCCTTCCCGGATTGCCGTGTGGAAGAATCCCCCTGGCGGACATTCTCAGATAGACCTCCTCACCTGATTCACCCGCCAGCAGCGCATTGACCAGCTCACTTTCGAGCTCATCCATGGCGAACCCAGCCAGCACGAACGGCTCGCGCTCCTCCAGCAGGCTGCTGCCCGATTCCAGTTGCAGATTGAGTCGTTGCCGGGCAAAGGCCCTGGCTGGGTTGGTATAAAAATCGATCAGTTGGCTGAGTTCGACCTGGCGATACTCCTCACCGGTATCCGGCAAGGGCTGCGTGACCAGGGGACGGGTCACTTCCCCTCCATGCCCGACCAGCAGGGCCGCTTCACGCATACGGGGTGAATAGCTGAAGAGCCGGTTATCTCTTGAGAAATAGTCGGGACTGAAGGGCTGTAATGGGTGATGATGGGTAATCTCACCCAGCCCCTGAGCACCCATCTGAGCGGCCAGGTAATCCCTCAGTTCATCCACCACCACCGCTGGCGGTAGTGAGCTGTTGTCCTTGATGCTCCGTCCGACATAGCTGATATAAAGGTGTCTGCGTACAGAGATCAGGGTCTCGAGAAAGAGATAGCGGTCATCCGCCCGACGGGAGCGATCCCCAAGACGAAACTGCCGGCCCATCAGGTCAAAGCTCAGAATAGGCTGTTCCCGGGGAAAACTCCCTTCGTTCATGCCAATCAGGCAGATCACCTGAAATGGCAGACTGCGCATGGGCGCCAGGGAGCAGAAATTGACTCCCCCGCCAAGAAAGCCCCGATGGGTGGTTGCCGCAAACGCCTGTTCCATGCGCAGGCGGAGCAGCGGCAGGAAAATCTCCCGGGTAAAATTCGCTGCTTCCGCCCCTTCCCGTAACTGCTGAATGGCTTGACGAATCTGCTGCAGAGGCTGCTCGGCCGTCTTGTCCGGAAGAAAAAAGAGCTCGCATATCTCTAATAATTGGCTGCACCATGCCGCTACGCCACGGGGTTTCGACAGCTGTTCCTCCAGGTTGAAAACCGCCTCGCAGAATGCCAACAGGCCACCCAGCCAGGCTGCGGTTGAACCCTCTGCCGCGTTTAAGGGGGCAATCCCCTGCCAGAGCTGTTCACTCTCTGTCGGCATGGCAAAACCCAACAGCAACCGCTCCAGTCCTGCCCGCCAGGTATTGCGTGGTTCCGCTGGCAGTCCCAGGGCGGCTTTACTCCGGCCGTCCCGCCCCCAGCGGATGTTCGCCTGTTCGATCCAGGCGGCCAACTGCTCCAGCGCGGCTTCATCCAGGTCAAAGCGCTGACCGATGGCGGGTATCTCCAACAAACCCAGCATCCGGTTGACACTGAAGCGGGAGCCTGGCAGTTCCAGCAGTTCCAGCAAGGCCGCGGCATGCCGGCTATCCTGTTGTATCGCCAGGTCACTGATGCGATAGGGAATGGCGGGACGATCAGCCGCCACGCTAAAGACGGCTTCGATCAACGGCGCATAGGTCTCGATGTCTGGCGTCATCACCAGAATCCCGGCCGGAGTCAATTCAGGTGTCTGCTCCAGCATGGCCAGCAGCTGATCGTAGAGCACCTCCACCTCCCGCATGGGACTGTGACAAATTTGCAAGCTGATACTGTCATCCGATGCAGTCGTGGCATTTTTGGGCGCTTCCAGCCTCAGGATCTGCTGTTGCAGACGCTGCAGCAGCGTCTCATCCCCCGGATCGGCAAACCACTCCTCGGAACCGGGGTCAAATTCATTGACGCTGGCGAAGAAATCCCTGCCCTGCCGGCCCAATGAAGCGAGTAGTGGATTGCCCACATCCAGATAGAGTTCACTACCATCAGCCCTCAGCTCCCGTTTGGCCTGCTCCTTTATATCGACGATTTCCGCCCAATGGGCTTCACACGGATTGAGCAGGAAGAGGTGAATGTCGATCCATTGGGAGAGCCACTGAATGATCTGAAGATAGCCGGGGGAGAGGGTCGGCACCCCGATTAGGCATAGCCGTTGCGGCAATCCTTGCGGTTTATCCCCCGGGCAATCCGCCAAGGTCTGTTGCAAACGTACCCAATGGACCTCAGAGTCGACCGCCAGTTGCCGCCATAGCTCCGCCTGCCAGGTGTCCCCCGTGATAGCCTCCTGCCCCGCCTCCCAGCGAAGAATCCAGTCGGGGCGATAGACCAGGTATCGGTCGAACAGCTTTGCCAGGCGATCCGCCAATTGAAAACGTCGGATCTCGTCGTTCCCCTGCAGATAGTGGCGGATCGGCTTGAAAAGCGGCTCATCCTGACATTCATCGAGGAGTGCAAAGATTCGCCAGTTGAGCAGCGACGGATCGAACCGGTTGTTGGTCGGAACGTCTGGCAAGAAGGCCTGAAATATCTCCCAGATAATGGCGGCTGGCAACGCAAAGCGAAGATTCGCACAGATGCCGGTGTGGGTGGCGATCTCCAGCGCGAGCCAGCGGGCCATGCCGGGGTGTTGCACGACCAGGGTTTCGGGTTGCAATGGCGCTTGCCCTGGCTCCGCCAATAGCTCGGCGAGTCTGCGGGAAAGCATTTCCAGGCGATTGGATTGGTAGAGTCTGAGCATGGAACTCCATTCTACTCCGAATGGGGCTCAGAACATGAGTCCTCCGACTGAGAGGCAGGGTGTAACAGTTAAGCGGAGGGATCGGCGTTCAGGAGTGGACTCTTTCCACTGGCTTATAAATGAGATCGATGACCTCAGCAGCCTTGACAGGGGCGACCTTTATGACGGACTCCAGATGCTCGACAGACAACCCGGTGAAATCCCACATTGAGGGAGAAATAGGGCTAATCATTTCATCAAATGACAAGCCACTCATCTCGCCGTGAGTCAGCGCAATGGCAACATGGATCAGCGCGGCATCAAACTGATAGTCTCCCGCCTTGAAGGGATCATGATGAGCCCCCACCACAGAGACCAGTCCATCCGGAAGCCCCCAATTACGTAAAAGTTCGGCACCCACATCCATATGGGTAAATCCGAGCACATCCTTCTCCGTTTCAGCTAACAGATTATCATCGCCTCCGGTAATCAGCAGAATGTCCCTGGACTGATCTGGCAGGGTGAGGTAGATCACCAGGCGACCGATATCATGCAACATGCCCATCACGAAGAGACGTTCACTGTGCAGCACACTACAACGCAACGCCAGTTCCTTTGCGATCAACCCGGTCATGACGGAGTATCGCCAGAATTGGGCCATGTCCACCAGATCAGCTGGAATTCCTGTGAAGATGCGTGCCGCGGTGGTTGCCATTACGAGATTCCGCAGTTCATTCGTACCGACGACGGCTATCGCCCTGGAAATGGTATCCACCGGCGCCCGCAGTCCA
>CBDVCD010000098.1:0-10960 GCA_965372385.1 uncultured Gammaproteobacteria bacterium | reverse complement strand
ATCACACCGCCATCGCGGTTGGATAGCGGACTATAGACCATCTCCTGCCCCAGCTTACGCGCCCATAAAACGCGCCCATCGTTTCGATCAACCGCCCAGAGCGTACCCTCACTGCCCCCGGTGTAGAGTCGATCCCCCTCGATGACCGGCGGGTAGATCCACCCGGGAAGATGTCTTTGCCACAACAATTCACCTCTATTCAGCGCCAAGGCACGCAGCACGCCCTCTTCGCTGGCCAGATAGGCGACACCACTGCCCACCGTGGCGGGAAAAAGATTTGTCCAGGTATTGATATGCCAGCGGACATTCCCACTATTGGACTCGATGGCATGCAGCCCGGAACTGCTGCTGACTAGAATCAGATCACCGGCCAATACCGGCTCATGGGTCTTCTCTCCAGTAAGCTGCCGCCAGCGTATGTTGAGGGAAACACTGTCGTATGCGGTAATCCCCTGATCCGAGACAACCAGTTGATCGTCATGGGTGAGGGGATTGCTCGCATATTCGACGGCCTGAGCTACCCAAACCGAAACCATCAGCGAGAGACCAACAACAGATGAGAGGATTTTCCGCATTACTTGCCTTGTATCAAATGTAAATCAGCGGGCCGAGTACCCGTTGCTATCTATAGTACGAGTACGCAGACCGGGAATGTCTGGATTCAGGTTCAGTGGGATCTGAAGTGACGGAGACGGATACCGGAGAGGTAGAGCACCAGAAAGTAGACGGCCACGGCCGAGACAATCCACAGGGCCAGGTTCCCGATGCGTTCCCAGCCACCCATGGCAAACCAGGATGCCATCTCACCCCTGCCCAGGAAGATCAGCACCCCCATGGTGGCAGCCGCCAGCGTCACCCGCGCCAGGATCCCTCCCCAGCCCTTAGCCGGCCGATAGATGCCTGTAACGATCAACCCCCGGTAGAGCAGATAGGCATTCAGGGCGGATGAGAGTGTGGTGGCCAGGGCCAGTCCGGCGTGCGCCAAGGGAAATACCAGAAGCAGATTGAGCACCATATTGACCAGCATGGCGATGATGCCGATCCTCACCGGTGTGCGGGTATCCTGCTGAGCATAGAAGCCCGGCGCCAATACCTTGATCAGGATGATCGCCAGCAGACCCGGCGCATAGGCCATCAGACTCCGGCTCGACATGGCCACATCCTGGTCGTTGAAGGCGTCGGAGTAGAACAGGGTCGTCAGCATGGGACCGGCCAGCAGCGTCAGGCCCACCGCCGCGGGGATACCTAGCAACACCATCACCCGCAATGCCCAATCGAGGGTGGTGGAAAACTCCTCAGTGGATTTTTCCGCATGCTTGCGGGAGAGATTGGGCAGAATCACGGTACCCAGCGCCACCCCAAGAATACCCACCGGAAACTCCATCAGCCGGTCAGAGTAGTAGAGCCAGGAGATACTGCCGCTGACCAGAAACGAAGCAATTAGGGTATCCAACAACAGATTCAGCTGACTGACCGAAACCCCGAACAGGGCCGGTACCATCAGTCGCATCACCCTCATCACCCCCCGATCCTTGAAGGCTATCCTTGGCTTGGGGAGCATCTTGATCTGATGCAAAAAGGGAAACTGGAACATGAACTGCACGGCACCGGCAATCAGCACCCCCCAGGCCAGCGCCACCACCGGTTGCTCCATCCGGGGCGAGAGCCAGAAGGCACAACCGATAAGAGAGAGATTGAGCAGTACCGGGGTAAAGGCCGGCACACCGAAACGGTTATGTACATTCAGGATACTGCCGGCAAAGGCGGTCAGCGAGATAAAAAAGAGATAGGGAAAGGTAAAACGGAGCATCTCCACGGCCAGCTGGTACTTGCCCTCCTCCTCACCGATAAAACCGGGGGCGAACAACATCACCAGCAGGGGTGCGGCCAGCACCCCCAGCAGGGTCACCGAGAACAGGATCAGACCGAATGTGCCCGCCATTTTGTTGACAAAATCCTGCAGTTCTCCCCGTGATCGCTTGCTGCGATACTCGGTAAGTACCGGCACGAACGCCACGGAGAAGGCGCCCTCGGCAAACAGGCGACGTAAAAAATTAGGTATCTTGAAGGCCACGAAAAAGGCGTCGGTGGCCGCATCCGCCCCGAACATCCGCGCCAATACCAGGTCGCGGACAAACCCCAGGATACGGGAGAGCAGGGTATTGCCGCCCACGGTGGCGAATGATTTAAAGAATGAGGCCAGCGGGTTGTCCTTGAGTGGGAGATTTTCCGCCTGATTATAGTGACTGACCGCGGATAATGCTCATGCTGTTGGAATTGCCTATCGATTGATTGGTCAGAAGTCAGCTTGGTCGAAGGCTTTTCGCTCATAGAGATCGTCTGCGCACAGTTTCCCCGGGTTACGCTGCGCTCCACCCAGGCTACGAATCTGAACTCAAGGTTGACAGCGGGAGGGTTCTTAGGCAATATTTGCCCCCTTTACAAAGCTCGATCCATATTCAGGAGATTAAGTTGGCCAACACAGCCCAAGCCCGTAAGCGGGCCCGTCAAGCCGATAAGCGACACCTGCTCAATCAGGGTCAACGCAGCAACCTGCGCACCTATATCAAAGGGGTCGTCAAGGCGATTGCCGAGGGTAACAAGGAAGCCGCAACTGAAGCCTTCAAGCAGGCGATGCCTGTTATCGATAGCTCCGCCAATCAGGGCATGATCCACAAAAACAAGGCTGCCCGGCATAAGAGCCGCATGAACGCACAGATCAAGGCCATGTAAGCCTTTTTCTCTATCCCTGAAAAAAACCGGCAGATGCCGGTTTTTTTATATCAGCTTGTGATGAAGCTGAATGGTTACGCTTCCCGTCAGTTATTGCCGAGAAGCCTCAAAGCAGGACCAGATTATCCCGATGGATGAGTTCCTGTTCATCCACATAACCCAGGATTGACTCGATCTGGCTACTTGACTGACCGATGATGCGCCTGGCCTCCAGGGCGCCGTAGTTCACCAGGCCTCTGGCCACTTCGCAGCCAGCGGTGTCCACACAGACCACCGCCTCACCACGCACGAATTCACCGCTTATGGCCACCACGCCGACAGGCAACAGGCTGCTACCCCTGTTCCGCAATACCTGAACCGCCCCATCGTCCAGGGTCAGGCTACCTCTTACCTGCAACTGACCGGCCAGCCAGCGCTTTCTGGCGGCCTGAGGTTCCTGCACCGGCACCAGCAGAGTACCGATGTCCTCACCCCGGCTGATGGCATCCACCACCTGTTCGCGCTTGCCCGAGGCGATCACCGTCCCGGTGCCGGAACGGGCTGCCAACCGGGCGGCACGCACCTTGGTCACCATCCCCCCCAGACCCAGGCCACTGGCACTACCGCCGGCTACCGCATCCAGTTGGGGATTGTCCACCCGGGTCTCATGGATCAGGCTTGCCTGGAGGTTGAACCGGGGATCCGCATCGTACAGCCCCTCCTGATCGGTGAGCAGTACCAGCAGGTCGGCCTCGATCAGATTTGCCACCAGGGCGGCCAGGGTGTCGTTATCCCCAAAACGCAGCTCTTCCGTGGCGACCGTATCGTTCTCGTTCACCACCGGCACCACACCCAATGACAACAAGGTCCACAAGGCGCTACGGGCATTGAGATAACGGGAGCGGTCAGCCAGATCGTCACGCGTCAGGAGGATCTGCGCGGTATGCAGACCGTGTTTCTGGAAACAGGCCTCATAGGCGTGAATCAGCCCCATCTGGCCGATTGCGGCGGCGGCCTGCAGTTCATTCAGGTTATGCGGTCGATGCGGCCAGCCCATACGGCTCATACCTTCGGCTACCGCCCCGGATGAGACCAGCACCACCTCATGACCGGCCTTGCGCAGTGTCGCCATCTGCGCCACCCAGGGTGCAAGCGCCTCGTGCGAGAGCCCCTCGCCATCTGAGGTCAGCAGGGCACTGCCAATCTTGATGACCCAACGCCTGGCGTTGGTAATTGATTGCCTGGAGATCATTATCCTAGGATTTTCGCTCCACTCTTACACCTGGAGCGGGTCCCAAGGCGTATCCTCAGGATCTTCCGCGGCTGGCTGTTCAGACCGCCACAGCTCTTCAAGCCGCCGCATCAGGGCCGCCGTGAGTTCCTGGGTGCCTTCACCAGTTACCGCGGATATCGCATACACCGGCCCCTGCCAGTCGAGCGCCTGGACCAGCGTCTCACGACGCGCTTGCAGCTCATCGTCCAACAGCAGGTCCCGCTTATTCAGCACCAGCCAGCGCTCTTGTTGGGCCAGTTCAGCGGAGTAGTGGGCCAGTTCCCGCTCGATCCGCCTCACCTCTTCAGCGGCAGTGACAGTTTCATCGAGCGGGGCTATATCCACCAAGTGGAGCAGCAACCGGGTGCGGGAGAGGTGCTTGAGAAACTGCAAGCCCAGACCCGCCCCCTCCGCCGCGCCCTCGATCACACCGGGGATATCGGCCACCACAAAGCTGTGATCCCGACCCAGGCTGACCACGCCCAGATTGGGATAGAGGGTGGTAAAAGGGTAACCCGCCACCTTGGGACGGGCACTGGAGATCTTCCGGATCAGACTTGATTTACCCGCATTGGGCATGCCCAGCAGACCCACATCCGCCAGCAGAATCAACTCCAGCAGCAGATGATAACGCTCCCCAGGCGTCCCATGGGTGAACTGCCTGGGGGATCGGTTGGTGCTACTCTTGAAATGCACATTACCTATGCCACGTTCACCACCCCGCGCTACCAGGAGCTGCTGTTTGTGCTCCAGTAACTCACCGATCGACTCGCCGGTCTCTGCGTCTTTCACCCGGGTGCCCACGGGCACCCGGACATAGAGATCCTTGCCGCTACGGCCAGTACACTCCCGCCCCATGCCATTCTGGCCACGCTCTGCCCGGTGGCTACGCTGAGTACGAAAATCCACCAGGGTGTTCAGGCCACTGTCCGCAATCAGATAGACGCTGCCGCCATTGCCTCCATCGCCACCATTCGGCCCACCCCTGGGAATATATTTCTCACGACGAAAACTGGCGCAGCCGTCGCCTCCGTCGCCGGCCTCTACCCTGATTGTGGCTTCATCTACAAATTTCATAGTCCAGAACGCAAAAAGCCCCGTCTAAGGACGAGGCTTCGAAAACGTACGCTTTGTGTCGCCTTAGTCGCTGACCACACTCACGAACCTGCGGTTTTTCGCTCCCTTGATTTCGAAGACCACCTTACCGTCGGCCTTGGCAAACAGGGTATGGTCCTTACCGACACCGACATTCACGCCATTGTGGAAGGGGGTACCGCGCTGACGTACGATGATACTACCCGCACTGACTGTCTGGCCACCGTAGATCTTGACGCCCAAGCGTTTGGATTCAGAATCGCGGCCGTTACGTGTACTACCGCCTGCCTTTTTATGTGCCATCTATCTCTCTCCTCAACCAGCGTTGATACCAGTTACCTGCAGCTCGGTGTACCACTGGCGATGACCCTGCCGCTTCAGATAATTTTTGCGGCGACGGAACTTGATGATCTTGACCTTTTTGCCGCGGCCATGGGACTTTACGGTAGCCGTGACCATGCCGCCTTCGACATAGGGGGTACCGACCTTGACGTCCTCGCCATCCGCAACCATCAGCACCTTATCCAGCTCGACAGAGGCGCCCTCATCGGCACCCAACTTCTCCACCTTGATGGTGTCGCCCTCTGAGACGCGATATTGCTTGCCACCGGTTTGAACTACCGCATACATACCTAGATCCCCAAGAAAAAACTGTTATTACACACTGCTATCAAGGCGGTGAGTAAAGAGGCGGGATTCTACTCAGAACAATCGACCAGGTCAATATACATTCACGCCGGCGATGCCCAGTGCCACCTCCCGCAGCAACAGCCAGGGATCAGCGCTATCCAGCCCCTTGATGGCCCGATCCACCCGGGCGCACTCCAGCAGCCGCCGTTGCCAGCGGGATGCGCGCTGTTGCAGCCCCTTGCGGACCAGCGGCTTACGCTTCTCCCACACCCGATAGGCGCCCATCACCCGCTCGGCACTGCCGCCTTGCTCGATCTCGAAGGCCATCTCCGCCAGCGCGCGAATCTCCCGAGAGAGGGCCCAGAGCACCACCGGGGGTGCCACACCTTCCGCCTGCAGGCCCTCCAGCATGCGCAGCCCGCGACCGGCATCCCCCGCCAACAGGGTATCCACCAGCCCAAAGACATCAAAACGGGCACTATCCGCCACCGATTCAGCCAACTGATCCACTGAGATCACACCCGGACCCTGGAGTAGCAGCAATTTTTCGATCTCCTGGGTGGCCGCCAGCAGGTTGCCCTCCACCCGCTCCACCAGCATCGGGACCACACCGCGCTCCGGAATCAGTCCCACCCTGCGCAGGCGCTGCTCGATCCAGGGTGGCAGCCTGTCCCCCTCCACTGGCCAAATCTGCACCAGCACCCCCGCCTGATCCAGGGATTTCACCCATTTGGTGTTGAGCTGGCTGCGTTCCAGTTTGGGGGCGGTGATCAGCAACAGGGTATCGGGAGGGGGATTGCCGGCATATCCGGCGAGGGTCTTGGAGCCATCAGTCCCAACCTTGCCACTGGCCAGGCGCAGGTCGAGCAGGCGCCGATCGCTGAACAGGGAGAGGTTGTCCGCCGCGCTGCTCAAGGCAGCCCAATCGAAGCCGGCCCCCTGCTCCAGCACCTCCCGTTCGGTATGGCCCTGCTGCCTGGCCTTGGCGCGCACCAGATCGGCCGCCTCTCCCATCTGCAGGGGTTCGTCACCCGTCAGGAAATAGATCGGCGCGAGGGATTTTTCCAGCTGGGCGGCAAGCTGATCGTTGCGCAGGCGCATCGGATTATTTAAGTTGTGCCTGTAGCTGCCGGATGATCTGGCCTGCCATGTCAACGCGCATATCGACACGCATCAGGGCCGCCTCGTTGCGTTTTCCCAGTTCGTCCGCATTGCTGAGGACGAGCTGACTGGTCAGTTCGAGCGTCTGCTCCGGCAGTCGCTCCCCGCCCTGCGGGATGCGTACAGCGTATTTTGCATCCAGGCGCAGCTCATACTCCAGCACCTTACCGTTGGCGTCCACCGAGATCACCCGCTGGCTGAATCTTTCCTGAGTGATCCGCAGGCGGTTTTTCGACTGGTCGATAGAAGCCGCAAGTTTTACCCCAGCCACCAACAGCTCCCGCTGAATCACTCCAGCCAGCGTGCCGCGCTGATCGCCCTGCTCCACGTAGAGGCCATCCAGATTCGGCGTGACCTGCTGGAAGCCCTTGAGATGAAAGCCACAACCGCTTAACAGCAGTAGTATGGTCAGGCTCCAGATATGAAATTGTCGTAAGAAATAGATCATTGCCTTTCACCCCCATCCCAACCTTCCCCCTCATGGGGAAGGTGTTTTTCGCTGCCATAAGCTGAGAAATGTACCTGGGCCATGCCCTCAACGGGAGCCCCCCCCATTGGCCCGTCACTTGGCGACAATATTCACCAGCTTGTTGGGCACCACGATGACCTTGCGCACCTGGGCCTCGCCGATGAATCGCTGCACGTTTTCATTGGCCCGGGCGATCCCCTCGACGGTGGCCTTGTCCGCCTCCGCCGGCGCCTGGATCTTGGCCCGCACCTTGCCGTTCACCTGCACTACATACTGGATAGTCTCCTGCCTCAATGCCGCCTCATCCGGACTCGGCCAGTCGCTGCCGAGGATGTCATCGCCATAACCCAGGCTGCTCCAGAGATGGTGGGTGATGTGGGGGGCAATGGGTCCGAGCAGACGCAACACAATCCCCAGACCTTCAGATATTATGGCCTGATCACCCACATCATCAGCCAATTTGTAGAGGGTGTTGAGCATGCTCATACAGGCCGATACCACGGTGTTGAACTGCTGGCGGTCATAGTCGTAGAGTGCCTTTTGCAAGGCCTCATGGATCTCGCGGCGGGCAGACTTCTGCGCTTCGTTCAGACCGGAGAGGTCCCCGGCGCCCGCCCTGATCCACTCCCCATTGGCTTCCGCCAGGGCCCAGATCCGCTTGAGGAAGCGGTGTGCGCCCTCCACTCCCTCGTCGTTCCACTCCAGGGACTGGTCCGGTGGGGAGGTGAACATGGTGTAGAGCCGCACGGTGTCGGCCCCATAGCGGTCGATCAGGGACTGGGGATCGACCCCGTTGTTCTTCGACTTGGACATCTTCTCGATGCCACCGATGACCACCGGCTGCCCATCCGCGGGCAGGACTGCCTTCAGCGGGCGCCCCTTCTCGTCCCGCTCCACCTCGACCTCGGCCGGGTTGAACCAGTGTCTGGCGCCATCTGCCTGTTTGCGATAGTAGGTATCCGCCACCACCATGCCCTGGGTCAGCAGGCGGGTGAAGGGCTCGTTGTTCCGCACCAGCCCTGCGTCCCTGAGCAACTTGTGATAGAAGCGGGCATAGAGCAGATGGAGCACCGCATGCTCGATGCCGCCGACATAGTGGTCCACCGGTAGCCAGTAGCTGGCCCGCTCGTCGAGCATGGCATCGGCACCCGGGCAAGTGTAGCGGGCGTAATACCAGCTCGACTCCATGAAGGTGTCGAAGGTATCGGTCTCCCGCTGGGCGGGGCCACCACACTCCGGACAACTGCAGTCGGAAAAGCTCGGGTTACCCTTGATTGGGTTGATGGTATTTTCGTCATACACGATATCCTCTGGCAGCACCACTGGCAGATCCTCGAGCGGGACCGGCACAATACCGCACTGCTCGCAGTGGATCATGGGGATCGGCGCGCCCCAGTAACGCTGGCGGGAGACGCCCCAATCGCGGATACGGAAGTTCTTGGTCTTTTCACCCTTGCCGCGCGCCTGCAGCCATTCGGCGATGGCGTCGAACGCGGCCTCGGAGGTCAGGCCGTTGAAGGGACCGGAATCCTTCAGCACACCCTTTTCGATATAGGCCGCGGCCTGGATGTCCACAGTCGAACCATCCGCTGGCTGGATCACCTGTTTGATGGGGATGCCGTACTTGTGGGCGAATGCATGGTCCCGTTCGTCGTGGCCCGGCACCGCCATCACCGCGCCGGTGCCATAACCCATGAGGACGAAATTCGCCACATAGATCGGCACCGCCTCGCCGCTCACCGGATGGATGGCGCTTATGCCCAGGGGCATGCCCTTCTTCTCGATGGTCTCCAGGTCCGCCTCGGAGGTACCACCCTGCCGGCACTCCTCGATGAAGGCAGTCAGTTCGGTATTACCCTCGGCGGCCTTTCGCGCGAGTGGATGCTCACCCGCCAGGGCCACGTAGGTGACGCCCATGAGGGTGTCGGGACGGGTGGTGTAGATGGTCAATCGTTCGTCCGAACCCTCAATGGCCGCTCCTGTGCTTCCTGCACCCGCGGCACTTGCAATTCCCTGTGCGACGTCGAAATCCATCTGCACCCCGAAGGAACGGCCAATCCAGTTGCGCTGCATGGTGCGCACCTGATCGGGCCAGCCCTCCAGATGGTCGATCTCGTCCAGCAGTTCATCCGCATAGTCGGTGATCTTGACGAACCACTGGGGGATCTCCCGACGCTCCACCAGGGCGCCGGAGCGCCAGCCGCGGCCGTCGATCACCTGCTCGTTGGCCAGCACGGTCTGATCCACGGGATCCCAATTGACTACCGCGTGCTTGCGGTAGACCAGGCCCTTCTTGTACAGCTCGGTGAACAGCCACTGCTCCCACTTGTAGTAGTCGGGCTGACAGGTGGCCAGTTCCCGGTCCCAGTCGTAACCGAAGCCAAGCCGCTTCAGCTGCCCCTTCATGTAGTCGATATTGGCGTAGGTCCAGCCAGCCGGGGCCACCTTATTCTTCAGCGCGGCGTTTTCCGCCGGCAGGCCGAAGGCGTCCCAACCCATCGGCTGGAGCACATTCTTGCCCAACATCCGCTGATAGCGGGCGATCACGTCCCCGATGGTGTAGTTGCGCACATGCCCCATGTGCAGCTTGCCGCTGGGATAGGGGAACATGGAGAGGCAGTAAAACTTCTCCCTGGTGGCGTCCTCCGTCACCTTGAAGGTCTTTGCCGTCGCCCAATGGTCCTGGGCGGCTTGCTCGATTTTGGCGGGATCGTAGGTCGTCTGCATGGTTAAACTGATTATCTGGTTAGCGCAATCGGCGAAGCATACCCCAGTCGATGGTGAATTTCATGAAGGCTTGCGCTAAATCAATTTGCACTCTCGCCATTTTGATTCAAACTTACATTGAGGCAAGAGAAAAATCGTCAACCATCAGGAGAGTGTCATGACCCATTCCGATAAAAAACCCCCTTTGGACAGACTGACCGACGCCTATGAGAAGATGCTCGGAAATGTACATGACGCCATGGTGGAGACCAAGGAGAACGCCCTGCCCGGTCTGCGCGATTATCTCAGCGACGTGCGGGAGAAGATGGTCGAGATCGGCGAGTTGACCCGGGAGGAGGCCGATGAGATCGCCGGTTATCTCGAACGGGACATCAAGGATGCGGCCAACTACCTGTCTGAAACCGGCGAACAGCTGTCAGAATGGTGGCATTTCGATGTTCGTCAGGTGGAGGACCGGCTGCTGGAGATGTTCATCAATGTGGCCGATCAGACCAAACTGGAACTCGAAAAACTGGCCGAACGGGCAAAAGAGGCCTCGATCTACCACACCGGGGAGATAACTGGCCCGGGAACCCTGGTCTGCGTCGGCTGCGGCAAGGAGATGCATTTCCATAAGACCGGCCACATTCCACCCTGCTCAGGCTGCAAGGAAACTGAATTTCGCCGCTCCTGGGAGGAGGCTGAGGGCTGAAAATGCCGTCGTAGGAGCTGCCCATGGCGGCGACCAAAGGCGGCAAGCCTTTTCGGCATCTTCATACCAAGCGACTATCGTCGCTGATCGCAGCCATGGGCAGCTCCTACGGAGGCTGAATAGTACAGAACCTCCCCTCCCACCGGGAGGGCGCTGGGGGGAGGGGGAACGACCTCGTTTCTGGACGGAACGTACTTAGCGC
>CBDVCD010000097.1:0-11024 GCA_965372385.1 uncultured Gammaproteobacteria bacterium | reverse complement strand
CACCACCGCAGCTAGAACCCTGGCCGGCGGTGCAGCCGTAACAGTGATCCGCTATCTGGATCGATCGCCCCTCCAGAGCGTCGGCGGTTACCTCGCTGATGTGCAGCCGGGGATGACCTTCCCGACCAAGCGGCAGCCCGAGCTGTTGGTTGAAGTCACAATCATAGAGATATCCCTGCCAGTCCACACTGACCAGGCTGCGGCACATGACCTGTTCCAGGTTATCTTCCCGGTGGGCCTCGCGCAGAAGCTGCATGTAACGGTTGAATTCGCCCTTGGAGACCAGCATCGAGCCAAAACGCTGGATCGGCATGTTGGTCAGGGTGAACAGCTGGTTGAAGACAATACCGAAGTGTTCTCCCAGATGTTTCCGGTAGGCTGGCTCCAGTGAGCACTGGGCCGGCGGTAGGTCCGGCCCCTGGGGATTGTAGACCAGGTCGAGGACAAGTCCACTGTTGGGCTGACCATAGCCCAGTGCGTTAAGCTGCTGAAGTCCCCGCAGGCTTTCCTCGAACACCCCCTTGCCGCGTTGGCGATCCACATAGTCCTCCAGATAGCAGGGCAGGGATGCCACCACCTCTACCTGCTGTCTGGCGAGAAAGGTGGCCAGGTCCTCTTGGTCCGGTTGCTCGAGGATGGTGAGATTGCAGCGATCCATTATCCGCAGGCCGCGGTTACGAGCAGCCGTCACCAGACGACGGAAATGGGGATTGAGTTCAGGTGCACCACCGGTAAGGTCCAGGATGGTGACCGAGGGGTTGGTCTGGAGGAAGTCGATGACGGCATCGATAGTCTCCGCACTCATCTCCTCCTTGCGTTTAGGCCCAGCGTTTACGTGGCAGTGTAGACAGCTCTGATTACAGCGGTAGCCGAGATTGACCTGCAGGGTTTCTACCGCCCGGCGGGTCAGTGGAGGGAAATCTGTTTCAGCGAGTAAGGGAAGGGTCGCGTGCATGGAAAAATGGGCTCCTTTTTACATTAAATATCGGTGGAATTGTAATCAGTCGTCGATCTTACCGGATTCCTTACAGGCAGTCCGCAAGTGGTATAGGCCGCGCGGGCCCCGCTGTAAGCAGAGACGCAGAAGGGGATGATGAAGTTGAGTAATACGCTGCCCCAGTTGATGTAAGCCCCATCGAGCATGGCCTGGCCATGATTGATCAGATTCAGGATCAAGCCAACGAGCAGCCCCGTCTTTATCGAGTCGATGACAATGGGGGGTGAGAGGGCGCTCTTTGTCAAAGTGAAAATGAGGGGTGGATTGTTCATCTCTCTTCTGCATTATGCCCGTTGTCCGGATTGGTCGCGGGGAGGCACATAACCTTACATGCTGAGTTCCTTTGAATTCAGCACCATCATCTTCTCGATCTGCATATCCCGGAAGCTGTAAGGGATGCCGCCAACTCCCAGGCCCGACTCACGCAGGCCCGCGAACGGCATCCAGTCCACCCGGAATGCGGTGTGATCATTGATCATGACCGCCGAGGCGTCCAGCCTTTTGCAGGCGCGAAGGGCTGTATCGATATCTTTTGAGAAGACAGCGGCCTGGAATGCGTAAGGCAAACGGTTAGCCTGGTCGATCGCTTCATCGATATCCGCGTAGGGATAGACGCAGATAACCGGGCCGAAAATCTCCTGGGTGCTGACCTTACTGGCAGGTGATGGGCTATAGAGAACGGTACAGGCATAGGCGGTATCTGAAACCGCCTTGCCGCCAGCAAGTACTTCGGCACCTTCCATGAAAGACTGCTTGACCCACTGATCCACGCGGTCCACCTCAGCAGGGCGGATCAAGGGTCCTATCTCGGTCTCCTCAAGTGTTGGGTCACCCATCACCAGCCTGTTGGCGCCGTTGGCAAGTCGCATGGCAAGTTCACGGGCAATGGCATGATGGGCAAAGACCCGCTGCACCGATACACAGACCTGTCCGGCATGATAGAAACCGCCCTTCAACAACTTCGGCAGGACATCATCGATGTCTGCATCCTCTGCAACGATGACTGGTGCGGCGCCGCCATGCTCGAGGGCGCAGCGCGTGCCCGGCGCCAATTTGGAACGCAGCATCCAGCCCACCCGAGCACTGCCGATAAAGCTCAAAAATGCGACTCGTGCATCCGTCACCAGTTGGGTGGCGACATCCAGGCTGCTGGTGACCAGGGTCTGGCACCACTCATCGGGTAAGCCGGCCTCCCGCAGGATCTCGACGAAGCGAAAACAGGAGAGTGGGGTCTCTTCGGCCGGCTTGACGATAACGGGACAGCCGGCGGCAATGGCTGGTCCCACCTGGTGACAGATCAGATTCACTGGGTGATTGAAGGCACTGATCGCCACCACAACACCGATGGGTTCGCGGCTGGTGAAGGCCAGCCTGCCGGCGGAGGCGGTGTTGATGCCCATGGGAATGGTCTCTCCCGTCACCCCGCGCAGGCAATCGATACAGATTCGGATACTGTCGATGGCCCGGGTAACCTCTATTCTGGAATCGATCAACGGCTTGCCGCCTTCTCTTGCCGCTTCGATGGCGAGCGTTTCCGCCCGCTCGGTCATGATGGCCGCGGTTTTTTCCAGAATCGCTATTCGCTGGTAGACGGGGAGCCACCGGCTTCGATCACGGAAGAGCTGGTGAGCCGTATCGAGTGCCTGTTCAATTGCATGTCCATCGGATGTTTCGATGAGCGCGATGGGCGAACGATCAAAGGGTGCTACAACCTCGAGGGTACCGGCTGGTGTAGCGCCACCCGCAATCATTGATTTGCATAGATCGGCCATATTTTTCCTCTATATCAGTCGACTCTTTTCCTTGATATCCCGGTTGAGAATCCGGTCGTTGTCGGAGTAATCGATCGGTACTTCGATCAGGTGAACCCCCGGCATGTTGAAACACTCTTCGAGCAATGGGATCAGTGAGTCGGTCGATTTCAGACGATACCCGGTAGCGCCATAACTGTTGGCATACTGGACAAAATCGGGATTGCCGTAATCGAGGCCAAAGTCATCGAAGCCCATATTGGCCTGCTTCCACTTGATCATGCCGTAGGCATCGTCCCGCAGAATCAGCACCACCAGATCGAGTTTGAGCCGCACGGCCGTCTCCATCTCCTGGGAATTCATCATGAATCCGCCATCACCACAGATGGCCATGACACGCCGTTGCGGGTGTACCAGCTTGGCGGCGATGGCCGAAGGCAGGCCCGCACCCATGGTTGCCAGGGCATTGTCGAGCAGCACGGTATTGGGCATGTGAGCCCTGTAGTTGCGGGCAAACCAGATCTTGTAGACGCCGTTATCCAAGGCAATGATAGCGTCGTCGGGCATGATCTTTCGCACGTCAGCAACCAGGCGTTGCGGATAGACCGGGAAGCGGTCATCTTCGATGCCTTCCAGCAGTTGCCGGTCGAGATGGGACTTGACCTCCATGAATCTGGAGAAGTCCCAGTCCTGCTGTGGTGTGATCAGGTCAGTCAGTCGTTCGATGCTGTTGGCAATATCACCAATCACACCCTGTTGGGGAAAATAGACCGGATCGATTGTGGCAGTGATATAGTTGACGTGAATTACGTCGAACCTATCCTGCTGCATAAAGAAGGGGGGTTTTTCCACCACGTCGTGACCGACGTTGACGATCAGATCCGATGCTTCGATCGCGCGATGCAGATAATCATTGTCCGAGAGCGCGGCATTGCCGAGAAAGATTGGATTGCGTTCATCGGCAACACCCTTGCCCATCTGGGTGCTGAAAAAGGGCATGCCTGTTTTGTCGATAAAGGCTGACAGGGTCTGGCAGGTATGCCTTCTGTTGGCGCCAGCCCCGATCAGCAACAGGGGACGTCTTGCCGATTCAATCATCCCGACGGCGGTGGCAATGGATCGACCGCTGGCATGGGGGATATCAAATCGGCTCTTGATGATGACCTTCGCATCCGTCTCCTCACAGGCGATGTCTTCCGGTAGTTCAAGATGGGCCGCACCCGGCCGTTCACCCTCGGCATTGCGCATGGCCTCTCGCACCCTGGCGGGGATATTGTGACCACTGCTGATCTGCTGGGTGAATTTGGTCAGTGGCCGCATCATATCCACCACATCGATAATCTGAAATTGCCCCTGTTTGCTGGTCTTGATCGGTTTCTGCCCGGTAATCATCAAGAGTGGCATGGCGCCGAGCTGGGCATAGGCGGCGGCAGTGACCAGGTTGGTTGCTCCTGGACCAAGAGTTGAGAGACAAACACCTGCCTTACCGGTCAGGCGACCATAGGTGGCGGCCATGAACCCCGCGCCCTGTTCATGACGGGTCAGGATAAGCTTGATCGATGAATCCTTCAGTGAGTTGAGAAGATCGAGGTTCTCTTCACCGGGAATGCCGAAGATATATTCGACACCTTCGGCTTCCAGTGCCTTGACGAACAGGTCAGATGCCTTCATCTCTTATTCTCCATGGTCTCTGTTTTCCCATTGGTGTCCAGTGCAACCGTCAACTCAAGAGCCTCACACTCATTGTCTATACGTGTCAGGCAGCTATGGGGTGCGAATGTATCGGAGCTTGCCTCCTGCATGATGAGTTTGAATGCGTCCGGGATACCATCACCCAGCAGGCAGCCTGTACTCAGATAGGGGAAGATCTGATCGTAACGTCTTATCTCATGCTGATTGATACGTCGATAGATATGGGAGCGGTTCAATTCAGATGTATGACGAAGCCCGGCGGAGGCAATGATTTCCGCGGTTGCGTGAACTGTTTTGACATGAAAATGCGCAACACGCTGTGCCTTGTCTGGAACTACAAGCCCCCTGAAGAGCCTTGGGTCCTGTGTGGCAACCCCGGAGGGGCAGTTGTTGCTGTTGCAGGTGAGGGAGTGCACACAGCCCAGCGCAAGCATCATGCCGCGTGCGCTGTTGCAGATATCCGCACCCAGCGCCATGTTCTTGACCAGATGGAAACCGGTAAAGATCTTGCCGGCTGCAATGATCTTTATATGCGGTTTCAGGCCAAAGCCGATCAGGCAGTCGTTAATGAATGCAATGGCATCACGCAACGGCATGCCAATGGAGTTGGTATATTCGAGCGGCGCCGCACCCGTGCCACCTTCACCGCCATCGACGGTAATGAAATCCGGTAGGATACCCGTCTCGATCATGGCCTTGCAGATGGCAATAAACTCACTCTTGCGCCCAATTGAGAGCTTGAAACCAATCGGTTTTCCATCTGAGAGTTCACGCAGTTGAGCGATAAAACGCACCAATCCCAAGGGAGAGTCGAAAGTGCTATGCGTAGCGGGGGAGTTGACCTGGAGATAGGGTGCTACACCGCGAATCCTGGCGATCTCAAGGGTGTTCTTTTCCGCTGGCAGAATCCCTCCATGTCCCGGCTTGGCACCCTGGGAGAGTTTGATCTCGATCATCCTGACCGTCTCAAGGGACGCCATCTCTCGAAACCGCGCAGGGGAAAAATTTCCGTTATCGTCACGACAGCCAAAGTAACCGGTGCCGATCTGCCAGATCAGATCGCCTGCATATTGAAGATGATAAGGACTGATCCCGCCTTCCCCGGTGTTGTGTGCGAATCCCCCGGCTTTCGCGCCACTGTTCAGCGCCAGGATGGCAGGCTGGCTGAGTGCGCCAAAACTCATGGCCGAGATATTGAAGATGCTGCTCGAGTAGGGTTGCCCGCAATCCGCTCCACCGATCCTGACACGTAGATTCTGGTCTATTTCAGATGCGTCAAGCGCGGAAAGCGAATGGCCGATCCATTCATAGCCGGTGCGGTAGGTATCCACCCGGGTGCCGAAAGGAACGGTCTCCAGCGCACCCTTGGCACGTTGATAGACGATGCTCCTGAACATCCGGTTGATGGGTGTGCCATCGGTGTCAGATTCCACGAAATACTGCCGGATATAGGGGCGGAGCTCCTCCATGATCCAGCGTCCGCGTCCAAACAGCGGAAAGTTTCGACGGATTGAGTGTTGCTTCTGAAACATGTCGTAGAACCCCAATAGAACAAAAGGGGCGACAACAACCCATAGCCAGAGAATGGGTGGCCAGAAAACATAGATTACCGTGACCGCAAGTAGCGTCGCCGACAGGACCTTGATGAATGTTGAATGCATGGGTGTCATGGAATCAAAAATTAAGTTGCAGCAGATTATGCTTGGCGCGTTCAAGCATTTCTCGTTCGCGCAAGTATTGATTATTGCTCTCTTTGTTCCAGCGCTTTAATCCATCCATCTCTTCACTCTTGTGAAAGAGCAAGAGGGCGTCGCCAACTATCTTGAAATTGGTTGGATCTATTGCCACCTGTCTACCGAGAGTCAGGCTGTATGGGCAGAAGCCGCTAAAAAGGGGCAGGTATTTTTCTGGATCTTGCTCGAAGGTTTCGACTTGCCTGGCGGAGGCCAGGTAATAGGTCTTACCCTTGTGCTCGACCCTGAATTGCTGACTACCTTTTTCCGCAAGGTTTTTCGTAAAGTATGAAACGGGACTGTACCCTTGGATCTCGGGGGCAACTGCCGTTGAGTCCTGTTGTGCCTTGTGAGTGTCCGGAAGGGCAGCTGCAATTATCTCTCCACTGTAATCATTTACTGGATCATTACCCTTTAGGTGTGTGATTCCCGGGGCATCGATTGGACCTGGGCCAGGGGCATGGTTAATTGATGCGCAGGAACCAAGCACTGAAGCCAACAATAGAAGTAACGTTGTTGAGAAGGTATTTTTAAAGCTGACCATGGTCATGATCCTTTTTACCTGAGTTGAGCAGTGTCGCCACCAGGCCGGTCCAGCCGGTCTGGTGCGAGGCGCCGATGCCGCAACCGTTGTCGCCGTGGAAATATTCATGAAACAGCAGGTGATTACGGAAGTGTAGGTCATTTTGTAGCTTGTCGTTGTCACCGAATATCGGTCTTCGGCCCTCATCGTCGCGGCGAAACAGCCGAGTCAGGCGTTGCGCCAGTTCATCCGCCACTTCATTAATAGAGAGGAGTTCTCCTGAGCCGGTCGGACACTCGATCTTGAACTCCTCCCCATAAAAGGTAGCAAAGCGGCGCAACGAGCCGATCAGCAGAAAATTGACCGGGAACCAGATGGGGCCGCGCCAATTGGAATTGCCGCCGAATAGACTTGTTTCCGACTCCCCCGGTTGGTAAGAGACCGACAGGGAGTGGCTCATGCAGTCAAAGACGTAAGGGGTTTCCTGGTGGGCGCGTGACAGTGACCGCACGCCGTAATCGGAGAGAAATTCGGTCTCATCCAGCATGCGTCGCAGCAGGCATTTCATACGGTGGCCACGTAGCAGGGAGAGCAGGTGGCGATTACCTCGGCCCGGCTCTTCCCAGTGGGAGACCAGGGCGGCCAGGTCGGGGCGGTAGTTGAGAAACCACTTTAATCGGCGTTTGAAGTCAGGCAGCTGGTCGATGAGCTCGGGTTCCAGGATCTCCACCGCGAAAAGCGGTATCAGTCCCACCATCGACCGGACCTTCAGCGTGACGTGTTCTCCATCGGGAAAGCGCAGCACGTCGTAATAGAATTGATCCTCCTCGTCCCACAGGCCGATCCCCTGATCGCCGATATTGTTCATGGCCGCGGCGATGTAGAGGAAGTGCTCGAAGAACTTGGTGGCAATGTCCTCGTAGGTGTGGTTGGTCTGCGCCAGCTCCAGGGCGATGCGCATCAGGTTGAGGCAATACATGGCCATCCAGCTGGTGCCATCAGCCTGGTTGATGTGGCCGCCGGTAGGCAGTGGGGCACTGCGGTCGAATACGCCGATGTTGTCGAGCCCGAGAAAGCCGCCCTGGAAGATGTTGTGGCCCTCGGCATCCTTGCGATTGACCCACCAGGTGAAGTTGAGGATCAGCTTGTGCAGTTCCCGCTCCAGAAAATCGAGATCGCCCCGGCCGCCGCTGGCTTCTTTTTCGGCGCGGTAAACCTCCCACACCGCCCAGGCGTGCACCGGTGGATTGACGTCACCGAAGCCCCACTCATAGGCGGGGATCTGGCCGTTGGGGTGCATGTACCAGACCCGGGTCATCAGCAGCAGTTGCTTCTTGGCGAAATCCGCATCGACCAGCGCCAGGGTGACGCAGTGGAAGGCGAGATCCCAGGCCGCGTACCAGGGGTATTCCCACTTATCCGGCATGGAGATGATGTCGGCGTTGTTGAGGTGGCGCCACTCGCTGTTGCGCCCGTGGCGGCGCATCCCGTTTGGTGCGGGCTGGTCCGGATCGCCATCCAGCCACTGCGGGATGTCGTAATAGTAGAATTGCTTACTCCAGATCATTCCGGCCAGGGCCTGACGCTGGATCAGCCGGGCATCGTCGTCCGACAATGCCTTTTGTAAATCGGCGTAGAAGGCGTCGGCCTCGGCGATGCGTGATTGGAACACTGTGTCGAAGTCGCCGAACGGGGTTTGATTGCGTGCCTTTTCCAGCCGCACGCGGATCTCGACCTGACCCTGGGCAGGCACCTCAAAGCGGTAGAGACCGGCCGCCTTGGTGCCGTTCTGCTGGGGATTGACGGCATGATGGTTGCCATCGATGAGATAGTCGTGAAAGGCATCCTTGAAGTGGCCGGTGGTATCCACCCCGTGCAACCGCCCCAGATTGGTATCGTTGTCGCAGAACAGGAGTTCCGGTTCACCGTCCAGGTGGCAATGGTAGTTGCCAAGTTTGGGGTGTTCTACCAGGATACAGTCCGTCTCGTTGGCGGAGAGTATTGGGCGGGCAGGATCATAGCCCCAGGACCAGGTGTTGCGGAACCAGAGCTGGGGCAGCAGGTGGAGTGGGGCGTCCTGGTCGCCGCGATTATGCACCGTGACGCGCATCAGGATATCGTCCACGTCCGCCTTCGCATACTCGACGAAGACATCGAAATAGCGGTCATCGTCGAAGATGCCGGTGTCGAGCAGCTCATACTCGGGCTGATCCTTACCACGGCGCCTATTCTCCTCCAGAAGTTCAGTATAAGGGAAGGTACGCTGCGGGTACTTGTAGAGCATCTTCAGGTAGGAGTGGCTCGGCGTGGCATCCAGATAGTAGTAGAGCTCCTTGACGTCCTCGCCGTGATTCGCCTCACTGTTGGTCAAGCCGAACAGCCGCTCCTTGAGAATCGGGTCCTGACCGTTCCAGAGGGCGAGCGCGAGGCAGAGTCGCTGCTTGTCATCGCTGAAACCGGCAATGCCATCCTCACCCCAACGGTAGGCGCGACTTCGCGACTGGTCGTGACTGAAGTAGTCCCAGGCCTCACCATCGGGGCTATAGTCCTCACGCACCGTTCCCCACTGGCGCTCACTGAGATAAGGCCCCCAGCGGCGCCAGGCCTCCTGCCCACTGGCCTGTGCCGACACACGTGCATGCTCGGCCTCCGCGATTGGATGGCTTTGCGCTTTTGCTGTTTTTCTGGTTGTTGTCATCGCGGTTTTCTCATTTTGTTACTGCTTTCCCTCGATTGCACTGTCTTGTCTCTGAGATTGGTCGCGGTTGTTTGCCGCTCCTTACACTTTTTCCCTATGGCGCAGCTGTCAGACCTCGAGGAAACGCTGACGGCGAAGTGAGGTGTAAGGTTTGCCATCATAGTCCGACTTACCGACAGGAGGTGGTTTTTTTCATCCAGCGAATGCCGCTTAGGGTTAGGTTGGCTAAAAAGTGAGATTAGATGAGGAGACGATAATGAAGCATGATACGTTAAGACTGGCAGTGAGATCCGCACTCGCGTTGACGCTATCGGGTGCAGGCATGGCCGGTGCATCCGACAATCCCTTTGCAATGAGAGATCTAGGGCAAGGCTACATGCAACTTGCCGAAAAGAGATCGGTCGGCGAAGAGTCCGCAGAGCACAAGAGCGTCCGCGTCCAGCTACACTCCATGGCCATGTTGTTTATGGTGGAAGAGCGTGAGCGCCATAACGATGAATACCCCTTGCTGAGCTGTAATGATATCGAACCCTTACTCAGAGCCTTCTTGCCGAGAAGGGATATTGAACATGATGAGGTACTGCGGCAAATGGATAAGCGGCATCGAAGGAGGCAAGCGTCAATCGATCACGATTATGATAAACAGCTCGACTTATCAATGGGTTAGGTTGATGGTTAATCTAACAAAGTAGAATTAGAAAAGACCATGATACGGACTACTGGGTTGATATTCCGGACCTGCCTGGTTCTGTAGCGACTGGCAATACAGAACCGATCAGCGCCCTCATCCACTGAACAAGAGGCCCGAATTTAAAAGATTAGCTCCTGGACATTTTCAGCGCCAAACCAATCCCGCACGGTCTGCATAGCATTATCTGAAAGTTGTTGTGTGAAAAGCACAGCCAATCTCTTTTTCGGGCGAGAGCACACAACATAAAAAAGATTCCGGTTGTCTTCAAACCTTTTTCTATCTTTCTCGGCAATTTTAATTTCGTCACGAGCATTGGATAGCATCTGATCGAAATTGTACCTGTTCCACCCCCGCCCCATGACCACAAGGACGTTCTCAAATTCCGCACACTTGACACCATGTTTGGTCTCAAAAGGGGAGTGGCCTTCAAGATATCTCGATGCCAAGACAATTTCCTGATATGGAACCTGTTGTAGCGCTGCGAGTTCTTTTAGGGCGCGAGGCGTCTCCTCATCGCCATCCTGGTCAAATTCTTCAAGCTTTTTCTCCAAACGCTCTACCGCATCGGGCAACTGAGGTAACCGTCTTTCGCGTAGATGGACGATCACATCACGAACCGCACCATTCGCCCTCAACTCCAAGAGTTTTTCCATCGATTGTGCCCAGCTTGCCTTGTCGGCAAGTTTAAAAACGTACTTTTTATTAGCGCCTAGTGCAGTGAACATCTCGCCATAACGTTTATGATGGAATGCTTTACAGGCAGGCTCCAGGTGATCCACAAAGAACGCAATATGGTTATTTTCTTTCTTGGTCAATGAATCGTTATAACGAAAGACTTTGAGGAGATTATCGTAGCCTTGCTTTGTTGCTAGACCTCTATGCGTAAGCATGAGTATCTTCGTTTTCGATACATCCAAATTCCACCCCGCTTGAGTCAGT
>CBDVCD010000096.1:0-11065 GCA_965372385.1 uncultured Gammaproteobacteria bacterium | reverse complement strand
GGTTCCAGCGATGACGGCAATATCGTCAGCTACGAGTGGACCTTTGGTGACGGCGACAGCGGCACCGGTGTCAACCCGAGCCATACCTATGCCGATCCTGGTGTTTACGATGTTACCCTGACTGTCACTGATGATAAGGGTGCCACTGATTCAGCTAGCACTACCGCAACAATCGATCCAATACCCAACCTGCCACCCGTGGCGGATGCGGGGGGACCCTACAGTGGTACAGAAGATGAACCAGTATCCTTCGACGGCAGTGGTTCCAGCGATGACGGCAATATCGTCAGCTACGAGTGGACCTTTGGTGACGGCGCCAGCGGCACCGGTGTCAGCCCGAGCCACATCTATGCCTATCCAGGTGACTACACCGTTACCCTGACCGTCACCGACGATCAAGGTGCAACCGATATGGATACCACCTCAGCCAAGATCGCGGAGATCATTGACGGGGCTGATGTGTTCCTGAGCAAGATGCGGGTACCCAACCTGCTGGCAATGCGTGAAGGCAGAGTGGTCAAGCGGCGTATCCTCATCTTCGGTGATGGCGACACCAGCACGCAGGATGCCACGGTGACCCTGACCGCCAGCAGCACCAGCGGCGAAGTCGACGTGAACATCGAGCCCGAGTCGATCACCTCGAGCGTTGAGCCGGGTCGTCCTGACACCCGCTTCACCTTCAATGTGGAGATTGTGTGCGGGGAGGTCGGTGAGCATGAGTTGGAATGGACCGCCAGGATAGACGCAACGGAGAATGCGGACCCGACCAACGATACGCTGACCGGCACCACATCCCTGATCTGCATGGCCGCAAGCAGTCGAGGCCGGTAGAAGCGATGGTGTGCGACTGAACTAGGCCTTAGGCCTAGCCAATAGCCAGGTTCCCTGGCCTGAACAGGGGAGGAGGAGACTCCTCCCCTGTTTTTTCTTTTCAGTGCCTTTTTTATTGAGTCAGCATCGTCCTGATAATCGACTCAACCCCTCCATTTGGTGTACACATACTCAAAAATTGAGGCGCTTGAAGACCTCGTAACCAAAATCCGCTTTCCAGCCCCAGGAGTAATTGCGCAGATCATAAAGGGCAGCCTGCTCGGCCTCCTCAGGTGATCGAGTGCTGTAGCCACAACCATAGCTGGTGCGTGAACGCCCAATCACCGTCTGGTACGCGGTTTTCACTATCACCATATGGCCGTGTGGCAGTTCAGTACTTGCCTGCGGGTGAGCATCCTGATACTTGCCATGCAAACCCTGTTGCAGCAGTCTCTCTTGCGCCTTTTGGGTGGCGCTGGCAGCGCTCTCACCCTCACCCGCCACCCACTCTATGGCCAGCGAATTACCCAGTTTCTTGGCCACCACACAGCTGGCGCCCGCCTGTGCAAGCTGACTGCTGACAAGCAGTGAAACTGCGCCAAGCCAAATGAATTTTCGCATGACTCTCTCCATACCGATGAACCTAGTACTCCATCAAGGTTGTATTGATGAGTTCAGCGTTACTGTGGTGTTTCGCAACAAGGCACAGCACGCAGGCAATGGCCTTAGTCCTTGTCAAGTGCTGTAAAGCTTCCGCTCCTGCTCACGCCCCTGACCTACCTCCATGTAGGCCACGCAGTAGCGGAACACCACAGTAGCGCCCGAAGGGTTGATCTGTCAGCGCCCATGGCGGCGTTACACCTCTTGCAAAGGACTATGGCCATTCGCTACGAGGCGTGCCTTGCCATGAACACTGACAGATCAACTGAACTCATCAATACAACCTTGATGGAGTACGAGTGAAAGCAGGTTGATCAGGCCTCCTCCCGTGCCGCCTCCAGGGCCTCCCAGCGAGCATAGGCCTGTTCCAGCTCCTGCTCCAGGCTCTGCATGGATTGCCGAAGCTCCGTGATCGTCTCACTGCCCTGTTGATAGAGCGCGGGGTCACTCAAGCGCTGCTGAATCTCATCCAGGGCAGCTTCCAGCTCCTCGATCCTCTGCGGCAGACTGTCCAATTCACGCTGATCCTTGTAACTCAGCTTGCCTTTTTTCTTTTTCGGCGCCGGCGGCTCAGGCTTGACCTTTTTCGGGGACGACGGCTGTTTGGCAACCGGCCGCTGTTTCTGGTGCTGCTCCCAATCGCTGTAGCCACCCACATACTCGACCACCCGGCAATCCCCCTCGAAGACCAGGCAGCTGGTCACCGCGTGATCGAGAAAATCCCGGTCATGACTGACCAGCAGCAGGGTCCCCTGATAGTCGAGCAACAACTCCTCCAGCAGCTCCAGGGTCTCCACATCCAGATCGTTGGTGGGTTCGTCCAGCACCAGCACATTGGCGGGCCGGGTAAACAGCTTGGCCAGCAGCAAGCGGTTGCGCTCACCGCCGGAGAGCGCCTTCACCGGGGTGCGCGCCCGCTCCGGGGTGAAGAGAAAGTCCTGCAGATAGCCGATGATGTGCCTGCTGCTGCCACCGACCTCCACCCTATCGCTGCCGCCCCCCACGTTGTCCTGCACCGAGCGCTCCTCATCGAGCTGGTCGCGCAGCTGATCGAAATAGGCCACCTGGATATTGGTCCCCAGTTTCACCTGGCCGCTGTCTGGGGCCAGACGCCCCAGCAGCAGATTCAGCAGGGTGGTCTTGCCGGCCCCGTTGGGCCCGATGATGCCGATCCGATCGCCGCGCAGCACGCTGGTGGAGAGATCCCGGATCACCGGCCTGTCCTCCCAGGCGTAGCTGATCCCTTCCACCTTGGCCACCAGCTTGCCGGAGCGCTCCGCCTCCTGCAGCTGCATCCTGGCCTGGCCAGTGACGCTACGGCGTTGCTGGTGTTCCTCCCGCATCACCTTCAGGGCCCTGACTCGGCCCTCGTTACGGGTGCGCCGGGCCTTGATGCCCTGGCGAATCCAGCTCTCCTCCTGGGCCAGCTTCTTGTCGAAACGGGCATTCTCCTGGGCCTCTGCATTGAGCAGCTCCTCCTTGCGGCGCAGGAAGTTCGCGTAGTCTCCCGGCCAGTCGGTGAGCCGTCCCCGATCCAGCTCCAGGATGCGGGTGGCCAGATGGCGCAGAAAGGCCCGGTCATGGGTGACGAAGAGTAAGGCCCCCGGATAGTTGAGCAGGAACTGCTCCATCCAGTCGATGGACTCGATATCCAGGTGGTTGGTGGGCTCATCCAGCAACAGCAGATCGGGTTCGCTGACCAGGGCCTGGGCCAATAGCACCCGGCGCTTGAGCCCGCCGGAGAGCTCGCTGAACTCCGCATCCGGTGTCAGCGAAAGACGCGAGATCACTGTCTCCACCCGCTGTTCCAGCTGCCAGCCATCGGCGGCCTCCAGTGCATGCTGCGCCCTGGAAAGCGGCTCCAGCAGCTGCTCATCACCGCTCTCCGCCAGCTGACTGCTGAGTTGATGATAGGTTTTGATCTGTGCCGCCAGCTGACCTATGCCATCGGCCACAATATCGAAAACACTCCCTAGGGTGCCCCGAGGCACCTCCTGCACCAGCTGAGCGATGCGCACCCCGCTGCTGACCACCCGCTCGCCGTCATCCGGCGTCAGCTCACCCAGGATCACCTTCATCAGGGTCGACTTGCCAGCGCCGTTGCGTCCCAGCAGGCAGATGCGCTCCCTCTTTTCGATCGTCAGATTTATCCCGTCCAGCAGCGGTGGGCCACCGAATCCCAGTTGTATCTCGCGCAGTCTTATCAACGACATGGTCAGTCCGATTTGAGGTTGGTTGTCCCTGCCATCCGTGTGATTATTCGCGGCAGGTTTTTAAAAAAAGATTCCGCACAAAATACCATGAAAAGATGCTTTTCCGGTACGGGAGAACCTGGAATCCGTGGAATTGATGGCACATAACACAGTCTAATGAAATAGCGCCTTGTTCCCCGGGTTGCACCCGGGCTACGATCTGGTATGGTTCAGCAAATGGAAGAAGTATCACCCCCTCGGATACACTGCTGAAGCGAGCTCGGCATCGACAGGTCAGGTCTCGATATCATGACAAAAAAAGTCACCTTGAAGGAGGCCTGGGATGGTAAGGCCGATTGTAAAACCTGCGCATTACGGGAGTCCGTGCTGTTCGCCGGTCTGCAAGAGGATGACTTCGAACTGATCCATGATCCCATCGACCAGTACACCCTCCCGGTGGGGGCCACGCTCTATCGTGCCGGCGATCAGGGTGACCGACTCTATACCATCCGCTCCGGCCTACTGAAGCTGGTCCAGTATCTGCCGGACGGCAGCCAACGTATCGTCCGCCTGATTCACGACACCGATGTCATCGGATTGGAGTGCCTGATCGGCGAGACCTACCAGCATGACGCCATCATGCTCGATGAGACGGAAGTCTGCAGCCTGCCCGTCAAGGTGGTGGAAAACCTGAGCAAGGAGAATCCCGTACTGCATCGCGAGCTGCTCAACCGCTGGCAACATGCCCTGAATGAGGCGGACGCCTGGTTGACCGAACTCTCCACCGGCTCCGCCAAGCAACGGATAGCACGCCTGCTGCTGCGCCTGGTAGATGATGCCCAGAACAGCGAGTGCCAGCTGTTTGCCCGGGAGGACATGGGGGCCATGCTGGGCATCACCACCGAAACCGCCAGCCGCACCATCGCCGAGTTCAAACGCCGGAGTCTGCTGGCGGAAACCCACACCAACCACTTTCTGCTCGACATACCCAACCTGCAGCGTATCGCCGAGGATTGACTATTTTCAATGCCCGGCAGCCTGCGGTTGGGTAGGATTTACTGGTTCAAGATTCTTCGAGAACTTCTGGACCAGACATGTTCACACAGACCCTATTGGAAGAGACCGTTCCGGTCTATCTGCTGGAAATCGAGCGCTCCGAGTGCTGTTTTGACTCGGTAGACGAGATTGCGGCACACTTCAAGGAACAGATCGAAGCCAACAGAAGTGCGTGCTTTATTGCACTCTTCGACCATTTCGCTCACACCAAGAAACTGCCTACGGGCCAGATCGATGAGAAGATCCGGGCTGCGGTCAATGTGGTGTTCTGTTTTGGCCTGACCCTGCCCGAGCCCGTCCAGCTCGCCAACCGCCCACGTTCCATCGGTATCTGTGAGACGGCCAACCGGTTCATTATCTCCTTCATGGAGGCGCCAATGCCGGTGGCCAACGCGCTTATCGAGTCCTGGGCGAAATCACTCTACAAATCACCCGCTGAAGCATGAAGCGATTCCATTGAAACGAAAGGCATACAGATGAAAATCGGCATCACCAGTCAAAATTTCCGCACTATATCCGGGCATGCAGGTAAGACCCGACGTTTTATCATCATCGGTCAGGATGAATCCGGTAAACTGGTCGAGCTGGATCGCCTCGACCTGCCCAAAGAGATGACGATGCATGAATACCGGGGTGATGATCACCCTATCTTTGCCGTTGATGTGCTGATCAGCGGCGGCAGTGGTCAAGGGTTTATCCAGCGCATGGCTTCGCATGGTGTCCAGGTCCTTACCACCAGTGAGACAGATCCCTACGCAGCCGCAAGCCGCGTATTGAGGGGTGAACCATTACCCGCGGCGGCGCCCCACGAGCATAACCACGGCCATCAGCATGAAATAGTGATGCCGACGCTATAAAGAAGGCACAACGGGTCAGGCGAGGTCTGAATGAGTCAGATCTCGCCGGGATGAATCACATCGCCATTTCGAGATCTTCGATCACCTGATCTATGCCTGCCTGGGCGCAGGCTTCATCCGTCTTGCCCGATGGGGCTCCACTGACTCCTACGCCACCCAGCAGTTGACCAGCGGCCTGCACCGGCAGGCCACCGGGAACCATCATCAATCCGTCGAGGCGGCCTATCGGCGTATCAGCCCGCTCGCCCAACTGGGAGGTCGGGGCATTGAAGTTCACTGCGGTAAATGCCTTCTGGCGGCTGATCGGCAGGGTGACGGGGGCCGCGATGGTATCGCGCAGCACTACCTGTACGGTCCCGTCCCGATCCACTACCGTCACCCCAATCTGGATACCCTGCTTGCGGCAGGCCTCTATCGCCCCTTGAGCAATAGTGGTGGCGGTCTCCAAGGAGAGGCGCTTGAGTGATACAGTGGGTGCCACATCCTCATCGGCAACTCCCCCATGGGCAAGGGTCAATCCTGTTATCAACAGCAAGCTTTTTGGGATATTGTTCATAACGCTTATTCCTTAATTTACCTACCCTCTGATGAAACCAGGCATCTATTCGCCCAGGATAACAAATCGAGTGGGTTTATTGGGAAATGACACTGCTGTTACTGATTACGATAGTGCTGCCACCTGATGCCAGAAAGTTGGCAATTTCAGATTGCATTTCTACTGTGACAGCAGGACTTGCGGTGGGATCGAGCACTGATCTGTGATCTCCTGCGATAAAACGGACAATTCCATCAGTTCCAGAGGTTGTTGTTGTAATCGAAGCAAGGCCCATCTCCCGAGCCAGCGGTTCGGTACCAGAGAGAGGCGCTCCCGTGACACTGTTGGGAATATCCTGATCCGGCAGGCTGTCTGCCCCACCTATTACTTCAATCATGTGGATCGGATGATTCTCCGCCGCCATGGCGCCGAAGTTGATCGGGTCACCCGAATCCATAGCGGTCTGAGCAACCACCATGAATACGTCATATTCTTCAGTTCCCTTTACTACACCATTGGCGGCCAGACCCGCCTGAATAATGGGCCCAAAGGTGGCTGAACCGTCCAGCAGCCGGGCGATACCACCACCCGGCATGGCGAGGCTGGCGGCCTGGACTGTGTCTTCAACCGCCAGATAGACGGCCCCAGTAATACCACCCAACGAGTGGCCGACAAAATGGACCTGATCAGCATTCAGGTCGATGCCTGTGATAATGGACAGGCTTCTGCGTAACACCAGCAGATCGGCAGCCGCCTGACGCAGATTGTCACGGGAGGTCAACAAGCTCCGCAGATTGATGAAGTGCTGTCCGGAAGGGTCAATAACGCCATCAGGTCCTGCCTCACCTGTGGTGTTATTGACAAGGTCCATATCGAAGGTGCGTTCCACATCACCAGGTAACAAGGAGTTGTCTGCATGCAGGCTATTGTTGGTATCGGTGATGCCATGCAGTGGCAGATCGATGGCAACAGTGGCAAAACCGGCATCCGCCAGGGTATCGGCAATGGCCAACATGTTTGTGCGATCCTGGGTGATGCCGTGCTGGAAGATGACCACTGGCCAGCCTCCAGCCGGTGGGGTATTCCCGGCATCCGAAGCAGCATTGGGAAGCGTCAGCAGTAACGGGATTATCTGACTGCCGGTCGCTACCGGCTCCGGACTGAACCAGGTCAGCGCTGTGTCATCAGTGCCGGTCCAATATTCAATCAATGCCGCCGTCGGATCTGTCTCACTGGGGGCGGTCAGATAGTAGGGAAGCTCCAGGGTGCCTTTATAGACATCCACTTTGCCCCCCGCAGTTACTATTTCCGTATCGGGAGAAGCGTCGACAGTGATGATGCCGGGCAAAACCGCATCGGCAACGGTTCCCAATACCGGCGTGATCGATTGAGTGGTAAAAACCCAGCTCAGAACGATGTCGTCCGGATTAATGCCCTGGGTACTTGCCATATATTCGAAGTTTTGGGTCAGCAGGCGCAGGGGTTCGAGTTCCAACAGATCATCGGTAAAGGGTTCAGTCGATTTGAGCAGCCGATAGACCGTATCCGCCTTGGCCGGGATACCGGCGGCGTCGGTGATGCCATTGGTGAACACCGCCAGGTAGCTGGTGCTCTCTTTCAAGGGAACCAGCGGCTGCATCACCAGGCTGTCCTGATTGACGCCAGTGGGGATAGCCAGAAACTCGGCGGCGGTGACCTCCCGGGTCACACCGGTCACCGCCCCTGTTGCCAGATCCGTTACTACCTCAAACAACCGCACACTGCTTCCAGCAGTGACGCTTGCGGATTTCAGGCTGGTGCTGAACTCCACCGTGACGGGCGAGGTGGTGGAGAAACCATCCAGCTCGTTGAGGGTCGCCTTGAGCGCCTGCTCCCCCGCCGAGTCCAGCAGTGGATCGATGGGGATGTTCAGGGTGAAGTCCTCACTGCCCAGAAACAGCAGATTGGTGGCGGAGGGAATCACTCCCTCGGCGGGATTGAACAGGGGCCGTGGCTGGACCTCATTCTCTGCGTCATAGGTCTCCTGGGCAGCCTCGGCGCTGGCGTCAAAATCGTAGTCACTGCTGTCATTACAGCCCGAGAGTCCAAGGGAGAAGACCAGGGCAAGGGCAAAATGGATGTCAATCGTTTTCATCTGTTTCCTCCTCAGAACTTCACTGTCGTCTGGGCACTGAAGATATCGGCAGCCAGTTCATAGACACCACGCAGGGCATAGCCATTGTCGTCGGTATGATCGATTGCGGCGTCGTCACTGAATAGGTGGGCATAACCGAAATCGAGCCAGATTGCCTGGTTGACAGGCAGACCCAGCCCTAGCGATAGCCAGGAACGGGCGTTACCCGGGATACGTGGTGTACGGTGTTGCTCGTCTGGAATGGGGGATTCGTCATGGGCCAGGCCGGTGCGCAAGACGTATGAGTTTGTGGTGTAGTTTAGCCCGACGGCATAACGCATGGAGTCTTCCCAGTTTTGATGGGTCACCGCGTCAGGTTGAACGGGATTATCGAACTCTACGCGCAGCTCCTCGAAACTGCTCCAGCCGGTCCAGGTGATGTCCGCCAGCAGTACCACACGTTGAGTAAGATTGAATAGGCCGGAAATTGAGGCGGATGCCGGCAGGTCGGCCGTGGCGGTGGCCGGTGAATCGATCAGGTAATCACTCCCACCCACGGCATCCGCATCGAGAAAATCGCGCAATAGCGGATTGACCTCGAAGGTGCCATCCCCCTGCAGCTCCTGAGTGATGGCGGAGCGGTAGGTCAGACCGAGGCGGATTGAGTCGTTGACCTGGTAGAGCAGGCCCAGGTTATAGCCATAGGCCCAATTATCCCCCTTGACATTGGCACTGCTGTCATTTTCAGAGGCATCGGGAACCAGGCCGGAATCGATGCACTGAGCCAGCAGGTCATCGTCGTCGCCGGCAAACTTCAGACAGACCGCGCCTGAATCGACCTGATTGCTCAAGTCCGCCTTGGCATATTGTATGTTGAGACCAAAGCCGAATGAGAGCGCATCCGTGGCCTGCCAGGCCAGGGAGGGATTTATGTTGACGGTCATGAGCAGAGAGTTCGTGGCGTGATAGCGTCCGACCCAGTCATCGTCGTAGTCCGTCTCCAGGCCAAATGGGGCATTGATACCCAGCCCGAACAGATACTCATCGTTCAGCGGTACCACGTAATAGAGATTAGGTACCAAGGCGTTGACCTCGGATGAAGCGTTTTTACCGCTCAGTGAACCTGGCTCCACCGTATCACCCGTCAACGCTGGATTAATGTAGGAGCCTTCATCGGTATATTTGGCCGATGGCATGACGTAGTGGAGTGCCGCGGTGACCTGCTGCTGCTTCAGTCGGGTCATACCGGCCGGGTTGAACCAGACAGTGCTGGCATCTTCCGCCACCGCGGCGGCACCGGCAAACGCATTACCCATACCGGAAGCGGAGTTCTCGATCAGCGCAAAGCCCGCTGCGCCAGCCGTGCCTTGGAATGTCGCAACGCCAAGTACCACGACAGTTGTGGTTATACTTCTCTTCATGGTGGTCTCCAAATGGCGGGGTGTAACCAAAGGCAGGTAGCCAGCCCCGTTTTCAATATCCCGCTTTATAATTTTTCCTGCCGCATATCCTTGCGAATATCCCCCTGTCGCCTGAGCCGTAGAGTAGGCTTGAATCAAGCGTTCAGGGTAAGAATCGTCAGGTGCGTCCGTAGATAGTCGTTATGTTCTTAAACACCCTGTGAATACTAGCCAAAGGTGCGGAAATAAAAAAGCCAATTTGTCCCAGATAGTTCCAGAGATGAGAACCTGGGCCAGGTGAGCCAAATAATCAGTATTCCCTCATAGTAGTAACTTATGATATAAAAGGAATTTATCTATCCAATAAAGCAAACCACAGGCGCAACAGAGATAATGGCTGATCGCAGATTACAGGTTTTTCACACGGTTGCACGGTTGTTGAGCTTCACCAAGGCGGCAGAGGCGCTGCATATGACCCAGCCAGCGGTGACTTTCCAGGTTCGTCAGCTTGAGGAATACTTCAATACCCGGCTGTTCGATCGCACGCATAACCGCATCAGTCTGACCGACGCCGGCGAAAGGGTCTTCGAGTATGCAGACCACATCTTCGTTCTCTATTCCGACATGGAGAATGCGGTACGCGAGATGACAGGAGAGATCCGTGGCGCACTGACCATTGGGGCCAGCACCACCATCGCGGAATATATGTTGCCGGCCCTGCTGGGCGATTTTGGCGCCCGTTACCCGGAGGTGACGATTCATCTGCGCGTCTCGAACTCCGATGGCATCGTCTCCATGGTGGAGAACAACACCATTGATCTCGGTGTGGTCGAGGCGCCGGTGGGCAACAAAAACCTGGTGGTAGAGGTCTGCCGTGAGGATCGCCTGGTAGCGATCGTGCCACCCAACCATGCCCTGGCAGACAAGCAGCATGTGGAGTTTTCCGAACTGATCGCCTACCCCTTTATCTGTCGCGAGGAGGGCTCAGGCACCCGAGAGGTCATCAACGAGTACATGAGCAAACACCTCGATGATTGTGGTACGAGCCTGAACATCACCATGGAGCTCGGCAGCCCGGAAGCAGTGAAAGGGGCCGTTGAAGCTGGCATGGGGGTTTCGGTGGTCTCCCGCGCCACGGTACAGAAGGAGTTGAAGCTGGATACCCTGCGCGCCATCGCTCTGGAGCCCCAGATGAAACGCCCCTTCTCTTTCGTTCATCAGAAGCAGAAATTTCGTTTGCGGGTGATGGAGGAGTTGCTCGATTTCGCCCGCGCCTACTGTGAAAAGCATCCCTCTGACGGTCTCTAGTGCTCCGTCAAGGTTGTATTGATGGATTCAGCGTTACTGTGGTGTTTCGCAACAAGGCACAGCACGCAGGCAATGGCCATAGTCCTTGTCAAGTGCTGTAAAGCTTCCGCTCCTGCTCACGCCCCTGACCTACC
>CBDVCD010000095.1:0-11130 GCA_965372385.1 uncultured Gammaproteobacteria bacterium | reverse complement strand
TTCGTTAAATCTGTGCCCTGGATATTGCCAAGTCAAAGAAAGGCAGTTAGACATTGGATTCAAGGTTGCTGGCGTTGCACCCCTATTAAGGCAGGTCCTTCTGGGCTTATCTAACCGGCTCTTCCCCTGGTCGAGTGGGTAGAAATGTAAAGCTATTCCCTCCCCCCACGGAGGACGCCTCCAGGGATGAAGATGGTACGCCTACACGGAAGTAGGTGGTAGAACTGCGCCGGGAGCAAGCAGTCGAGAGCAACGCAAGGAGCAGTTGCCGAGGAAGCCAAAGCCGAGGGTTAGGGTGGGGGCGACCAATAAAATCAGAAAAATGCACCGAAAATAATTCAGAGGCTCACGGAATGTGCCTCTGGGGGTGGTATAAAGGATCTTCAAGAAAGTTAGAGAAGGATTTCATAGTATGACGGATGCATCCTATTTTCATTATTGGGGAAAGGCCCGTAAAGAGGGTGAAGCAGGTGAACCCTATCACCGGCTGACATACCATTCATTGGATGTGGCGGCGGTTGGGCATGTATTACTGGATCGGCATCCTCTACTGTTCGAACGCCTGGCTGCCATGATGCATTTGGCGAAGCCGGAAGCGCGCGAGTGGTGCATTTTCCTGCTCGGAATTCACGATCTGGGCAAATTCGCACGCAGTTTCCAGATGTTGCGTGAAGACCTCCGAGCAGAATTCTGGCCGGACGAGCAAGGGGTCAGGCAGGACTACAGTGTCCGCCACGATAGTCTCGGCAGGATAATCTGGCGTGACAGACGGTTGGGGATACGGCGGAAGCTATTCACTGATGAACCTGAATCCGTGGATGATTTCGTTCAGGACGTCCTCGATTTCTGGCTGGATCCGGTTTTCGGTCATCACGGCTGGCCACCAGGAACGCCCGAGGAAGCACGGAGGCATTTTACAACCTGTGACGCCGAGGCAGCGCTGGATTTCGTCCGGACATGGAGCGCTATCATCGGGCTGGATATTTCCGCGGTTGCGGCGCACATGCAGGAACCCGGTTGGGCTGAGCAGCAAAAAAAGGCCAGTTGGCTGCTGGCCGGCATCGCTGTGCTATGCGACTGGCTGGGGTCGGACGAGACGGTCTTCGAATATTGCTCCGATATCATGCCATTGGAAGCATACTGGAACGACTGCGCCCTGCCCTTAGCGGAAAAGGTCATTGAGAAGGCCGGCATCATCCCACCGCCAGCACATAAACCCATGCCACTGGGTGTGCTTTTTCCCTATATTGAACAGGCCACTCCGTTGCAACGTACCTGTGCCGAAATCGAATTGGTAGACGAACCACAACTGTTCATTCTCGAAGATGTGACGGGGGCGGGCAAGACCGAAGCCGCGCTGATGCTGGCGCATCGGCTGATCGCCGCCGACCAGGGCCGGGGTGTGTATATTGGTCTGCCGACGATGGCCACCGCTAATGCTATGTACGAACGCATGGCCCAGGTTTACCGGATGCTCTATGCGGATGCGGCCAGTCCCAGCCTGATCCTCAGCCACAGCGCCCGGCATCTGTCCGACCTGTTTCAACAAACCTTGTTGGATGCCGAACCAAAAGAGCAGTCCCGGCCCGGCCAACAGATCATCACCGCCCAGTGTAATCGCTGGCTTGCCGATAGCCGCAAGAAGGCATTGCTCGCCGATGTGGGCATAGGCACGCTGGATCAGGCCCTACTTGGCGTAGTCGCGGTGCGTCACCAGTCCCTGCGCCTGCTCGGCTTGCTGAACAAGGTGCTGATCCTGGACGAGGTGCATGCCTACGACGCTTACACTAACCGGCTGATGCACAACCTGATCCGGTTTCATGCCGCCTTCGGCGGCAGTGTGATACTGCTCTCCGCCACGCTGACCAGGCAGCAGCGCCAGGCGCTGGTTGATGCCTTCCAGGCGGGGCGAGGCGATTCCGAACCATCCACTGTTCAATCCGCAGACTACCCTTTGCTCACCCGCACCCGCAGTGCAAACAGACCTGAGGAATGCAAACTGCAAACTCGAGATTCAGTGCGTCGCTCTGTGGCGGTGAAATTCCTAAACCATAAGGCAGAGATCGCTCAAACCATCCAAGACGCCGTGGAGGCTGGGCAGTGCGTGTGCTGGATTCGTAACACCGTGGGGGATGTGCGGGAGACATGGGGACAACTCCGTGAAACGGACTGGCTGGCTCGCGATCATCTACACCTGTTCCACAGCCGCTATGCCCTTGGTGACCGTCTCGAAATCGAACAGCGCATGCTGGCCCTGTTTGGCAAGGACCGCAACGCACAGGATCGTCATGGCCAGGTTCTGATCGCTACCCAGGTTGTGGAGCAGTCCCTCGACTTGGACTTCGACCTGATGATCTCCGATCTGGCCCCGGTAGATCTACTCATCCAGCGCGCTGGGCGCCTGCACCGCCATAGCCGGGATAAACAGGGTCATCTGTTGCAAGAAGGTGAAGCTGATGAGCGCGGTAAACCGCTGCTGATTGTCCATGCGCCACCCTTCACCGAAGAACCGGCAGCAAATTGGTACAAGGACAAGTTCCTCCACGCCAGTCATGTCTATTCCCACACCCTGATCCTGTGGCGCACTGCTCAGATTCTGCAAAATAGAGGTGGTTGGCGAATGCCGGAGGATGCTCGCGAACTGCTGGAATACGTCTATGACCCTGAAGGAGAGATTCCCGTCGGCCTGAGCGACAACGACCTGAAAGCCGAAGGCGAAAGGTACAGCGATCAGGACATGGCGCGTGATGCCGCATTGATCCTGGAAGCCGGCTATAGCGACAGCGCCAAATGGAATGAGGAGGCCCATCTGAAAACCCGTCTCGGAGAGGATACCAGACCCCTCTACCTAGCCCGCTGGAACGGGAATGTGCTAACACCATGGAGAGATGAGGGCCGCTACTGTTGGGATCTTAGCAGCGTATCAGTCTCGCCCCGCCAACTCGCTCGTGTTGCTGAGCAGGAACAGCCAGAATTGAAAGAGGCATTACAAGGCCTGCGGGAAAAGGAAAAGCTGTTCGATGAATACAGCCTGATACTACCGTTACAACAGCAAAACAAGAGTTGGAATGGGGAAGCACTGGATGAGAACGACAGGATTGTGTTTGTAACTTATATAACAGAGTCAGGTTTGGAGTTGGAGAGAGGCAACTAACCTCTCTCCAACATCCCCACAAAGTAGGGAATCATTTGAAAATAATGCAATTCAATCAGTGAATTATGGTTCATCCCCTCTATGAGAGGATGCGAAGATTATCACGGGTATTTGCTCAATTTGCAATCAGTCAGTCAATTACTTATTCTATATCCCAGTACCCGATACTGGAGATAACTCTGTGAAACAACTGTTCTTTCGTTTGCGGGTTGTGATTGGGCGCTGGTTTTCCCTGGAGCTCGATTGTCGCACAGGAGGCAAGAATGGAAAGAAATCTGCTTAAGGCATCGTGGCTTACTACCACTTCCCACAATGGGCATATCAGTCATATCCCTGTCAACGGGATTTCAGATAAGTCAATTTGTGGCATCGCAGCCCCTCGCGCCGACTTCAAAGGCGCGCTTTACCAGTTTCTGATCGGCCTGCTGCAAACCGCCTGCACCCCGGCGGATCGGAAGGCCTGGCTCAAGTGGTGGCAGAACCCACCCACATCTGATGAGCTAAAACAGGCTTTCAAACCCTATCTGGAAGCCTTTGTACTCGACTCGAAAAAGGGCACGCCGGCTTTTATGCAGGATCTGAATCTGCCGGAGGGTGAGGAAAAAGGGATCGACGCGCTGCTCATCGAAGCACCCGGCGGAAAAACCCTCAGAGACAACCAGGACCATTTCATAAAACGAGGCACCGTGGAGAAGATGTCGCCCTGGTGGGCGGCAATGGCACTGTTCACGTTGCAAATCAACGCCCCTTCAGGTGGGGTTGGTCACCGTGTATCTCTGCGTGGCGGCGGCCCTCTCACCACCCTGGTGCTGCCACCGGAAAGAAGTGATTATGACACGCTTTGGCATCACCTGTGGTTGAATGTGCTCACCCGCGATGAAGTAGCGAAACTTCCTGGCGATCCGAAACTGACCGATATGAGCGCCATCTTCCCTTGGCTGGCCGAGACCCGCACCAGCGAGAAGAAAGGTATGGAGACCTGGCCGGAACAGGTGCATCCGATGCAAATGTTCTGGTGCATGCCGCGACGTATCCGCCTGGATTGGGAAGATACCAAGGGCGGATTCTGCGATATAGATGGGGAACCGGCAAAACAGGTGCTGAACCACTATCACACAAAAAATTACGGCATCAATTATTCCGGAAATTGGGAACACCCTTTAACACCCTATGTCCTTGAAGCGGACAAAGAATCCCTCTCTATCAAAGGCCAACCGGGCGGACTGGGTTACCGTCACTGGCTCGGTCTCGTGATAGACGAGCGAACCGGCAGACAGCACAAGGTGCCCGCCACCATAGTGAGTACCTGGTGGAAAACACGCAACGAATGGTTGGGCAAGGGCATTTTTGAACCACGTCTGTGGGCCTTCGGCTATGACATGGACAACATGAAGGCACGCTGCTGGTACGAAGCCACCATGCCCATCTTCAATCTGGACGACGAGATGCAGCGCGACGACATTCACAATCGGGCGCAAAAAATGGTGCATGCTGCCAGCGATGCCCTCAAGACCCTCAAGTCCGCCCTGAAAGCAGCCTGGTTCAAGCGCCCGAAAGATGCCAAAGGCGACATCTCATTTGTTGACGCCAATTTCTGGTCAACTACAGAACCGGCCTTCTATGACCTGTTGCGTCGACAGTTGGAGGCTATCAAACAGGTCGATTCGGGGAAACAGAAAGCCCTGCTCTCCCAATGGCGCAGCGAGCTTGAGCGAAGCGCCACAACCCTTTTTGACCAATTGGCCCTGTCCAGTTTGAACGAAGACGGCGACCTGCGCCGTGTGGTGCTAGCCAGGGATGGCAAGGGTGGACTGATCCACTATTTGCGTGGCAGCAAAATTCTCAAACAACTTGCAGCCTAGGAGACAAGCATGAGCAATGTGAAACAACCGCATTTGAAGATGTTGATAACGGGAGAACACCAATCCGCCTTACTCACATGGTACGGATGGCTGCACGATGAAAACCACCGAGGGGAACGGGCACAACTGCGACGCGCAGCCAGCCTCGATGCTGTCATCATGCAAAAGGGTTTTCTCGATCTGGCCAGACGTCTACCCGGATTGGAGGCTCGTCTTCTGGATGGTCTGGCCCTGGTCGCCGGAATTCTGGCCTGGGTGGAGCCATCCAGCGAAAAAAAAGCGCTGGCAACCCTGCTCGGAAAGCCGAAAGAAGGCAGCGATAGACCACTGTTCAGCGAACTACGCTTTCAACGTTTGCTTGCCTCGGATACACCCGAAACCTTTTTCCAGAATCTCCGCCGTGCCGTGATTCAGGCAAATAAAACCGCCAACCCACTGCTACTGTCTGACAGCATCCTGCACTGGGCGCAGGAACGCAATCACCCCGAGTGGAATAAGTTTCAGGGGCAGGGACGCTGGCAATACCAGCAGGCCCGCGCCTATTACATTCAAAATCAATAAGAGAGGGACCGACCATGACCCAATTCATCCAACTGCATCTGCTCACCGCCTACCCGCCGTCCAACCTGAACCGGGACGACCTGGGCCGACCCAAGACAGCCATCGTCGGTGGCACCGAACGCCTGCGGATCTCTTCTCAGAGCCTGAAACGTGCTTGGCGTACCTCGGAACATTTCGAATCGGCGCTAGGTGACTTCATAGGTACGCGTACTAAGCGTCTGGGTGAGAAAAGCATATTTGATCCATTAGTTAAAAAAGGAATATCACCAGAAAATGCCCATGAATGGGCAAAACAAATTGCCGGTGTCTTTGGGAAAATTAAAGAACCCAGTGCGAATGAGAAGAAAAAACAGGACTTTGACCCGCTTGGGCTTAACTGGCTACATATAGAGCAACTGGCGCACATTGGTACGGAAGAACAGGAAGCAGTCAATTCTCTTGTTAAAGCGCTTGCTGATCGAGATAGCGCGCCTACTGATGATGAATTAAACTTGCTCCGAAATCATCCCAAGTCCGTCGATATTGCATTGTTTGGTCGTATGCTTGCTTCCAGTCCGGCGTTCAATGTGGAGGCCGCAGCACAGGTGGCCCACGCCATCACCGTCGATTCAGCCAAGGTGGAAGACGATTTCTTCACCGCAGTGGATGATCTCAATACTCATGAGGAAGACGCAGGCGCCGGTCACATGGGTGACTTCGGCTTTGGCTCGGGCATCTACTATCTTTACATCTGCATCAATCGTGATCTACTGGTTGACAACCTACAGGGCGACGAAGAACTGGCGAAGCAGGCCATTTCCGCGCTGGTGGAAACCGCTGCCAAGGTCACGCCCACCGGCAAGCAGAACAGCTTCGCCTCCCGCGCCTATACCTCCTACCTACTGGCCGAGAAAGGGCTGCAGCAGCCCCGCGCCCTCTCGGTGGCCTTTCTTGCCGCCAGCCGCGGTGCCGACCCCATGAGACAGGCCATTGATCGACTGGAGGAGCAGCGCGCCAAGTTCGACCAGGCGTATGGCAAATGCGCTGACGATCTCCGAATCATGAACGTGGAAAGCGGAGAAGGCAGCCTGCAGGAAATCATCGGCTTCGTGGCGGCCTGACCATGCGTGATTACCTGCTTTTACAACTCTATGCGCCCCTGGTCTCCTGGGGCGATCAGGCAGTGGGTCAGGAGCGCCCCAGCGCCGATCACCCCTCCCGTTCCGCCCTGCTCGGCATGCTGGCGGCAGCCTTAGGCATCGACCGCAGTGACGATACCGCCCATGCACACCTGGCCGAGGCCTGCCGGTTTGGCATCAAACTCTATAACCCCGGCCTGGCACTGCGGGATTTCCATACCGCACAGACACCGCCGGAGAACAAAAAGGCCCATCACCGCCATACTCGGCGCGACGAACTGCGCGAGGAGAAACTGGGCACCATTCTCTCCTTTCGCAGCTACCGTCAGGACAGCCTCAGTGTGGTGGCGCTGTGGCTGGATAACGAAGGTTACCTGTTACAAGACCTGTCGGCGGCTTTAAACAGGCCCCACTACCATCTCTATCTGGGCCGTAAATCTTGTCCACTCGCACTACCGCTCAATCCGCTCATCGTACAGTCTGAAACGCTGAAAGCCGCGTTGGACGGCTACCCGGTGAACGAGGGGTTGCAAAGGTTGCGTCAGCCCGAGGTACGCTACTACTGGGAAGTCTGTGATCACAGCGGCATGCAGCAAGAGAGCTGGCGAGCACCGCGTTACGACCAGCCGTTGAGCCACAGGCGCTGGCAGTTCGTCAGCCGGGAAGAATGTGTTTGTCTGGCCAGGGAGGAAGCCTGATGTACCTGAGTCGAATCCGTTTTATGCCTGACCGGCGTCTGGAAATGGTGCGGCAACTGCGTGAGGGACTGTATGGCGAGCACCAGATGATCTGGAGTCTGATGCCTGGGGATGCCGGAGCTAAACGCGATTTCCTCTACCACCGAGATGACAGTACACAAAAACCCTTCTATTTGCTGCTGTCCGTCCGCCAGCCTGTTGTCGAGCATAATTTTCTCGATGCGGAAACCAAGACCTTCGATCCAAAGATTGAAACCGGCGAGCGCCTCTACTTCAGCCTGCGCGCCAATGCTGTGGTGACCCGTAAGGTGGACGATACCAGCAACAGGCGCATCCGTCGGGACATCGTGGAGGCGAAGCTGGATACCATCAAGGCCGAATATCCCGACCCACAGGACAGGCCGCCCAACGCCCTAATCCGGGATGAAGCCGGTCAGGATTGGCTGCAAAAACAGGGTGAGCGAAACGGGTTCCGCCCGAGCGACATCCTGGTTGAAAACCACCAGTTCCACCATGTCACCAAACCCGGTGATACCAACAAACGCCACTTCACCAGCCTCGATTTTCACGGCTGGCTGGAGGTCACCAACGTTGAGCTCTTCCAGAAGGCATTGTTTCTTGGGTTGGGACGTTCCAAAGCCTTCGGCTGCGGCCTGTTGCTGGTCAGAAGAGTCTGAGCCATACTCGGGTGTTATAAGGAAATTATTGATGCCGACAATACTGCGTGAGGGGCCGTATCGTTTTTTCTTCTACTCTGGCGACAGGGATGAGCCTGCTCATGTGCATATTGAAAGGGATGACAGAATCGCCAAGATATGGCTCCAGCCCCTGAGGCTACAGAGTAGCGGTGGCTTCAGTAGAACAGAGATTTCAAAAATTCTTAAAATCGCTGAAGATAAACAGATATTCCTAATGGAGAGTTGGCATGACTACTTTGGCAGTTAACAGAGAGACGCCTAGCGCAATCGATGTATCGGTCAGCGAAGACACCCTGAGTATCGATCTCGCGGACGGCAGAACCATAGCCGCCCCTATCGCCTGGTTTCCCCGCCTGCTCCACGCCACACCTGCGGAAAGAGAGAACTGGAGGGTGATAGGCAAAGGACAGGGAATCCACTGGGAAGACATAGACGAAGATATCAGTGTCGAAAGTGTTCTTGCGGGCCAACCCTCAGGTGAAAGCCAGGCCTCATTCCAAAGGTGGCTTGATTCGAGGGCCTGACATAGAGATGACGATCTACCCCGGAGTATAAGATGCCTCTGGCCTGTCTCTGACTATCGTTAGATTCGAGTAAATACCATGATCAACAAAAAGCCTTCGACTGCGGACTGTTGCTGGTACGCCAAATCTGAGCCATACTCTTTACACATCATCTGTGTGTAACAAGGTCAGCCATGTCGCATCGAGTCAACGTTATTTTATCTGATACCACTTGGCAGGCGCTCCAGAGCCTGCCCAAAGGAGAGCGCAGCCGCTTTATTGAAGGGGCTTTGATGAAAGAACTGGAACTACGCAGACGCCATGAAGCAGGCAGAAAAATGGATGCATTGCGGCTTCGCATGAAGCCGGTTTCAGGTTGTTCAGAAGAGTGGATTCGTGAGGATAGAGAGCGTCATTAGATGACCATTGTCGTTCCTGACGCCTCCCTGATCCTCAAATGGGTCGTACCGTCTGATAACGAGCCGCATGTCGAGCAGGCGTTTGCCCTGCGCGAAGCCTTTCTGAGGGACGAAATAACGCTCCAGGTTCCAACCCTTTGGTACTTTGAAGTCGGCAACACGCTGGCCAGAAAATTCCCTGAGGATGCGCCCTCTCAACTTCATCATTTACGCCAATTCGGTATGACTGAAGTAGCAATGGATGACCATTGGCAAGAAACGATTCTGACGCTTATACGGAATCATGGGGTTACGTTTTACGACGCCTGCTACCACGCCCTTGCCATGCTCCATGGGGGAACCTTCATCACAGCCGATGAGAAGTATCTCAACCGGGTAAAGGACTCAACACATATCCGGCATTTACAGAAGTGGCCCTTGGAATAACCATGCTCCCTCCCCTCAAACCCATCGCCATGAAGGAAAGGATATCCATGCTGTTTATCGAAAAAGGTGAAATCGATGTGCTGGATGGCGCGTTTGTCGTCATCGACAAGACCGGTGTCCGCACCCACATCCCTGTCGGCAGTGTCGCCTGCCTGATGCTGGAACCCGGCACCCGTGTCTCCCATCGGGCAGCAGCCCTGGCCGCCCGTGTCGGCACCCTGCTGGTCTGGGTCGGAGAGGCCGGTGTCAGACTCTATGCATCGGGTCAGCCCGGTGGCGCAAGATCCGACCGTTTGCTCTACCAGGCCAAACTGGCCCTGGATGAAACTGCCCGACTTAAGGTCGTACGCAAGATGTATGAGTTCCGCTTCGGCGAAAAGCCACCGGAAAAACGTAGTGTCGATCAACTCCGGGGGATTGAGGGGGCCAGAGTCCGCAAGACATACCAGATGCTGGCCCAGCGCCATGGCGTGAGCTGGAAAGGCCGCAATTACGATCCGTCGGATTGGGATACCAGCGACCTGCCCAACCTCTGTCTCAGTGCCGCCACCGCCTGCCTCTACGGCATCACGGAAGCGGCCGTGCTGGCAGCCGGCTATGCCCCGGCTGTCGGCTTCATCCATACCGGCAAACCCCTCTCGTTCGTCTACGACATTGCCGATCTGTTCAAATTCGAGTCAGTCGTACCGCTGGCATTTCAGATCGCCTCACAAACCCCTTCACAGCCCGAAAGACGAGTTCGCCTCGCCTGCCGGGACCTGTTCAGACAACAGAAGATCCTCGGCAAGATCATCCCGACGATTGAAGAGATCCTCGCCGCTGGAGAGTTGGAACCACCCAAACCACCGGATGATGCGCAACCCATAGCAATACCCGAAGAGAAAGGACTTGGTGATGCTGGTCATCGCAACTGAAAGCATCCCACCCCGTTTACGGGGTCGTCTGGCAATCTGGTTGGTCGAGGTGCGTGCGGGCGTCTATGTCGGCAACCCCTCGGCCCGCTTGCGTGACTTCATCTGGGAACAGACTGAAGAAGGTCTGGAAGACGGCAACGCCATCATGGCCTGGAACACCAATACCGAATCCGGTTACGACTTTAAAACCCTGGGGACCAACCGGCGAATTCCGGTCGATTTTGACGGCATTCGGCTGGTCTCTTTTCTTCCTCCTGACAGTGAAGAAGATGCTCTTTAACAATATGGAAAATGGTTCAAAAAAGTTGGTAAAAAAACCAGCTAGGTATTCCACCATAACTATCAAGTAGATAGAATTAGAGTGTTCCCCGCACCTGCGGGGATGAACCGGCCTGGTGACGAGAAATGTCAGTGATTTGAGAGTGTTCCCCGCACCTGCGGGGATGAACCGGGTAGGCATTGGGGCCACTCAGTTCATTATCTGTGTTCCCCGCACCTGCGGGGATGAACCGTTGAGGGCTCAGAGCCCGGTGGCGGGCCGGCTCGTGTTCCCCGCACCTGCGGGGATGAACCGCTCGGTGAGGCTCATATCGAGACCCTGCATATGTGTTCCCCGCACCTGCGGGGATGAACCGGCGTCAACGACGCTGGCTCAGGTTTGCTAAAAGTGTTCCCCGCACCTGCGGGGATGAACCGGCGTGAGGTATGATGTGATAGTACAGGCCGCGGTGTTCCCCGCACCTGCGGGGATGAACCGCCCCTTACGGTTTTCAACGG
>CBDVCD010000094.1:0-11169 GCA_965372385.1 uncultured Gammaproteobacteria bacterium | reverse complement strand
ACCATATTTGGTCGGCTCTATACATGCCATTGCAAAAAAGAGCTCCGGCACGCCCCTCATCTGCTGCGGCAGCCCCTATAACACACACAAAAAACAGAAGAATCCGATTATTTGCTTAATTGGGACTGGATTCCCAATATGAAGCAGGCTAGAATATCATTTGCATTAAGGTCTCTTGAGGAGAGGGTATTTTACAACATCGCTCATTCAGGAGCATATTGGGGATTCCTGATCGAAACACTGGCATTATATTTGTTTTTCGCCTGGAGCGAACAGTAACTATATGACGGGGAAACAGTAGGTTAACCACACTGACAGGGAGCTAATCCACCTCCCGGTCAGGTTAAATAGTACACAACCATGGAAGCAACAATGAACAACGAGATAAGGAAAACACTCACCGCGGCCATCCTGAAACTGCTGCGGCCACTGGTACGTCTGCTGCTGCGTAACGGACTGACCTATGGGGATTTCGCCGACCTCAGTAGATGGGTCTTCATGGACGTGGCCACCAAGGAGTTCTGTATCCCCGGCCGTAAGCAGAGCGTCTCCCGGGTTTCGGTGATTACCGGCCTCACCCGCAAAGAGGTCAGCCGTCTGCAAAAGATCAAGACACCGGACGACTCAGCCATTGCCCATCAGTACAATCGGGCCGCCAGGGTCATCGCCGGCTGGCTGCGCGATAAACACTTCCACGACAAAAAGGGGCGACCGGCCAATCTCACCTTCGATACCGGCAAGCACTCATTCAGCGAGCTGGTAAAAAAGCACAGTGGAGACATCCCCCCCCGCGCCATTCTTGACGAACTGGAGCGAGTCGGCACCATCGTGCTGGATGAAAAAGAGCGAATCTGCCTGATGGCGGACGGTTTCGTCCCAAGAACCGGGGAGAAGGACAAGCTGCATATCCTGGGAACGGATGTTCAACTATTATTGTCTACAATTGATTACAATCTTCAGCAGGGCGCCAGGACACCCAGATTCCAGCGCAAGGTTGCCTACAACAATCTGCCTGCTGAAGCCTTGCCCCAGTTTCGTAAACTGAGCGCTGAGAAGGCTCAAGCCCTGCTGATTGAGCTCGACCGGCATCTTGCCGCACAGGATCGTGATCTCAACTCATCAGTGGAAGGTACAGGCCGCAAACAGGCCGGCGTGGGCATCTACTACTTTGAGCAGGATTACGAGGAAGGATGAGTGAGATGAAGTTTTCAACCCTGATAATCACATTACTGCTGTTCATGGCGCTCACCAGCTGTGGCGGTGGAGACACCCAAATCGCTGATGGCGGCATTGGTGGCACTGGCGTCACCCAGGGAAAGGTGAGTGGCTTCGGCTCTATCTTTGTCAATGGCGTGGAATTCGATACTGACAATGCCGACTTCATTTATGAAGAGGTAACCTCAGAAACCGTCGGTAATGACTCCGGCATCAAGGTCGGCATGGTCGTACACATAACCGGCTCATCTGAGGATGGCATTACCGGCGTGGCAGACATCGTAGAGTATGCCAAGCTGTTGAAAGGGACCATTTCCAGCATCAGTATCGACACCAGTGAGACAGGCACCTTGCTGGCGATGGGTCAGAACATCACGGTTGACCCCGACACTGTTTACGACGATGGTGGCATAGGCACCCCTCTTTCAGAGCTTTCACCAGACGCGGTGATTGAGGTCAGTGGCTTTACCGATGGAAATGGCGACATTCTGGCAACGCGCATTGATCTTTTGTCATTGGCTGGCATAGATGAACCACTCGAGGTAAAGGGGTTTGTTTCCAGCCTTGATGAAGGTTCCGATACTTTCCTGATCGGTACTCTCACTGTTGACTATTCTGGCCTTACACTTCCAACTGATATAACCAATGGCATCTATGTCGAGGTCAAGGGTAAGTTTGTAGATGAAATACTGTTTGCTACTTCGGTGGAGATTGAAGGTGACGGTGACCTCTCTATCGCCGAAGATGGCGAAGAGGCGGAATTAGAGGGTTTTGTCACTTCCGACATCACCACGGACCCAGAAACCGGCAATCCCGTCTTCACCCTCAATGGCCAACAGGTCATGGTGGATAACTCTACTGAATATGAACCAGAAGAGGAGACGGCTACGAGCATCGCAATAGACATGTCCCTCGAGGTGGATGGCGTCATGGTTGGCACCACCCTCTTGGCCTCGAAGGTTGAAATCAAGACATCGGCCGGAGAGAAACAGGAGCTTAAGGCCACTGTCGAACAGGTTAATCTAACTGACGGCACCTTCTCCCTACTTGGTCAGACCGTTAAGGTGACCAGTTCCACGATCTATGAAGACGAGGTGGATGAGGATCAGTTTTTCAGTCTCAGCAGCTTGGTAGATTTGGATTACGTGGAAGTTGACCTCTATTTTGATCAGGACAACAGCTTGGTTGCCTCAAAATTGGAACGTGAGACTGACGAATCAAATATAGTTAACTATGCTGAAATTGAAGGCGAAGTACTAACCGTAGATTCTATCCAGCAAGTGATCACCGTAGTCAATATCACCGTGGACATCGCTAATTTGCCCGACTTCAACCCAGAATCTAAAGACAGGGTGAAAATTGAAGGCACTTATAATGCTTCAACTGGCATCCTGACAGCCACATCAGGTGAAATCGAAGAGCCGGACGAATAAATCAAACAGTACACAACAAAAGGCCGGACAGCTGTCCGGCCTTTTGCAGATTAATCTGGTTACAGCCATTATCGGTTACTCGGTCGATTTGTTTTCCTCAGCCTTTTTCTGTTGGGCGTAGTACTCGGTACCACAATAGTGAAGGATATAATCATCCGCTTCGGAGACGCCCATTTCAGACTTGGGAATCTCCCGCATACAAATATCCTGACCCAGTTTCTCAACCTCGATTGGTTTTGGCATTGCCATAAAGACCTCCAGTAGACATGTTTTTAATATAAGAAATACTTATCCTAGCAAAAGCCAGGGCCATGTTGAGTATAGCCGCTTTTTTGTCGTTGCAAGGTTTTCATGAAATTTTGCGTACTGTTTTCTTGCCGAAGCCTCGCACCATTGCTAGATTACGCTCCTTTGCGGTTTTTCCTGGAAGTTGGCGTCAAGGAGGATGAAGAAAATCTCCCAACCGACACCTGGAAAGCCATAACCCACTCAACATAAGAAAATTCCTATGCTGTTTCGACGCATCCGCGGCATGTTCTCCAACGATCTTTCGATCGACCTTGGCACCGCCAATACACTGATCTACGCACGCGGCCAGGGCATCGTGCTGAATGAACCCTCTGTTGTTGCCATTCGCCAAAACCGCGGTCCCGGTGGGGCAAAATCCGTTGTCGCGGTCGGTGAAGACGCGAAAAAGATGCTGGGACGTACCCCGGCCAACATCACCGCCACCCGACCCATGAAGGAGGGGGTGATCGCCGACTTCACCGTTACCGAGAAGATGCTGCAGTACTTCATCCACAAGGTACACGAAACCCGTATCATCCGGCCCAGCCCCCGGGTACTGGTCTGCGTGCCCTGCGGCTCCACCCAGGTGGAGCGCCGTGCGATCAAGGAGTCCGCCGCCGGCGCCGGAGCCAGGGAGGTCTATCTGATCGAGGAACCCATGTCAGCCGCCATCGGCGCCGGCCTGCCAGTGGATGAGGCCCGCGGCTCCATGGTGCTGGATATCGGCGGGGGCACCTCGGAGGTGGCGGTCATCTCACTGAATGGCATCGTCTACGCCAACTCAGTAAGGATTGGCGGTGACCGTTTCGACGAGGCCATCATCAACTATGTGCGGCGTAACTACGGCACCCTGATCGGCGAGGCCACGGCCGAACGCATCAAGGAGGCGATCGGATCCGCCTATCCGGGCAGTGAGGTCAGGGAGATCGAGGTCAAGGGCCGCAATCTGGCGGAGGGCATCCCCCGCAGTTTCACCCTCAACAGCAACGAGATCCTGGAGGCGCTGCAGGAACCGCTCTCAGGGATCGTGGGCGCGGTCAGGACCGCGCTGGAACAGACCCCACCTGAACTCGGGTCCGACGTGGCGGAACGGGGCATCGTGCTCACCGGTGGTGGCGCCCTGCTGAAAGACATCGACCGGCTGCTGCAGGAAGAGACCGGCCTGCCGGTGATCGTGGCGGAGGACCCATTGACCTGCGTTGCCCGTGGTGGCGGTCGCGCCCTGGAGATGATCGACGAGCGGGGCGGCGAGGTCTTTACCGCCGAGTAGCATGAACCATCAAGCAACCGGGACAACCCGGTTGCCTCAGTTCCACCAGCCCGAAGCGGAGCCGACGAACCATCAAACCGATCTTTACACAGGGCCCCTCTATCACCTCCCGGTTGGTGGTTGCAGTGATTCTCTCCCTCGTCCTGATGATCCTGGACCACCGGCAAAACCACCTGGAGTCCCTGCGCTCCACCCTCTCCGTTGCCCTCTACCCTATCCAGTATCTGGCCAGCCTGCCCCTGGTACTAGGGGGGGCGGTGAGTGACGCATTCAGCAGCCGGAGCGAGATCCAGACGGAGCGTGCACAACTGCACGAGGAAAACCTCCATCTGCGCGCCAGACTGCAGAAATTCGAGGCCCTGGAGGCGGAGAATACCCGTCTTCGCGCCCTGCTCGATTCATCCTTCAAGGTAGGGGACCGGGTCCTGATTGCCGAGCTGATCTCGGTGGCACAGGACCCTTTCCGCCAACAGGTACTGATCAACCAGGGTAAAAATGCGGGTGTTGTCAAGGGCCAGCCGGTGCTGGATGCCAATGCGGTGGTAGGTCAGATCACCCATATCAACCCAATCACCTCCACGGTTCTGCTGATCACCGACGCCAGCCACGCCCTGCCGGTTCAGGTCAACCGCAACGGCCTGCGCACCATCGCCCTGGGTACCGGTCTGATCAATAAACTGGAGCTGCCCCATCTGCCGAACAACGCGGATGTCCGCCCCGGCGACCTGCTGACCACCTCCGGCCTGGGTGGGCGCTTCCCGCCCGGTTATCCAGTGGCCGAGGTCACCGAGGTTCGCCGGGAACCAGGCCGACCCTTCGCATCCGTCACCGCCCGCCCTACGGCCCATCTGGACCGCATCCGGGAGGTCCTGCTGGTCTGGACCCTGAGTCCGGAAACGGTAACCGCGCCAGACACCCTGGAGATGGCGGAATGATCACCCGCAGTCCTGGGCGCGGATATATCATCTACCTGACCTTGCTGTTCGGGTTCATCCTGACCATCATGCCGCTACCGGAGTGGGCCCACGAGTTCCGCCCCCAGTGGGTGGTGCTGATCCTGATCTACTGGTGCATGGCGCTGCCCGAACGGATTGGTGTTGGAGTGGGCTGGATCTCCGGCCTCCTGCTCGATGTACTCACTGGAAGCCTGTTGGGCCAGCACGCCCTGGGACTGGCGGTGGTCGCCTTCCTGACCCTGAAACTCTGCCTCCGGGTCCGCGTATTGCCGCTGCACCAGCAGATGTTCACCATCCTCATGCTGCTGCTGGTGGAACGCCTGCTAACCCTCTGGACCATTGGCGCCGCCGGTTATTCCACCCCCTCCCTCTGGTACTGGGTCACGCCGCTGATCAGCATGCTGCTCTGGCCCTGGGTCTACATCATCCTGCGGGACATCCGCCGCCGCTTTCGCGTCAGTTGATCGGGGATTTCAGGCATGCCACAAATCTCGATCAAGGATTACCTGCACGAGAGCCAGCTGTTTCTCAGCCGCGCCATCGCCGCGGCGGCGCTTGTCATCATCCTGCTGCTGGTGCTGGCCGGCCGGCTGATCTATCTGCAGGTCGAGAGCCATATTCACTATAAGACCCTCTCCCAGGACAACCGGGTGAAGATCGAGCCCCTGCCACCAACCCGCGGGCTGATTTTCGATCGAAATGGACAGATCCTGGCGCAGAATCTGCCCGCCTACAGTCTTGAGATCACGCCAGAGAAGGCAGGCGAGCTCTCTGCAACCCTACAGGCGTTGAGTGAAATCATCCCGGTCAGCGAGGAGGATATGCAACGCTTTGAACGTCTGCGCCGGCAGCGTCGACGCTTCGACAGTATTCCACTGCGGGTGCGTTTGACGGAGGATGAGGTGGCACGCATTGCGGTCAACCGGCATCGCTTTCCCGGTGTCGATGTGAAGGCCACCCTGCTGCGGGAGTATCCCTACAAGGAGAATACCGCCCACCTGTTGGGCTATGTCGCACGCATCAACCAGCAGGAATTGCAGCGGATCGATGTCTCCAACTACAGCGGTACCCGCCATATCGGCAAGAATGGGGTCGAGCAGACCTATGAGGATCTGCTGCATGGCCGGGTGGGATTGCAACAGGTGGAGGTGAATGCAAAAGGCCGGGTGCTGCGGGTCCTGGAGAGCCAGCCCCCCGAGCCCGGCCACAATCTACACCTGTTTCTCGACATGCGACTACAGCAGGTCGCCCAGGAGGCGCTCGGTGACTACAATGGCGCCGTAGCCGCCATCGATATCAAGACCGGCGGTGTGCTGACCCTGGTGAGTAAACCCGGCTTCGATCCCAACCTGTTTGTCGAGGGCATCAGCAGCAAGGCCTATCAGGCGCTCAGCGACTCCCGCGACAAACCCCTGTTCAACCGGGCAATCCGCGGTCAATATCCTCCAGGCTCCACCATCAAACCCTTTATCGGTCTGGCTGGGCTGGAGCAGGGTGTGGTTGAGTTTCACCAGGAGACCTATTGTCCAGGCTACTACCAGCTGCCCGGCAAGGAGCACAAATACCGGGACTGGAAGAAGCGGGGCCACGGTAAGGTGGATATGGAGAAGGCCATTATCCAGTCCTGTGATGTCTACTATTACGCGCTGGCCCGTACCCTGGGGATCGACCGGTTGCACCAGTATCTCTCCGGTTTCGGCTTCGGCCAGCGCAGCGGGATCGATCTGAACGGAGAGATGCAGGGGCTGATGCCCAGCCGTGATTGGAAACGAAAGAGACGCCGGCAAGCCTGGTATCCCGGGGAGACCCTGATCGTGGGTATAGGCCAGGGCTATTTTCTAACCACCCCGCTACAGCTCGCCGCCGCCACCGCCACCCTGGCCAACCGGGGAAAACGCATCACTCCCCGCGTCGTTGCCTCCATAGAGCAAGCGGACGGCACCCAACTGGCTAGCGACAGCCAAATCTTACGACTGCCTCAGGTCAAGCCTCAACACTGGGAGGATATCATCTCCGCCATGACCGAGGTGGTAGAGGGACCCCGCGGTACCGCGCGCAGGATACGCAGTAAACACTATCGCATCGCCGGCAAGACAGGTACGGCCCAGGTCTTTACCGTAAAGCAGGAGGAGGAATATGATGAAGCGACCGTTGAAAAGCACAAACGCGACCATGCCCTGTTTATCGCCTTTGCCCCGGCGGACAATCCCCGTATCGCGGTGGCGGTGATAGTGGAGAACGGTGGCCATGGCGGTTCGGTCGCCGCGCCCATTGCGCGCAAGGTGATGGACCAGTATCTAAATCCCAGAAACGGCAGTTGACCGCCATATGACGCATGCTGCACACCGTCCAACTGCCGCTTCCAGGATTTCAGAAGAGCGATCATGAACCTAGAATCCTCAGTTGAACACCGTGAAGGGTGCGCTTGTGGTGGTGCAAGGCAAGGCACAACGACGCGGAATAGTTGTTCTATTCCAAGGAGTTGTAACGCAGCCATACGCCGACACAAGTGTGCCATTCACGGTGTAGCGCTGTTCACTCAACAGGTGAATATCCCAATTGGCAATAAAGTCGATATTTTCAAACCGTTAAGTTCTGGTAGTAGCGGTCAACTGAGGATTCTAGGTTGAACCCTATCCCCCGCGCCGGTCTCTCACTGCAGGATTCCCAGCCCGCCCGGCCCACGGGTCTGCTCTCCTTCCTGCATCTGGATCTGCCCCTGCTCAGCGGCCTGCTGCTGCTGGCCGGCGTGGGCCTGGTGATTCTCTACAGCGCCGGAGACCAGGATATGGGCCTGGTACAGCGTCAGGCAATTCGCCTCGGACTTGCCTTCGGCGCCATGGCGCTGCTGGCGCAGATCCATCCCGACGACCTGCGCCGCTGGTCTCCCTGGCTGTTTGTCGCCGGCATCTGCATGCTCATCGCCGTGATCCTGATCGGTCAGACCGGCAAAGGCGCACAACGCTGGCTGGACCTTGGGCTGTTCCAGTTCCAACCCTCGGAGATGTTGAAACTGGCCCTGCCCATGATGCTCGCCTGGTATCTCGCGGAACAGCGGCTACCGCCCAGCAACAGCCGTGTGCTGGCGGCCGGGGTCATCACTCTGCTGCCGGTACTGCTGATCGCCAAGCAACCCGACCTGGGTACCGCCCTGCTGGTGGCCAGCGCCGGTCTCTTTGCGCTCTTTCTGGCCGGGATCGGCTGGCGCCTGATTGCCATGCTGGGCACCCTGCTGGCCGCCTTGGGGCCGGCCGTCTGGTTTGTCATGCATGACTACCAGCGTCAGCGGGTGCTGACCTTTCTGAACCCGGAGAGTGATCCGCTGGGTGCCGGGTACCACATCATTCAGTCGAAGATCGCCATCGGCTCAGGGGGGATCGCCGGCAAGGGCTGGTTGAACGGAACCCAGTCCCATCTGGAGTTTCTGCCGGAGCGCCATACCGATTTCATCTTTGCCGTCATCTCCGAGGAGTTCGGTCTGGTTGGGGTGCTGACCCTGCTCGGACTCTATCTGTTTATCATCCTGCGTGGGCTGTTTATCGCCAGCCAGGCCCAGGATACCTACAGCCGGCTGCTGGCGGGCAGCCTGACCCTGGTCTTCTTTGTCTATCTGTTCGTCAACACCGGCATGGTCACGGGCCTGCTGCCGGTGGTCGGGGTGCCCCTGCCACTGATCAGTTATGGTGGCACTTCCCTGGTGACCATCCTGGCCGGTTTCGGTATCCTCATGTCCATCCATACACACCGGAAACTACTACCCACCTGAAACCATGAAACTATTAAACATTCTATTTCTCCTCATGCCACTGCTCTCCACGGCTGCCTGCGCCCACAGCACACAAGCCACCACGGCCATGCAGTCGTTCGCGGCCGAGATGGAGATAAAGCATGGATTTGATCGACGGGAACTGACCGACCTGCTGAAAAAAACCACATTTCGCGATGACATTATCAAAGCGATCAGCCGGCCGGCGGAATCCAAACCCTGGCACGCCTACCGCCCCATCTTCCTGCAGCAGGATCGTATCGATGGGGGGGTGGAATTCTGGCGGGAGAATGAGGCCCTGCTCAATCAGGTGGAGCTGCAGTATGGGGTACCACCGGAGATCATCGTTGCGATCATCGGGGTGGAGACCCGCTACGGCAAGCACACCGGTCGCTACCGGGTACTCGATTCGCTGACCACCCTGGGGTTCAGCTACCCGAAACGGGCCAAATTCTTCCGCGGCGAGCTGGAGCAGTTTCTGCTGTTGAGCCGCGAGGAACGAGTGGACCCAAGTCAGACAAAGGGCTCCTACGCGGGCGCGATGGGCAAACCCCAGTTCATCTCCAGCAGTTATCGCCGTTATGCCGTGGATCATGACGGAGATGGGCAGCGCGATTTATGGAACAATAATGCCGACATCATTGCCAGTGTGGCCAACTATTTCAGGGTCCACGGTTGGCGCCGGGGCGAGCCGGTTACCTTGCAGGCCAGTGGAGGAAACCACTTGGAGCGGTTTGTCGAGGCGGGCATGAAACCCAGTATCAGGCTGGCCGACCTGCTCGCCACCGGTCTGCAACCCCAGGGCAAACTGCCGCCCGATCCGGAAACCCTCAGCAGCCTGATCGAACTGGATGCCGGAGAAAAACAGGAGTACTGGCTGGGCCTGCATAACTTTTATGTCATAACCCGTTACAATCACAGTAATCTGTATGCCATGGCAGCCTATCAGCTGAGCCAGGAGATCCTGGCGGCCAGACAGACTGGGAAAAAATAATCAGCCCCTGTCGATCACCCCATCATGCGACTTCGACCACATAGACTGACATCTCTGCTCAAGCCCGCCGCGTTTGGCCTCGCCCTGACGCTGGCGGGATGCGGTACAGCCCCGCTAGTCGAGGAGAAGGACGGACTCAGCCATACCCTTCCAGCCGATATGGAGAGCATTCCCGATGCGGTCCCCCGGCAGGAGCCGCTAAGCCGTTACGGAAACCCGGTCAGTTACCAGGTTTTTGGCAGGGAGTACAGAATACTCAATAACAACCAGGGTTATAAGGAGAGAGGCATCGCCTCCTGGTATGGGAGCAAATTCCATGGCAGGCGCACCAGCAGTGGTGAACCCTATGACATGTTCGCCATGACCGCGGCCCATAAGGTCCTGCCCCTGCCCACTTATGCCCGTGTCAGCAATCTGCGGAACGGCCGTAGCATAGTGGTGAAGATCAATGACCGGGGGCCCTTCCATGACAACCGGCTGATCGATCTCTCCTACTCCGCCGCCTGGAAGCTGGGGATCGCCAGTGAGGGGACCGGATTGGTTGAGGTCGAGGCCATCGATCCTAGCATCCCCGAGCCAAAATCCGATCCACCGGTTATTCAGGCACAAGAAGAACTGCCCGGGCTATTTCTCCAGGTGGGGGCCTTCGGCAACGAACTCAATGCGCACCGCCTGAGAAACCGGCTCGAGACGGCATTACAGACAGCTGTCCTGATCAAGCAGCACAACCTGGCAGCCAGCCCGATATACCGTGTCCAGGTCGGTCCCATCGCCAGCGTGGAGCTGTGTGACCACCTGGCAGACAAACTGACCGGACTGGGCATCCCGGAGACCCGTCTGGTGATTCGTACGTTCTAGTTTGTCAGATACGCTGTCTCTCCGTGGCAAAATTTCTGGTAACTATTCAGCCTCGCCCGTGGCTGCGATTAGCGACGATAGCCGCTTTGTGTGAAGATGCCGAAAAGGCTTACCGCCTTTGGTTGCAGTCGTGGGCAGCTCCTACGACGGCATTTTCATAGGTAGGTCGGGTTAGACGCGCAATAGCACCAAACATGAATCCGGCACGAGGCTTTGCGCGCGACGTAAGGGTTGCGGAAAAAATAAATTATCCAAAGATTACGTCCATATTTGGGTAAGATTTGGGCGATTTGATTGAGCAAATCCGCAAGACTAGCTGGACTAATTTGAGGAATTTGAGATTGAAAATCGCTCGAAGATTGCCTGAAGAGGGGCGTGAGACTGGATAA
>CBDVCD010000093.1:0-11203 GCA_965372385.1 uncultured Gammaproteobacteria bacterium | reverse complement strand
CACCGCCGCAGCTGCCTTCCGCGGATGTTTTATCGCCGCCACAGGAACCTTCTTTCTTCCCTTTATCTCCTCCACAGGAACCCTCTTGCTTGCTTTTATCGCCGCCACAACTGCCTTCCGCGGATGTTTTATCGCCACCACAGCTGCCCTCCTGCATGGCGACCTGCATGTAACCCCCCGGTAGTTGTTGCATGCCGAAGGGGTTTTCCGCGGCCTGTGCATTGGCGAAGGCCATGGAACCCACCAGGACGGCACCGATCGCGGTTGCCAGATTAAGCTTGGTCGTTTGATTTGACATTGGTTTGTCTCCTTATTTCTCTATACTTGATTGGAATGTTGCTGTCTGAATCTTTTATACGGTGGTATTGGGTTGTTGGATTCAACCTGCCCGCACACCTGTCTATACGGCGGAAATGCCCGTCCGGATTCAACAAGCGGACTGAGCGAATAGCGTGATACCGGGTGTTTAAGCAGGCCTCACATAAGTTTCACAAATCAGTCACTGTCTGCCTGTTGAGCGTTCAAGCGGTTAGGTTAATTTGTTGAACGGAGTTGTGATATGGTGGGAACGATAGGTTTCCACCGGGTTAAATAAGGCTGAAGTTCATGGAAATAAAGCATCAAGATACGGGAGAAGTGCTGAGAAGCTTGCATGGCGATTCACTGATTGGCATCGATCTGGAAGAGGCGCTGCTGAAAGGGGCTGATCTTCGCGGGGTGGACCTGTCCGGTGCCAGGCTGAAGATGGTGGATCTCTGTTTTGCCGATCTCACGGGTGCCATATTGCGCGGCGCAGACCTGAGAGCGGCCAACCTGAATGGGGCCAAACTGAACGATGCCGATCTGACCGGGGCGGTCATCGGCAGTGAACAGTCGTTGGGGGCGGCGACCCTCGCGGGCTGTAACCTTAACAAGGCCAATCTGCAACATGCGGATCTGCGCAAGGTCGATCTGAACGAGGCTGATCTTTCGAACGCCAATCTGCAGGACGCAGACCTCTCCAATGCCCATCTTCACGCCGCCAACCTCAGTCACGCCAACCTGAGACATGCGGTCCTGATTGGCGCCTATCTGCGTGAAGCCGATCTCAGTCATAGCGATCTGTCAGGCAGTCACCTGAATGATGCGAACCTGATCCGGGCCAGGCTGGATGGTGTCAAGGCCTCCGGGGACGAGGGTACGAGACCGGCCATCCTGGTCAGAGCGGGTATGCGGGACGCCTCTTTGAAAGGCGCCATGTTGGCGAACTGCCCTTTGCGTCTGGTGGACCTGCGGAATGCCGACCTGACCGATGCGGATCTCTCACACTGCATCATGGGTGGGACCATCATGCGCAATGCCAATGTTACGCGAACCAATTTTGCTGGCGTGAAGCTCACAACAGTGACAGTTACCCATGCGAATTTCTCTGAAGCGCTCAATGTGGAGATGCCTTCATTCAAGTCCGGCTGGCGTTAAACAACTTCTGTCTCGTCTGAATGTCTATGTATCGAGGCTGCTCATGGGACCCACAACGATTGCTTGATAGATGAAAAAACTCTACCAGGCGGCTGACCGTATCGAAGCCCAGATCCTCAAGGACGTGCTTGGGGCCAACAATGTAGCGGCAGTCATACTCGGCGACTATCTGTCTGGGGCCGCGGGTGAGCTGCCGGCCAATATCTATCCGGAAGTCTGGCTGGTTGAGGATCGGGATCTGTCGAGAGCAGAGGAATTGCTGCGGGACTTCACAAACAGCCGCAGCTCAATTGCGGAAAATAATACCTGGCGCTGCTCAAGGTGTGGGGAGCGGGTCGAGGCGAACTTCGAGGTTTGCTGGAATTGTGCTAGCCCACGGGTAAAAGATGAATAGACAAGAGGATTGAAGATGGGGAAGTTATTGAAAATTCTTGGTTGGCTGTTGAGTATTCTGGTTGTATTCATCATCTCCCTGGTGGTTTTTTTATTGCTCTTTATCGATCCCAATGAGTACAAGGAGACGATTGTCTCCGAGGTGAAACAGGCTACCGGGCGTGATCTGAGCATCACGGGTGACATCGGTCTCTCGGTGTTTCCCTGGCTGGGGCTCGAGCTCAACGGTCTGCGTCTGAGTAATGCGCCTGGCTTCGGCGAGCAGGATTTCGCCTCACTGGAACATGCCAATGTGCGGGTCAAGCTGCTGCCATTGATTTTTCAACAGACCCTCGAAGTGGATAGGGTGAAGGTCGAAGGCCTGGAACTGAATCTTGCGAAATCGAAAAAAGGTGCCACCAACTGGCAGGATATCACCGGCCGACACACAGACCAGCCCGGTGAGTTACCGGCGGACTTGGGTGAAGAGCCATCAGCTGGGGGGCTTGCGGGCTTTTCCATTGGAGGAGTGGCGATCCGTGATGCCCATGTGGTGTGGGACGATCGGAGCACGGGCGAGCGTTATGAGATCAAGGGTTTGCAGCTGGAGACCGGTCCCTTCAGCCCTGGCAGACCGGTGGACATCAGTCTTGGGTTGGACCTGGAAAGCCAGCGGCCTGCCATGCAGGGTAGAGTGGATCTCAGTGGAACATTGAACGCCGACCCGGATCAACAGGCCCTCTCTTTCGAGGCCCTGCGTCTGGATCTCAAGGTCAAGGGTGAAGGATTGCCCCAAGAGGGGGTGGAGGTACAACTTCGAGCGGATCTCGAAATCAATCAGGCCGTGGAAACCCTCAATATCAGAAATCTTGCCATCACCTCCGGGGAGCTGGCGATCAGCGGCCTGGTGCAGGGAGAAGGTATCCACTCCAATCCGACATTTGCCGGTGAGTTGAAGCTGAAGGAGTTCGCTCCCCGTCAGTGGCTGAAGCAATTGGGGTTAGCGGTGCCCGAAACAACTGATCCTGAGGTACTGAAAAAGCTGAGTATCTCCACCGCCTTCAATGCCACCCAGGATCTCGTTGCCATGCGAAAATTGACCCTGGTGTTGGATGACACCCATATCAAGGGTGATCTTGAGTTGCTGAATCCGGCCAACCCGCTCTATAAGTTCAACCTGGATATTGATCAGATCGATCTGGATCGCTATCTGCCTCCCCCAAGCGACTCCGCGGAAGTTGAAAAAACCTCTACGCCAAGCAAGGAGGAGCCCTTGTTTCCGGTGGAGATGCTGCGCAAATTGAATCTGGACGGCAACCTTCGGATCAACAGTCTGACGGTGAAGAATATCCAGGCGGAAGCGATTCAGGTCAGGGTGGTCAGTAAGGACGGACAGCTGAAGATCGATGAGCAGGTAGGGCGTTTCTACGATGGCTTGATCAAGGGGAGTGTGGTTCTGGATGTGCGTGGCGAGACCCCCCAGCTCAAGCTCGATCAGCAGGCCACACACATTCTCGCAGGACCCTTGCTCAGGGATCTGACGGATACGGATAAGCTGGAAGGCACTGGTGATTTTAGCGCCAATGTCACCAGCAGCGGGGAGACCCTCAGCCAGCTGAAAAGGGGCCTCAAGGGTTCACTGAACTTCAATTTTGTCGACGGTGCGGTAAAGGGGGTCAATCTGGCGAAGATGATCAGGGAGGCCAAGGCAAAGTTCTCTGGAGAGTCTGTCGCCATTGCCAATGAGCCGGAGCAGACCGATTTTTCCGAGATAAGCGGCAGCGCGGTGATTCAGAATGGCATTCTGAATAATCGGGATCTACTGGCCAAATCCCCTTTTCTACGAGTCGAAGGGGGCGGAAAGGTCAATATCGTCATGGAGAATATGGATTACACGGTGAGACCCGTGATCGTCAATACGTCCAAAGGGCAGGGCGGACAGGGCTTGGAGGAGCTGGAAGGTATCCCGATTCCAATCCACTTGAAAGGAACCTGGGCCGATCCAAAATGGAGTATCGATCTGGTTAAAGTCCTGGAAGAGAAGCAGAAGGAAAGGCTCAAAGAGAAGGTGGACGAGAAGCTTCAGGAGATGCTCCCGGATCTGAAGGAGAAACTACCGGAGGCCTTAAAGGGTTTTCTGTAACAGATTGTGCCGATGCCGTCAGAGGGTTGTGTCAGTGGTTCGATCGAGATGCAGGCAGCAGCATTTTCGGCGGCAGTGCTGGCCTGGTACGCGCGTCACGGCCGCAAGGACCTGCCCTGGCAGCAGAGTCGGGACCCCTATGCGGTGTGGGTCTCCGAGATCATGTTGCAGCAGACCCAGGTGGCCACCGTCATCCCCTACTACCAGCGCTTCATGGCCCGCTTTCCCAGCCCGCTTGCCCTGGCGGATGCACAACTGGATGAGGTGCTGCATCGCTGGTCCGGTCTGGGCTACTACGCCCGGGCGCGCAATCTGCACAAGGCCGCGCGGATAGTGCGAGACCAGCATGACGGCTGTCTGCCCGATCGCCTGGAACCGCTTCAGTCACTGCCGGGTATCGGACGCTCCACGGCCGGTGCGATACTCTCGCTGGCCATGGGGCAGCAACATGCCATCCTCGATGGGAATGTGAAACGGGTTCTGACCCGATATTTTAGTGTTGATGGCTGGCCGGGAAAGGCAGCGGTTCTCAAGCAATTGTGGTCATTGAGCGAGCAGCTTACCCCGGAGACGGAAACGGCGGCCTACAATCAGGCCATGATGGATCTGGGTTCGCTGATCTGTCGGCGGGGTACTCCCACCTGTGAGTCATGCCCCCTGGTGGGTTCCTGTTTGGCCCATACGCAGGGCCGGCAGCGGGTGCTGCCTGCACCCAGGCCGAAAAAATCCCTGCCGGTAAGAGCCAGCTATCTACTGATTTTACGCGATCAGACAGGTGCTGTGCTGCTGGAGCGGCGCCCACCCATCGGCATCTGGGGCGGGCTCTGGAGCTTTCCCGAGTGTCCGATAGATGAGGATCCCGTTGACTGGTGTCAGGAGCAACTGGCATTTGAACCTGCAGACATATCCCGGCTGCCGAAAAGGCGTCACACCTTCTCGCATTTCCATTTCGATATGACACCGGTGGAGATTTACCTGAATAACCCCAGTAACCGGGTTATGGATGATGGGGCGCGGGTCTGGTATAACCTGGCCGACCCGGATGTGCGGGGACTGGCGGCGCCGGTCTCGCGTATCCTCGAAGAACTGCAACAGCGATCCACAGGAGAGAGCGGATGAGTCGAACGGTAAACTGCGTAAAACTGAACCGCGAGGCCGAGGGGTTGGCGCGGGTGCCCTATCCTGGTGAACTGGGTCAGCGGATCTTCGATAATGTCTCGAAAGAGGCCTGGCAGGAGTGGTTACGTCACCAGACCATGCTCATCAACGAAAACCGCATCAGCCCGATGGATCCCAAGGCGCGCAAGTTTCTCGAAGAGCAGATGGAGTCGTTTTTCTTTGGGGTAGGTGCGGAAACACCGCCAGACTACGTCCCACCAAAATAAGTGGACCCAATCCCGCTTGACTCAAAAGAGTAAGCTGGGTTTAATACGCCCTCCCCACATTCTGGCCAAGTGGCTAAGTCGGGTGAGGAGCGACCGTTTGTCCAGTGGACAAACGCAGCGCGACGAACGCCCGACAGGACGTTGGGCCGGATAGCGTTAATTGTGCAGCGAGGACAGGAGTCCGAGTGCCAGCTAAAATGATCATAAATTACAAAGGCCAGGTAGCTCAGTCGGTAGAGCAGGGGACTGAAAATCCCCGTGTCCGTGGTTCGATTCCGCGCCTGGCCACCATAATTCAATAGGTTACAGCTTTCTAACCCTCTCGCGTTTCCAAAAAAATCTTCAAAACAAAGGTTTTATTACCTTCTCCTTGCGCCGGTAATGTCGCTCTGTAGTGTGTGAATCCAGGTGAGCCAGCAGCTTTGAGGCATGGTCGGCGTCCCGTGTGGTCAAAAAACTCATCCGTATTGAGATATCAACATCTTAACATCTATTGAACGTGTCACTATGTCTTTGTGTCTTGCCTCGACCGAGGCTTACAATTGGACGATTAATTTTATTTGGCGGTGGGGATTTTTTGGATTGGGTGCGCATACTGGCCTATATCACCGGGACAGTGGACCAGGAACTTCTTTTGCGAAATGAGTATCTTGCTGCAGAAAACCGGATCCTGAAAGCTCAATTCAAGACCCTGTTTCACGCATTGCCGCAACCATATTTAAGGCCATTGCATATCACACAGTCACTGGAGAGGCGCCAGCAAGTTTGCTGAGACGTTTGTCGAAAGTGTAGAGCTCTAGGTCCCTGGCGCGGCAATTGGAGAGAATTATACAGTCCGAATAATCGGCATTGGAGGACCGAAAAAGCTCCAGTGCGCGATGGCTTAGATCTTCGTCTTCCAATACAAAAGCTTGATTGATCTCGAGGTGTTCCAACGCCTGGAAGACGGCCTTCTTGGACAGCCCGTAACCACTCTCCAGCACCCAGACTGTCTCCACCTGCACTACAAGTGGCACGAAAACCTGCTGCGCCTGGCTGGCCAAGGTGCGGGCCGCATCGACTTGAGCAGGCTGGCTCGGATCGTCCGCCAGAATCCGCACCAGCAAGTTGGTGTCGACAGCGATCATGACTGGGCCCGGCGCTTAACGATCTTCTCCATGTCCTCGAGGCTGACGGAGGCCCCTCCGGTCTTGCAGATGCCGAAGGCGGCTTCGATGCGGTTCTCTTTGCGTACCAGACGGACCTCATCGCCGTCGACGACAAACCCGACGCGATCGCCCGGATGCAACCCAAGACGCCTGCGCACCTCGGCCGGAATCGTGACCTGTCCTTTGCTGGTAAGGGTTGAGCTCTGCATGTATTACCTCCTTAGGTGCACATTACATGTAGGATATTGTAATACATACGAAGACCGACCGCATAGAACCCTTACGCATTCTGTATATTCTTTCCGGTGCATACGAATTCTTAGTTGCTCCGTGTCCCAGGCACTCTTGAGCCGCGCAAGGATTTTTACTTCGTAGGATTTCCATTCCGCTGTCGTGCAGAGCTTCCGGAAGGCCTTGTATTTTTCGCACGTGAGGTGATCGACCGTCTGGGCAAACTGCAACTCCAGATAGCGATCACGATTACCAGTATCCTTGGCTCGCTGGGCAAGGAACTGGCGTAGTTCATCCATACGACCCTTGCCTTTAAGCATACCTTCCTCGGCAACCTGCATGGCCTTCTTCTTTTCGCCGGTCTTCCAGTAGAAGCTGGCCAAGTCGTAGTAGTCAGTGCCGTAGGTCATTTTACGGTTACGCAGTTCAAGATATTTGTCACGATTGCCGAGCTTGCGGTAGATGCGGCGGGCGTGCTCAATCTTCCAGTCACCTCCCATGTCTTCGAATACCTCAGCCAGAAAACGCAGATCGTTATCGTCATAGCAGGTGGCATAAGCCAGATCATAGAGTTGGTCATCCATGCCCGCGTTGCCACTCTCGATGTAGGGAAGGATGTTGTCCAGAAGCCTGCGCCGGTACCTGCCATCTATCTTTTTCCGGGACAGCTTTTGTTCGATCTCATAGAGCAGGTCGGCAACTTGATCATAGTCACCACCGCCGTACACATCCAGTTCACTCAGATCCGGCTCCAGTTCGCACCAGAGTGCCAGCGGTATCTCGCCTTCTGACTGTTTTCCCCGGCTGTCTGACAGCGGAACATGCTTTTTCAGGTAGTCGAAGCACTCGCGGCGAACATCGGGTCGCGTGGCCGCCAGTCAGACCAGCAGATCAGCCAGGACCCGGGACGGTGCGGCAGCCAGAAATTCTGCCAGGGCATCCTGTTTTTGTTTTCTCGCCATAGGTGGTTACTCGGCAAGCTGAAACCGCACGGCCTGGTGCAGCAGCGGCAGGGCCTTCACACGATACTGGTGACAAAAGCGCTCGTCGGTAATTGGTTTCACCTCGGCCAACCCCAGAAGGCCGGCAAATTCCATCAGGGTGCGCCGGGTGTAGCAACGGCGTATCTCCTCCTCCGGCGAAAACACTGGGCTCAGTGGTACCTCGTTCAGCACCGACGGGAAGGCGCGCAGAAAGCTGTCTTCATAAAACTCGTGAGGCAGCCAGGTGTCGCCATGCCGTGTCAACACGTAGAGGGTGAATAGAAAGGCCTGCTGGATGAAGCGAAGTTCGGGGTAGCGATCCTGATAGCCCCAGTTGAATTGTACGATATAGGTTTGGAACAGCCGCGGGTAGATGCTTGCCAGACTGCCCCCAGCCAGTAATGCTCGGCAATCATGGCTGAGAATGAACCGACCCTTGTATTTTCGGATCAGCCCTGCCAGTTCCGCCACCAGGCGAGTAACGTGCAAGTCAAGGAAATCATCTTCCCGGTTGATGCCGCCAAACCGCGTATTCTCTCGATACTTTTGTTCGCCCCAGTAGATCAGCGCAGACTCGCGGCAGAACTTTCGAGGCAGGTTGCCCTTGGCGGTTGGTTTCAAACCCTGCTCGCCGATGGCCCCGACCAGCAGCCCGAAAAGGGTCAGTATCGGCGCTTTCGGGCCGCTGTCGAGTACCTCGGGGAAGTGGACCAGTTGTGGTGATGTAAACGGGAAGTTCAGCAGGCGATGCATCTGCTCGGGTGCCAAACCATGAAACTCGTCTAGCGCTCTCTGGTTTTGCTGTTGCGTATGCTGCTCGACAAGGGCCTGGACTTCTTCCAATGAGTTGAACTGCCGGTCCTCCAGTGCCTGGCGCAGCGACTCGGAGGCGCCGGCAGCGCCACGGTCGGATGCGGCAGATTCATCCTTTCCCAGGCAGCACTTCTTGTACTTTTTCCCACTGCCACAGGGGCAGAGTTCGTTTCTCCCGACTGTCGGTATTCTCATGGGATCTCCGGAACAGATTGATATTGTATGGAAGTCTTCATCATGGATTCCAGCTCCGTTTTCGACGTTTGGTACGCTCAGCAAAGGATGATTCGGCGTAGGGCCTTTTACCCTGGATCAGTTTTTCGAAACCAGGCATGAATGCGCTTTTTCGGCGATGGGTTTGTAGAATCTCTTCGACAAGTTTTCTCCAGGCCGGCTCATCTCCTGCCTTCTTATAACAACGCCTGGCTTGTGCGAAGTGTGACAGGGCAGCATCGTAGTACTGGCTCTTTCTCGAGTTGAGTATGCGCACTCCCAAGGCACGGTAAACCTTCGCTGCTACGTCGGGGTGGAGACGCGCCAGCTTCTTTGCCGCGGATTCAGTCGTGTAGTGGCTAAGGGACTCGAGTTCCTGGTGAGTCGAACGCCGAAGCCGCCCTGCCAGTCGGTCCATCTCTTTGGTTGCGAGCCACAGCTCGATGACAAAATTCAGGTCCGCCTGATCCGAGGCTTTCATTGCCTTGTCATGCCATATCGTTCGTTCCCCTTTCGGCACATACTTTATGAGCTGATCGTAGGCCAGCTTGCATGGAAATTTTTCGAATTCGATCCATGCCGATGCGAGCGCCTCGTCGGACTGGCCAAGCTTGACCAGGAGTTTGCGCTTCATCTCATCCAGTTTATAGCTCGATCCTTGACCTCCTGGGTGTTGGTTTTCGAGATTAAGACCTCGCTCGACCCATTCAAGCGCTTGTTCTGGTTTACGACGGGCTTGCAGCATCCCAGCTATGATCTCGCAGTCGACCGGCAATAGTTCGGTCTCCTGGCACAATGCGACATAGGCATCCACGTTACGTTGTGCGGCATAGATGTCTTTAGTACCTTGCCCCAATAGCGTTGGCGATAGCTGGTATTTTGTTGAGTGTGCCCGTCATCGTTCGAATGTTTCGATGGCCGTCTCGCGGCATCGAGACGCGTCTGCACCTGGGAGGCGAAGTGCGCTAGTCCGTTCCTGTTCAGGACCTTTACTGCTTCACGTTCGAGCTGGTAGCAAAAACCGTAATCGTCTTTGTCCATCCAGCCCAGCAATCTTTCAGCGGTCTTTTCACTATCAGCATGCGTAGCCTGGCGGGCTTTTATCCAGCCACAAAAGAGGTCCTCGACAAACATCCCCAGGTTACCGCTCGAGTCGTCGATCTCCTCTGCCTTTTCGTAACAACCAGCGATAAAGGTTTCGTACAGATCAACGGCGCGTTCGGATTCCTTTGGCAGGAACTGCGCGATCTGCTCCGCAATCTCTTCGAGCTGTGTGACGAAAGACCAAGCTGCGCCATAGTCGATAAAGACACCCAGCCTGAGAGCACGTTCCATGGCGTGGTCGATCGCATCGCGGCGACGCCCTCTCTTTACCGGGGTCATTGTTCGAACTCCATCTTGAGGACGGTTTTTTTCAGAAAAGCAGCAATCTGATGGACTTGGACTTTAATGCGGCTGGCGAATTGCATCTTGTGCATACGGTCAAAATTCTCGTGACTGGCGCCGGTCGTTTATCGGCTCGCTGCACAAGACAATATCACCTTGAAAGAGTTCCAGGTAGCACGGAGAACTTAAAAGTTCTGTTCGAAATCTCTGTTTTCGTGCAGCACCCGCTCTCTTTTCAGAATATTTGGTTCTCTCAGTCAGTCAATGCGTTGCTGTAAATCTTCAGGTGCATAAAATATGAATGCCCGCCCCACCTTTGCTTTTTCAAGCAATCCTAAATCAGCGAGTTTGAGTAGATCGGTTCGGGAGGTCTGTTGGGTTATTTTGTGTGAGCGCTTGTGGCTGTCTACGGTGTAACCATGGCCTGGATGTTTGAGTGCGTGGCTTAAGAGCGCTACTTGTCGGTAGTTAAGTTGACTGGTGAATCTAGAAGAATGCCGGAGTAATATTTCTGCAGATCGCTGTTGTGAAGATTTCAAATCCAGATAGTCATAAAGTGCTTGTATAGCTCGCTCTATCACTGACAATTGGTGAAGAATAAAGTATGTGGTGTCGTTCGCATCTGTTTCCGTGTATAGGTAGGCGCGTCCATATTGTGCAGGCGCCTGCTTGAGTAAGCGGGAGATCGAGACGTACTCCATGAGCCAATATTTTTGGCGCGCCATACTCCAATAAAATAGGGCTCGCGCTGTTCGCCCATTTCCATCTATAAAAGGGTGATCATATCCCAGCATGAAGTGCAGGAGAATTGCTCTGATCACTGGGTGAATAAAGGGTAGGCTGTCATCACTCTGATTGGCGAATTTACACAAGACTATCAACCGCTCTGGCAAGCTTGTAGCAATTGGAGGGGTGTGGAGGATGGTGGAGTGTTCTGAGTCCACTACGTGTACCCGTTTCCCTGGATTCCTGATTCTTCCCGCCGCTGTAGGGTCATCAAGTGTTCCTGTGGATATAATTCGATGTATTTCTAAAACCAATTCTGGTGTCAAGTGGACATTTTTTATTTCT
>CBDVCD010000092.1:0-11342 GCA_965372385.1 uncultured Gammaproteobacteria bacterium | reverse complement strand
GATGGCGCGCATGGAGGTATCCAGTCCGCCCGGCGTATCCATGCGCAGCACCACCAGCTCAGCACCATGTGCCTCTGCCCGATCCTGGGCGCGTTCCAGGTAGTCCGCGGTGGCCGGGCCGATCATCCCGTTCACGTCCAGCACATAACCGGTGCCTCCAGTGGCCCACAACGGAGCGGAAAACAGCAGGCAAACCAGCATGAACCAGCGGGACAGGGACCAGTGTGACATCGGCAAGCTCCAAAACCTCTAATTTCATCTTAGCCCAGCCATTGATAAAGTTTGGTTTTTTGGGCTTTGCTAGATCGGTTTTTTATTCACCACGAAGCTCACGAAGAAAAGCTGGCTCTACCCGGCCGCCCACGACGACGCCCTAACGACTCAACCAGTTTTCAACCGACAAGCCTGGCACACGGATAAACTCCCCCTCATTTGCCGTAACCAGAGTCAGCTTCAAGGAAAGTGCATGTGCCGCAATGAACAGATCATTCCCACCAATCAACTGGCCTTTTTTCTGTAAATGAGCACGCAATTGCCCATATTGACGCTCCGCGGGCGTTTCAAAAGGGAGCACAACCAGCACCGAAAGAATCTTTTCGAGCTGTCGAGTCAGTCGTTCTGAAGCCCTCTTTTCCGCTCCGAACCACAATTCAGATGCGACAATGATACTGGTGCAAACAGACTCTTCACCCACTTGGGCAATTCGCCGCATAACGCGGCCTTGAGGCTCGTGCACCAGATCAGAGATGATATTGGTATCCAGCAGGTAGCTAAACGACGCCACCTTACAGGCTCACATCATCCGCCGGGAGAGAGTCATCTACCTCTGGCAGCCTTTCATCCAAGGGTTCAAGTGTGGCAAGCATCGCCAGGAGGGATGCAGGTTGAACCGGTTCTACAATCAGGCGGTTCCCCTCCTTACGGATAACCGCCTCGTCTCCGGGCAGTTCGAATTCCCGGGGTATCCGAAGCGCCTGATTGCGCCCGTTTCTAAACAGCCGGACATGTCGATCTGTGTGCATCTTATTCTCTTGGTCGTTTGGCATAGGCCAAAGCATAGGCCAAAAAAAATTAACTCACAAGATCAAAAATAGTGGCATCAAAACCAAGTCAATAGGCTTGATTGTTGCTTTTTAACTATTCAGCCTCCGTAGGAGCTGCCCGTGGCTGCGATTAGCGACGCTAGTCGCTTTGTGTGAAGATGCCGAAAAGGCTTGCCGCCTTTGGTCGCGGCCATGGGCAGCTCCTACAACGGCATTTTCAGTGCATGTGCCGCAATAAGCAGATCATTCCCACCAATCCACTGGCCTTTTTCTCTCAATGCAACAGCTTCAGCCCCACCGGCAGGGAGTCACCGAGCAGGCGCTTCTCGTCCGCCGCGCTCAGCTCGACAACCTCGCGCACCATCGCCAGCCAGGAGGCGGGCGCCTTGATCGCGGTCAGACGTTCGATGACCTGCTCCCGCAACGCTTCGCTGAGATCGCGCTCCCGGTCCCCGGTCTTGCGGCTGATCAGGGCAGCGGCGAAGGCGGCCGGTGCAATCTTTTTCCAGTCCTGTGCCAGCAGTTGCTGTAGCCACTGCTCCGCGGTCTCCACCGGCACCACCCGGTGAGCGCTGCCGTAGACCGGCTCACGCGCCCCCAGTCTGCCGATGGCCCACCAGGTCTGGATATTCTCCTTGGGTTTACGCAGCCGTTGCAGCAACCAGCCCCCCAGTTCGAGCTTGCGCTCTACGGGTAATCGCTCCAGCGAGGCCGCCAGCCTGACCATATCGTCATAGCCCTGCTTCTTTGGACCCGGGGGTCGCTTGGCCGCACCGGGCGGCCGCAGGTAGTAGGCAATATCCTCGAACAGGCGGAGCTGCGCCGCCTCGTCCAGCCCGCCGGCCACCCGTCGCCAGAGGATCCACCACTCCGCCCAGATACGGGCCTCCTTGCCGAACTGTATACCCGCAGCGTACAGACTCCAGAGCTGTTCCACCCGCCAGTCGTCCAGCGGATAGCCAAACCCAGGGCGCGCGCAATAACCGGCGAGGTTGAGCCAGATCCGTTCATGGTCGGCGGAGCGCCGCCGCTTGCCAGTCCCGTCCCACAGCACCCCGAAGAGTTCGCGCAGCAGCAGGCCATCCCACTCCTCCCGAGGACCCAGCAGCCGTTCCAGCTGATTGCGCAGGCGCTTGACCTCGCCCGCCTCTACCGCTCTCTTTTGCCGGCCATAGATCCGCTCAACCAGCTGGGCCGCTTCCGGGAAGCGGGGTGGAAGTTCCGCCGCGGCAACCTCGGGCTCCGCACCCTGGCCACGCAGTTGAAACTCCAGCCGCCAGCGCTGGCGCTGCCCGGTCATGGCCACGCACTGCACTTCCAGGGTGCCCACTTCGGTCAGACTGGCCGCCAGCTGCACCGGGGTCTCCTTGACGGCACCCGCGCCCTTGCTCTTCAGCACGGTGGCGATGGGGGGCAACGCGAGCATGGTCGCCGGGTCCAGCTCCACCAGCTCACCTCCCTGCCAGGGCGTATCGGCGATGGTGGAAAACAGATGGAAGCGTACCGGCTGACCCAGCAACAGGGAAAAACTGCGTCCGTCGAGCAGCAACTCCTCACCCTCCCGGGTGCCGCGCGGCAGCAGACAGACCCCGCGATGTTGTGCCCCGTCATCCTCCAGGGCGAGAAAATAGCTGCGCGCCGAGCCGCCACCGATCTGAGGCGCCCTGCCCGCACGGCCCAGGGCATAGGCCACCGCGCCTCGCGCCACCGCCTGCTCCGGCTGCTCGTTGAGCAACTTCCGCGGAGGTTTGCCGCGCCAGTCGCCAAGGGTCTCCAGCAGTCGCTCCGACAATGCGGTACTACGAAAGACGCCGCCATTGAGCAGCACCGTATCGGGCACCGGCACGCCTTGCTCAGGAGAGGGAATCTCCAGGGCCTCCGCCGCCACCCGGGCATGCTGGGCCAGGAAACCGGCCAGATGGCGGGTGATCGCCGGATCGGCGGCATAGGGCAGGCCAAACTCCACGATACCGCCACGCACCCGTTGTGGCCGCTCATCGAGCCCCACTCGGGGAAAGAAGCCCTCCAGCACCATCTCGTTCACTTCCGCCCTGCCCAGCTCGGTGGAGCGGGCGCCGCCGATCAGTTTGGCGCCCGCACCCAGAACGGTTACCTTGAACGCGTCGGGCGCTTCTGCTTCGAGCAGACGCTCCTTGGCGCCGCGGCACTGCTGGCTGAGCTGAGCCAGCTGGGGGGCGCTGAGACGGCCACCGCCCGCGGCGATGCGCCCCTCCGCCACATGGGCCAGGCCCAGATCCATGTTATCGCCGCCCAGCATCAGATGGTCGCCCACCCCGATGCGGGTCAGCCGCGGACCCTCTTCGGTTGCCTCCACCTTGATCAGGGTAAGGTCGGTGGTGCCGCCACCCACATCGCAGACCAGCGCCAGGCGGGTCTGCGCCAGGGTCTCTTCCAGGCCGTCGCGATGGCGATGCAGCCAGTCATAGAAGGCCGCCTGGGGCTCCTCCAGCAGGCGCAGCTGCGTAATCCCCGCCTGCTTTGCCGCCTGCAGGGTCAGGGCGCGGGCGCCCTCGTCAAAGGAGGCGGGCACCGTCAGCACCAGCTCCTGCTGCTCCAGGGGATAGCCCGGGTGGCTGTGATTCCAGGCCGCGCGCAGGTAGGCGAGATAGCTGGCGCTGGCCGCCAGGGGTGAGATCTTCGTCACCTCCTCAGCCGCGCCCCAGGGCAGGATGTCGGCGGTGCGGTCGACCGAACGGTGGGAGAGCCAGCTCTTGGCGCTGACCACCAGATGACCCGGCACCTGGCTGCCCAGCTCCCGCGCCAGACTGCCGACGATGGCGTCGGGCACCCCGGCCGGGTCCACATTGACCCAAGGCAGGGTCAGGTCGGTCGGATTCAGCTCCCCCGGGCTGGGGTGGTAACGCAGGGAGGGCAGCTGCGGCCGCTTCGCCACCTCCCCCAAGGCCACCAATTGCTCGATCTCGAAGAGTTGGATCGACTCATCCTGTTCACGATCCGCATAGGCGATCACCGTGTTGGTGGTGCCCAGGTCGATACCGATCAAATAACGCGACATAGTGTTGCTCTACCGCTCCTTCCCCCTTGAGGGGGAAGGCTGGGATGGGGGGGGGGTGCTGTAACTCCATTGTACCGGAAATATATCACCCCCCTCCTGGCCTCCCTTCAAGGGGGGGAGGAACTTTATTACTGAGTTTCGTGGTGCATATATGGGCCTGAATCTCAGCTACGCACCTCGAATTCGACCTTCCAGTGCTCCTCACCCCCACGGGGCAGGGCCTCCAGACGCAGGGTGCCGGTCTCGGTTACCACGGCACTGAGCCGCACTGGCACCACCTCGCCCGGGGCGCGCCCCTCCGCAGGCAGGTTGGCCTCGATCCCTTCCAGCTCCTGAATCTCCTCCTCGTCCCAGTACTCCAACAGGGTACCCACCTGATCATGGCGGCGCACTGAGGAGCCAAAAAAGCGAAAATGCACCGGCTCACCGACGATCAAACCGAACTCCTGGGGCGGCAGCTCCGCCTCGCTGCCCTCCTCCATGCCGAAGGGGGCGATACACAGCACATGCACCGGCGGCTCCATGCCCGGCACCGCCGGCATGGCAGACTCCACCCCGACATAGTAGGACTGGGCCGTGCCGCCGCGGATACGCACTCCTTCGCCGCCCCGCACATAGCCGTAGTAGGCGGCCCCCTTGGCCACCGCCAGATCCAGATCGGCGCCTTCCAGCAGCCTTGCCGCCGGGGCCTGCTCGGCTTCGAGCCAACCATTGAGCACCTGCATCACCCGCTCCACCAGGGGCTGGGCCTTGAACACACCGCCGTTGAACAGCACCGCGGTAGGGTGCAGGAAGCTGGCCCCTTCGGACAGGTTGCCGGCGAAGCCCTCAAGGTCACTGGTGGCCTCTGCCTGGCGACCGAGGAAGGCGGCCAGATGGCGGGTGATGGCCGGATCCTGGGCATAGGGCAGACCCAACTGGGTCAGGCCAGTGCGCGCCCGCACCATTGGCCGGCTAGCGGCATCCGCCAGCGGGAAGAAACCCTCCAGGGCGATGGATGTCACCTCTTCACGGGTCAGTTCACTGCGCACGGTGCCTCCGATCAGCTTGCTGCTGCGGCCCGGTACCACCACCGGTACGCAGGCCAGCTCAGGATCGCTCAGCAGGGCCTCCTTGGCGGCCCGACAGCCGTGGGTCAGGGCGCGGATCTGCCAGGGGTCGAGACGGGTGCCCTGACTGGCGAGCTTCTGTGCGACAGTGTGAGCCAGGGTCAGGTCCATATTGTCGCCCCCCAGCAGGATATGCTCGCCTACCGCCACCCGGTGCAGCTCCAGGGCGCCGTCCCGCTCCACCACCGCGATCAGTGATAGATCGGTCGTACCGCCACCCACATCGACCACCAGGATCACGTCGCCCACCTGGACCTGCTCGCGCCACTCTCCCCCGCTGGCCTGGATCCAGCTGTAGAGGGCCGACTGGGGCTCCTCCAGCAGGGTCGCATGGGGAAAGCCCGCGGCTTGCGCCGCTTCGGCGGTGAGTTCGCGGGCCGCCGGATCGAAGGAGGCCGGGATGGTGATGGTCAGCTCCTGCTGCTCCAGCGGCGCCTCGGGGTGCGTCTGATTCCACGCCTGACGCAGGTGTTCCAGATAGCGGATGGAGGCGGTGAAGGGGGAGATCTGTTCGATCTCCTCCGGCGCCTCGGCGGGCAGGATCGCGGCTCGGCGGTCGACCCCAGCGTGACAGAGCCAGCTCTTGGCGCTGGAGACCAGGCGGATCGGGGTCTGCGCCCCCTTGTCCCGGGCCAGATGCCCGGCCGCCCAGGCCTGTCCCGCCACCCAGGGCAGGATCAGGTCACCGGTTGCCAGTTCGTCGGCATGCGGCAGATAGAGGAAAGAGGGCAGCAGGGGCCGCTCCTCGACGCTGCCCGGGGCAGTCAGTTGCGGGATCGGACTGATCGCCAGATCGACCTCTTCACCCTCGCTGGCGGCCAGATCCACATAGGAGAGGGCGCAGTGGGTAGTGCCCAGATCCACCCCGATGGAATAGCGTGCTTCGCTCACAGCTCCACCTCCGCGGGAGCGATGATCTGCACGTCATGGCCCTTGGCCAGCTTGGGCAGACGCACCTCGCTGGCGCGCCAGCCGCGGTGGGCCAGGGTGCCGGTAAACGGCGGTTCTCCCACCAGATTGCCGGTGGGTCGCATCGCCGAGGCATCGAAACCGGGCTCCAGGGTGACACGGGCGCCCTCCGTCTCCTGGCGGATCGGCAGCAGGGTGAAATGTTCGTGCAACGCCTTGCGACAACCCTCATGCACCACCCGCACCGCCGCACCGATCTCCGCGTCGGTATACTGGGCCACATCCTCTTCGAGGAAATCCACCAGCCTCCCCTCCTGCTGAAGTAAGCCTAATAGCTGGAGCGCGGAGTCGGGGTTGGCTTCGAGCAGGACCGGGGCTTCGGGTTCTTCTTGGGTCTCCTTTTCAGGCTCGGGTGGGTTGAGACAGCGTGTGACCGAACCGGCAAATCCAGCATTGAAAAGGGTGCGAAAAAAGAGCTGAAAAGCCAATCCAAGGCGGCTGACGAAAGACAGTGACTGCTCGGTCATGAAAATACCTCTTTAATATAGGACCGAAAAACAAATGGCACTCCCCCTTCAGAAAACAAAAGGAGGGACCCGTGATGGCAGGCATTAGGGCCGCGGAAAAAATGATTTGTCCGAAGATCACGTTCAAATTTGGGTGAAATTTGGGCGATTTGATTGAGCAAATCCGCAAGACTAGCTGGACTAATTTGAGGAATTTGCGATTGAAAATCGTCCAAAGGTTGCCCGAAGAGGGGCGTGAGATAGGACAAATCATTTTTTCCGTGGCCCTTATATGCCATGCCAGTTGTACTTCTATTGCTAAGTTAAGGAGATCGACTCGACCGAATGGCGGAGTGTTCACCCATACTGCGATCAGATAGACCTAAAAGCTGGTCAGCTGACGCAATCCATTGGGCGGTGTTTGATTCCTGACTGAGGGTGTTGTGCTGGCGGCATCGAGCAACAGAGCCTGGGCCGCAAACCAGATCTCTTCAGCTGACCCTAATGGCTTGCCGCTCGCTTCCCACAGCTCATAGGCCTTGATCCTGACCATCTCTTCAGTGACCTTCATTGACTGGCTTCCCTCTTAGAAAATTTTCCAGAAATTAACCGGATCAGGCTGTCCGGTCAATAGTTTTGGTGGGCGGTGCCTACCCTACGTGAGGATCATCAAATTATAGGGTGGGCACCGCCCACCTTATAGCATTGCTTCGTCCAGCAGCTCGATCCAGTGTTTAACAGGTCGGCTTGCCTTGCTCGCCAGGTGTAGTTGACAACCGACGTTGGCAGTAGCGATCACCTCCGGTGTGCCTGCTTCCAGGGCCTGCAGCTTGTTGCTCAACAACTGCTGTGAAAGCCCGGGTTGCAGGATCGAGTAGGTGCCGGCGGAACCGCAGCAGAGATGGGCATCGGCCACCGGGGTCAGTTTGAAACCCGCCCTGCGCAGAATACCCTCCACCACGCCATCGAGCTGCTGACCATGCTGCAGGGTGCAGGAGCTATGGAAGGCGATCTGCTTATATTTTGATTTGATGCGCTCGAGGGGCAGGTTCTCGTCCCGCAGCACCTCGCCGATGTCTCTCGCCAGTTCCGCCACCCGGGCGGCCTTCTCCGCGTACTGGGGATCATCCTTGAATAGATAGCCGTACTCCTTGACCGCCGCGCCACAGCCGCTGGCGGTGATCAGCACCGCCTCGGCACCGGCCTCGATATGCGGCCACCAGGCATCGATGTTGCGACGCATGAAATCCAATGCCTCCTGCTGCGCCGAAAGGTGATGGCTGACCGCGCCACAGCAGCCAGACTTATTGGCGATGACAAGCTGAATGCCGAGCTTGTCGAGTACCCGGGCGGCGGCGCTATTGGTCTGCGGGGTGGCGACGCTCTGCACACAGCCTTTAAGCAGCAACATCTTGCGGGGCTGCTCGGAAATAGGACTTGGGCCGGCAGTCCGTGGCGCCGGCAGCTTGGTCCTGAATGAGGCTGGCAATAACGGCCTCAACAGATGAGCCACCTTGAGTAAAGGTCTAACCCGGGAGGGATAGGGAAAGATCTTGCGCAACACCCATCGCTTGAGCGACTCCAGCGGGGAACGCCCCACCCGCAGCTCCACCAGCTCCCGGCCGATATCGACCAGCCGGCCGTATTGCACCCCAGAGGGACAAGTGGTCTCACAGGCACGGCAGGTCAGGCAGCGGTCCAGGTGTGTCTGGGTCTTGACGGTGACCTCCCTCCCCTCCAGCAGCTGTTTGATCAGATAGATGCGCCCGCGGGGCCCGTCCAGCTCGTCCCCCAGCAACTGATAGGTCGGGCAGGTGGCGGTGCAGAAGCCACAGTGGACGCAGGCGCGCAGGATACGATCCGCCTCCTGCCCCTGTGGGGTCTGAAGATAGGCTTCGCTGATTGAGGTCTGCATCAGAGTTCCTTGTACATCCGCCCGGGATTGAGGATGCCCTGGGGATCGAAGGCCTGCTTGAGGCGCCGGTGGATCGCCATCAGACCCTTTGGCAGGGACTCGAAGACCTGATCGCGGTCGCCGCCCCGAAACGATGTTGCATGCCCCCCGGCCATGGCTGCTGACTCACGGATCGTTTCAGCCTGAGCATTGCTCACCAGCCAGCGCTGAGCGCCGCCCCACTCGTAGAGCCATTTCCCCTCCAGATCCATGGGAGGGCTGTCAGAGGCCAGCGAGATTCGCCACAGGGGTTGACTCGAAGCAAAAAAGCCGTGGCTCTGTTCCCCCAGCTTCCGCCAGAACAACTCGCCTTCGGCGAGGGTTTCGCCGCCCATCAGCTTGCGGGCAGCCTCCACCGCGCGGGCCTCCCCGGAGAGCCGCACAGAGAGGCTGTCCCCATCGAAACAGCTCGCCGACACAGGGTAGGGCTTCCGGCCCCAGTCGTGCAGGGTCTCCAGCGCGTCCTCCACATGGGTCTGGTAGACCAAGGTCAATTCACTCTCCGCTCTCGGCAGCACCTTGAGGGAGACCTCCAGCAGTATGCCCAGGGTGCCAAGCGCCCCGCACATCAGTCGTGAGATATCGTAGCCGGCGACATTCTTCATCACCTCGCCGCCGAAAGAGAGGATCTCGCCCCGGCCGTTGAGTACCTGGGTACCCAGCACGAAGTCGCGGGCCGCCCCCGCATAGGGCCGGCGCGGCCCGGAGAGATTGCAGGCGATGGTGCCGCCCAGGGTGGCGGTATCGCCGAAGTGGGGCGGTTCGAAGGGCAGCATCTGATTCGCGTCTGCCAGGGTCTGTTCGATCTCCCGCAGGCTGGTGCCGGCCCGGGCAGTGATCACCAGCTCGGTGGGCTCGTAGTTCACTATGCCCTGATGGGGGCTGACATCGAGCAGCTCGCCCAGCGGTTTCCGGCCGTAGAACTCCTTGCTGCCGCCGCCGCGGATACACAAGGGTGTTCCCGCCTCCCGCGCCTGGTTGACAGCTACCTGCAGCTGGGCACTGATCTCCTGATCCTGCCTATTCATGCTCAAAAGCGCTCCAGTTCTGGAAACGGCAGTTCACCATGATGCACGTGCATGGCGCCGAACTCCGCACAGCGGTGCAGGGTCGGCACCGCCTTGCCGGGATTCAGCAGGCCCTGGGGATCGAAGGCCTGCTTGATGGCGTGGAACTGGGTGAGTTCCAGGCTGTTGAACTGCACGCACATCTGGTCGATCTTCTCCATGCCGACCCCATGCTCGCCGGTGATGGTGCCACCCACCTCCACGCAGAGCTGCAGAATCCTGCCGCCGAACTCCTCGGTGCGCTCCAGCTCGCCGGGCTTGTTGGCATCATAGAGGATCAACGGATGCAGATTGCCATCGCCGGCATGGAACACATTGGCCACTCGCAGCTCATACTCCTGCGACAGCTCCGCCATCGCCGCCAGTACCTCCGGCAGGCGCTTGCGCGGGATGGTGCCGTCCATGCAGTAGTAGTCCGGGGCCAGCCGGCCCACCGCCGGAAAGGCTGCCTTGCGCCCCTTCCAGAAGATCAGCCGTTCCGCCTCGTCCTTGGCGGTGCGCACTTCGGTGGCACCAGCCCCGGTGAGGATCTTGCGCACCTTGAAGATGTGTTCCGAGACCTCTTCGTTGGTGCCGTCCAGTTCGCACAGCAGGATCGCCTCCGCGTCTCTGGGATAACCGGCGTGCACGAAATCCTCCGCCGCCTGGATGGCGAGCCGATCCATCATCTCCAGACCCGCGGGAATGATGCCGGCGGCGATGATGTGACCTACCGCAGAGCCTGCCTTGACCACATCATCGAAGGCGGCGAGCAGCACCTGGGCGCGCTGCGGCTTCGCCAGCAATTTCACCGTCACCTCCACGATCACCCCGAGCATGCCCTCGGAGCCGGTCAGCAGGGCGAGCAGGTCGTAACCGGGGACGTCCAGCCCCTCCCCGCCGATCTCCAGCAGCTCGCCGTCGATGGTCACAAGCTTCAGCTGCTGGATATTGTGCACGGTGAGGCCGTACTTGAGGCAGTGCACCCCGCCGGAGTTTTCCGCCACATTGCCGCCAATGGTGCAGGCGATCTGGGATGAGGGGTCGGGGGCATAGTAGAGTCCGTACGGGTCAGCCGCCTGGGAAATGGCGAGGTTGCGTACCCCCGGCTGGACCCGTGCGACCCGTCGCTGCGGGTTGATCTCCAGGATCTGGTTGAATTTGGCCAGACTCAGCAGCACCCCCTGCTCGTGGGGCAGCGCGCCACCGGACAGACCGGTGCCGGCACCCCGCGCCACCACCGGCACCTGCAGCTCGTGGCAGATCCGCAGGATGGCCTGTACCTGTTCTATGGTGCTGGCCAGAGCCACCAACATCGGCAGCTTGCGATAGGCGGAGAGCCCGTCGCATTCGTAGGGACGCAGATCCTCCGCCTCGGACAACAGGGCATCCTGGGGCAGGAGCTCGACCAGTCTCTGCAACAGGGCCGTCTTATCGACGCTGGCAACCTCAGGGGTGTGATGTTGGTGGCTATGGCTCATGGCGTTATTTTATTGATGATCTGGTACATTTCTCAGCAGATGTCAGTGGCTGCCCCTTCCCCGTTGCAGAGGGAGTCGCAAAGCGGGTCTGCTGTAGGTTGGGTTAGGTGCACATTACTGACAAGATCATTCATTTTCGCCAAAGGTAGGTGTGCACCGTAACCCAACACTTCCGGCCTATTTCAAACTCAGCTGTTGGGTTACGATAGGGTTAAGTCGACCGGGAACTTTGACCCAGAAGTGGGAAGATCTCAACC
>CBDVCD010000091.1:0-11343 GCA_965372385.1 uncultured Gammaproteobacteria bacterium | reverse complement strand
CTCCGCGGGGCAGGGTAAACGGTAAGCGCCCGAAGCACTTCACGGGCAGGCCGGGTAGCCTGCCCTGAAGCATGAGGGGCGAGGAGGTCAGTCACGAGTTCAGTCATTAAGCCCTGATACTTTCAGTCAGATATCTATTCTGCCCGATAGACCTCCGTCTCCGGGTGGAATCCATACCAGGCGAACCAGTAGCCAATGACGGCTGGCAGTTCCCTGCCGTTTTCGTCGATTACCCTCGCGGTCTGATGTGCCGCATCGAAGCGGATCTCGATGTTCCTGCCAGCAATACGCTCAAGCAGTTTCCCTCCGGTCTTGGCCAGTTCGGCAAAGGGGTAGGCCCTGTACTGACCGTCGATCTCCAGGCCGAGCACGCGTTCCTTCGGATGATAACCCTGGGCACGGAATTTCACCGGGAAAAATAGCTTGCGGCTGGTCTCGTAGCCCGCATAGGGTGTGCGCTGGTAGTCGCGTGAAAAGCCGGTATCCTGCGACAATACCAGGGTCTCCGGGTGACGCTGCCGCCAGTCCGACCAACTGGTGTGGCTCATGGGGATGGCCAGCAGACGGCGTCCCTTGTGTGTTCCGCTGATGGCCTGGGCCATGATCTGCGACCAGAGCGATTCGGTCTGCCGATCGTAGAGCAGCATGTCGCTGTTGTAGAGCAACCCGGAGACGCCAAACGTAAGAGAACTATCGGTCGTATCCGCCAGAAACGCCATCCCGGTACCGCAAAGCGGACAGTAGGTGATCACCACTCTTTCGTCACCGAAGCGGTCGTTGACGATCTCGTGCCAGTTCATGATGGAGAGGGGGTAGGCCTTGCTCACCCCATTACGCACCACGCCCAGGACCCGGTCATCCTCAGCAATAAAACCCGCCGCGGAGGCCGCAACGAACCGGGGGTGGTCGATCGCGGGAATCCCATCCCGTGATGGGCCACCGGGCAGCACCTCATCGATGGGGATCAGGGCGTCGGTCAGATCGAAACCGTTCTTCGTCGTTGCCGCAACCGCCACACCAACCCACATGGCTAGCAGCAGAATGGCTGCAAGACCTTGTTGCAGTTTATGCATGTGAAAAACCTCATTATAGCTATCCGTTGTGGACGGGAACGCCTTGAGCAATGTAAGGCAGCATGCTTGTCGCGCATGGGCTTGTCTGGGGGGCGATATTCTGTTCAGGTGATTACGCCAGGTGCAGTTTGGTCGCGGTTGCGCGCGTTTCCTTACAAAAAAATTTCGATGTCAGGAAATGGGCTGTCGGTTCGACCAACCAGCAATGGCGGTGGCTTTCTGGCGGCATGGCTGCAGGATGACGGCACGGGAAATTTTGACGTAGTCAGTAACCGTTATGACACTGACATCTGGAATGGTGTCAGTATCCTGGATGTCGATAACCAGGGTGCGTTCGATCTTAGCTTGGTGGGTGATTGGGAGGGCTACCACAGCATCTGGACCCAACCCGAGCCGGACGGTGATGCTGCAGTACGCTTTCCCTGGGCCAAGGTTCGGTTCTAAGCGCGAAACTTCAGGGTTTCACAATCCATGAAACCCTGAAGCCAAGGTTGGAGTAACGCGTAATATTTCCACTCGTTCGGTTGATGACCCTCACTATCCATCAGCGGATTTTTTACCGGCACCTGTCGAAGGCGACCGCTGCAAACCTTGAACCACTGATCCAAAACGCAGATAGAGCGTCGGCACCACGATCATATTGAGCAGGGTTGAACTCAACAGCCCCCACAGAATGACCACCGCCATCGGGGTCTGGATCTCACTGCCCGGTTCGCCGCCGCTCATCGCCAGTGGCACCAAGGCAAGACCGGCGGCCAGTGCGGTCATCAGGATCGGGATCAGGCGTTCCATGGCCGCACGATGTACCGCCTCATAGACATCATGCACCTGTTCATGCCGTACCAGATTGTGGATATGGGCGATGAGCATTACCCCGTTGCGGGTGGCGATGCCGAACAGGGTGATAAAACCGATCAAGGTGGCTACGGACAGAACCCCGTCCGAAAGATACATGCCTGCCACACCACCCATCAGCGCCAGTGGCAGATTGAGCATCACCAGCAAGGCATCGCGGCCCGAGTGGAAGGCGACGAAGAGCAGCAGAAAGATGGCGATGATCACCACCCCGCCCAGAATCGTCAGGGTGCGCGTGGCCTGTTCCGCACTTTCGAACTGGCCGCCGTATGCGATGTGATAACCGCTGGGCAGATCTACCTCGCTTGCGATACGCTCGCGCATTTCGTCGACGACACTCCCCAGATCACGCCCGGCCACGTTGAGCATCACCACGATCTTACGTTGCACGTTCTCCCGGCTGATGGCGTTGGGAGCGCGATCCTTGCGGATATCGGCTAGGGCATGCAGGGGCAACTGGGCCCCGGCAGCGGTGGTGATCAGGGTGCTGCGCAGGTTGTCGAAATTCTCGAGCACCCGTGAGTCGTATCGGATGATCAGGTCATAGCCGGCTTCTCCCTCCAGTACGCGCGATACGGTCTGACCGTAGAAGGCCGTTTCAATGATTTCCGCCACTTCTCCCACGGTTAGACCGTAACGGGCGATGACTTCGCGCTTGAACCTGACATTGAGAAAAGGGATATCCGCCTGTTGTTCGACGGCCAGATCCACCGCCCCTGGAACCCCTTCGGCCACCGTCTTCACCTGTTCCGCGATACGGCGCAGTTCATAGAGATCCAGGCCGAAGATCTTCACCGCAATATTCGCTCGACTGCCGGAAAGCATGTGGTCGATGCGGTGAGAGATGGGCTGGCCGATGATGATGTTCATACCGGGCAGACTGGCGAAGTCCCGGCGCAGGGCGGCGAGAAATGCCTCCTTGTCGCGTGTTCCCATCCGCAAGGTGACCTCGATTTCCGAAGAGTGCACCCCCTGGGCATGAGGATCCAGCTCGGCGCGTCCGGTGCGCCGGGAGGTACTGACCACTTCAGGCTGCTCGAGCAGGATCTGCTCGACCCGCAGTCCCAGCAGATCTGATTGTTCCAATGAGGTGCCCGGCAGGGTCACTGCCGTGATGGTCAGACTGCCTTCATTGAAATCGGGCAGGAAGGAACGCCCGGCGAAATTCAACGCCAGTACGGTGGTCATGAAGCCCAGTATGGAGATGAAAGAGATCAAACGCCAGCGCCTGATCGTGCGGTTCAGTAACAGGCCGTAGCCGGCCTTGAGCCAGCTGACCAGCCGGGTCTCCCGGCCACTGACGACAACCCTGGCCTGGGTCAGAAACAGGCTGCTGAGTACTGGTGTCACACTGATCGCCACCAGCAGGGAGGCGGCCAGGGCAACGATATAGGCGAGCCCGAGTGGTTGCATCAAGCGGCCCTCCACCCCACTGAGAAAAAACAGCGGCAGGAACACCAACATGATGATGAGGGTGGCGAAGACGATGGAGCTTTGGATCTCGCGGGTCGCGTGCAACACCACCCTTAGGGTCGCTTCCTGTTCACTTGCTGGTAACTGCTGATTCTGGCGCAGGCGCCGCAGGATGTTCTCCACCACGATGATGGCATCATCCACCAGCGCCCCCAGGGCAATGGCCATGCCGCCCAGGGTCATGGTATTGATGGTTGCACCCAGGCCTTTGAGGACGAGGATGGTGGTCATCAGGGACAGGGGGATGGCCAGCAGGGTGATGAGCGTGGCACGGCCGCTGGCCAGGAACAGAAACACGATCACAACCACCAGAATCACACCATCACGCAGCGCCTCCAGCAGATTGTCGATGGAGACCGAGATGAAATCGGCCTGCCGGAAGATCTGGCTTTCAATCTGTATCCCTGCTGGCAGTGAGTCCTGGATTGCGGCAATCTCCTGGTCAAGCCGCCGGGTCAGTTCCAGGGTATTGGCACCCGGCTGTTTCTGGATGCCCAAGACGACGGCAGGCTGCCCATTATGGGCGGCGGTGCCGCGCGCCAATGCGGGACCAATCTTTACCTCCGCCAGTTGACGCACCAGAATCGGCTGGTCGCCACGCATGGCGACCAGCGTCTGGCCGATCTCTTCGACCGAACGCACCCGTCCCAAACCCTGGATGAGATACTCCTGTCCACCTTCGCTGTAGAATCCGGCAGAGCTGCTTCGGTTGGTCATGCCCAACGCGGCGGTTACCTCATCCAAGCCGATGGCATAAGCCGCCAGGCGTTCCGGCTTGACCAGTACCTGGTACTGTTTGGTCTCCCCCCCATAGGGGATGACCTCGGCGATACCCGGCACGGCGAGCAGCCGGCGCCGCACCACCCAATCGGCGGTGGACTTGAGCTCCATGGCATTGTGACGGTCCGAGTGCAAGGCGATGAACATGATCTCACCCATGATCGAGGCTACCGGCGCCAGCACCGGGCTAGCTACCTCCGGTGGCAGGCTGTCACGCACGGTCTGCAGCTTTTCCGTGATGATCTGACGGGCATGATAGATGTCGGTACCCCAGTCGAACTCCGCATAGATCAGTGATAGCCCGACCTGGCTGTTCGAACGCACTCGACGAATGCCGGTGGCGCTGTTGAGGGCGCTCTCGATGGGGAGGGTGACCTGGGCCTCCACCTCCCGCGGCGCCATGCCGTGGGCCTCGATTATCACGGTGACGGTGGGGGCGGTGAGATCGGGGAAGACATCCACCGGCATACGGCTGGTCTCGTACCCCCCCCACAGCAGCAACAGCAGGGCACCGACCACCACGAAGAGTCGGTTGCGCAGGGACCAGCGAATGGTTGGCGCGATCATCCTAGAAACTGCAGTTGGACGGGTTGAAGGGTGCGTCCATGGGGGTGCGGAGCAAAGCGCAACGACGCGGACTAAATCGCCTGGAGCGATTTGAACAGCTAGAGCTGACCCGTAGGGTGGAGGGCAGGATGCCCGGAATAATAGTCATTCTATTCCAAGGAGTTGCAACGCAGCTATGCGCCGCCGTGGGCGTGCCATTCGGCCCGTAGCGTGAGTCACCCAATGGGTGAGAAAACAGATCGAGGTTATCCATTATTTTTTCAATACCTTACTGTCAGAATGGAGCGGTCAACTGCGGTTTCTAGGATCATTCTGGCTGTCCCTTAGTCTGGTTAATGGGCATGGCCGTGGCCGACCTCGGCGGGGGATGTGGCGGCGAGACGCAGCAGATAGGCGCCACGGCTGACCACCCGCTCCCCCGGCTGCACGCCACTGAGCAGCTGAATCCAATCGGCCTCACGTATGCCCAACCGGACGATCCTGCGTTGGAAGGATTCGCCATCCAACATCACGTAGACCACCTCCTGGCCAGCATCGTCAAAGATTGCGGAGTGGGGCACGACCAACCCGGATCGGGTCTCACCGGTAAACACCCGAGTGTTGGCGAACATCCCGGTCCGCAGTCGCTGATGCGGATTGTCGAACTCGAAGATCAGGGGAATAGTACGACTCACCGGATCGACCGAACCACCCAACGCCACTTTGCGTCCGTTCAGTTCAAAGGTGTTGAAGGTCCGCTCAAAACCCTCCACGCCAAACCAGGCCCCGTCCGGGTCCCGCAGGCGGCCGATGTCGGCCTCCGCGATACGGGCCTCCAGCCATAGCCGGTCCACATTGACGATGTGGAACAGGGCCTCCCCTTCTCCCACATACCTGCCCGGTGCCACGTGGACCTGGGCGAGTACGCCGCTGATGGGGGCGAGAATGGGTATCCCGGTACTGGCAAGCGGTTTTCCCCCGCTGCTCTGTTCAAAGCGCCGCTTGGCGGCATCCAGTTCGGCCTTGGCCACCCGCAGAGTGTTTTCCGCCTCGTGCAGGCGGTGCAGGGCGATGACCTTATCCTCCCATAGTTGCTCCAGGCGCTCCCGTTCATGCTCCGCCAGTTCAAAGTTGGCGCGGGCCTTGTCCAGGGCGGCACGCAGGGTGGAGAGATCGCTATCCACCCCCAGACGTGGAATGATGGCCGCCAGCACCTGGCCGACCTCCACCGGCATGCCCGGATAGGGGAAGTCCCCCTGGCTGTGTATGTGGCCGGCGCTGGTCGCACTCAGATAGACCTCCCCATCAGCCCGCGGTCTCAGGGTGCCGGTTGCCGCAATGCTGGCGCGTAGCTCACGTTCCTGGACTGCGGCGGTGGCAAACTCTACCTGCCACTGCTGTTCCTTGAGATAGACAATGGCATCTTCCGGCTCCGCTTCCTCCGGCATCGCGGCCAGCGCCTCCTTCCCCGATGCATAGACCTCGAACTCACCCAGGTCGTGGTTGGTGGAGAGGTCATCTCCCTTGAAATTGAGGATGACCTGACGCGTCACTGCGTACTCCGGCAGCACCAGGGGACGGAAGATGCCCGAAGCGATCGGGTTCTCGACCGTGAATAGCTCATCCGGTACGCCACCTCCGATGAGGGCGATGGTCTCCACGCCGCTCTGCAGTGGCTTGATGCTTTCCAGGCGAGTGTGGTGGTCGAGAATTGGCTATTCATGCCCGACCACCAAGGCGGGAAATTCCACGAACAGTTCGGTGTCTTTACTGAAATGGGTCAGGGCGATGGTGGCTTCCTCGGCGTGGGCATGATCATCCTGGTTATGCTGACCATCCAAGGCGTGATCCTCATGGTCGTGATGTGCATCAGAGACAAGATTCGTTTCATTGTCATGGGCATGAGGATGTTTTTGATCGAGCAGGTCACAACCCACCAGAATCAGCAGACTTGTGACGTAGAGTAAAACTCTCATGGCAAATTCCTCCCAATCAATTTGTCCAATTCGATCTGTTTCATGCGTGCCTCCAGTGACAGTTGCAGGGCGCTGACCTCCGATTCCAGGGCATTGCGATAGGCATCGATCAGCTCCAGCACACCCAACTCATTGTTGCGATAGGCGGTCTCCGCGATGCTCAACAATTCATAGGATGCAGCCACACTCTGCTGGCGAAACAAGCGAGCGTTGTCGGTCAATTGCGCTGCCAGTTGCCAGAGGCTGCGTGCTTCCGCCCGCACCTGGCTCTGGGTCAACTGGTATTCGCTCTCGATTTGCCTGAGTTCCGCCACTGCTCGCTGATGATCTCCCTGTTGGCGGTCGAATAGGGGCAGGGAAATGGTAGCGCTCAGCAGCAAACCGTTATCTTTTCCTGCCGGCCTCTCAAGCCGCTTCTGTCCCAACCCGATGGTCAGATCCGGGATATAGCCCTTAGCGAGGGCGTGAGAGGTCAGTCGTTTCGCCTCACCCTCATGTTGCAGTTGCACCAGGGTGGGCAGATCCTTCAATGCCTCCAATACTTCGGTGATGGTTGGCCGTTCATCCGGGAGCAGCTCACCTTGAACAGTGTCGAAACCCTGCTCCTCATCTACCTCCAACATGCCCCACAGTTGCACCCAGGCCGCCTGATAATTGGCTTTGCTTTCCCGCTGTTGAGCGAGCAATGAGACCTTTTCCCGACTGATGCGGAGACGGTCATAGCCGGAGACATCGCCTGACGCTTCCCGCTTAATCATGGCCGCCTCCACGGTATTGAATTTTTCCACCCAGTGGCCTAACAGATCTTGCAACTGTTGTTGGTGGAGTGTTTGAAAGAACCGTTGGCGAATGACCTCGGCACGTTCTAGGCGGGAGATTTCCACCTCCGCCTGCATGGCGCTCATATCAGACTGGGCGGCGTCACGCAGTAAGCCGCGACGACCGGAAAGATCGAAACGCTGACGCAGCCAAATATCGGTTTCGGTTTCATTGCCTACCTCCTCCCGGGAGAGTTCGAACTCGGGATTGATCCAGGTTTCAGTACGGGTCAGCCCACCCCGGGCCGTCTCCATCCGGCTGGTCAGCAACTGCTGGAAATCCGCCCTGTTCAGACCGAGTTCCAGACTTTGACTTTCCGTCAGCGGTGCGGTATTGCCCCAAATTGGCATAGTCAGGAGCAGCAGGCCCCAGACTTTGCCGGATAGGGATAAGCGTGACAGACACAGCTGAACCCAGCGGTGCAATTGCAGTGAACACATATCAGGGCTCCAAAACGAGGTTGTTCTATCAATCTCGTGTCGGGGAAAGAGACAGCCTGGCCGCATAAACAATTCTATTGGTTTGGCCAGATGCACGTTGGTGGGTGGTTTATGCCTGTGGGGGTGCCCGCAGTGGCGGGGATAGAACGTAACGCCGGAGGGTTTTAAGGCGGCTGTCATGGTGCTGTTGAACCGCCAGTCGAGTAAATTTCGGCAGCAGAAGCGTGAAGAGAGAGACAATCACCAGCAGCAAGGAATCGATGCTGGAGAGCTTTTTCAGCAAACCTTGCGGGCTGACATCCAGTTCCGACATTTCTGTCTTGGAATGATGGTGGTGTGAGCTATCCGTTACCAGATGGATCTTGCTGTGCTGGGCATGCCCATGATTATCGTCAGTGGTCGTCAGGCCCGTAGCTGATGCATGCTCACAATCGAGATAATGGACATGCAGCCTGGTACCCTGGGCGCATAAAAGCGTCAGGGAGATCAGTAATGCCCAGAGGATGGAGGTGTATTTATCGTTACGCGCAAACAGCATGTTGGCAGTCTAAGCCATCGGTTTGCCTATTCGCAAGTGGGATTATTCCTGAGAGAGGCGTGAATAACAGAGGATGCGCGTTACTCGTCGATGCATTTTTTACATCGTCCGAGAAACGTTGCTCAGTCATATCGAGGAAAAAATGTAGCCCGGGTGCAACCCGGGTAATCTATGCGCTCTCACCTTTCCCGGGTTATACTGCGTTTCACCCAGGCTACATCGAAAAGCTATAGGTTTGGTACATCTGGCCTTTGAAACGTGAAGTTCTCGTTTGCACCCCTTTGCATGATTAACACAACTGTGTGATATGCACCACTTCTCCAAATAGCAGACACTCTTATAGTTGCCTCTGTATTTTCCATGAAGAAGTCAGGCTGCACAGTTATTTCGCATGGAGTCTGGCATAGGAACTTTGATCCATATTCCTCATTTGAATTTGCTTCATAGATCTTTGCGCCCGATGGGTTTGAATAAAAGGCCATCTTCTTAACTTTCTGATAACCCCGTGTGTTTTTATGGCGTCCCCAGCTCTCTTTAACCTGCTGATCCGCACTCTTGGCCGCGCATGAAAAGGTGTATGTCTTTAAGTATCCGCCAGTAGCTATATCTTTCTGAACTCTGGTGGGGTTGGCGTGCATGCCATATTTTTTGCAATGATCGCTGGCTACTTGCAGGACATCTTCGTACGCCTCAAGCAACTCATCATAGGAAATGATGATTTTGTCCCTGGATTGGAAATCAATGGCGTGACTGCCGCCCCAACCGACTGGCGCACCAACGCAGGCTGACAGGAGTAAACCGCTGGCCAGTGTAACAATCAGATGGTTGCTAAACATCCTGGCAAACAAAAACAGGGTAATCCCCTTCGTCATAGGTCTTACAAGGCCACCCCTATGTCTGTACAAATCGCTATGTTCTTATGTAGAACCAAACAAACCTCCTGCCGGGTGACTGGCTGGGGTTTTTAACGGGCTTTATCCCACAACAAACAGTCACCAGGGCACATAAAGCAAAAAAGCCTGAGTGGTTACTAACCGCTCAGGCCTTTATGTATTTGGCTCCCCATCGTGGACGCATATAGAACCATCTGCATCGAGCCGACACCAGAGGTGAGGGCTGTTTTCCAGGCTATCAGGGAATTCGGTGCAGTAGCCTAGCTCCAGGATCGTAGCCCTCCCGGCGCCTGGGCAACGCGGTTCAGAAACCTCGTGCTTTCGGGCATCTAAAGATCACGTCATCACTTGCCAGTCACTTCCGGAATTCGCCTCAAACCCGTGTGAATCCTCGGCCGCCCGCCCGCGTCACTACACGCGTAGCTCGGTAGTGACACGGGCTGTGAGCTTGGCGGGGCGATTTGCCCGGATGATGGCAAGAACAATTCTGCATTATTTGATGCAGCTGATAAATCGTGAGCGCTCCATAGACCCCATCTACCGACCTCGCTGATCCTCCGTCACACTATCTCCGTATTTCAATCGGAGATAACCATGAGTCAACACGAGGACCGCCGCCAGTTCTGGCAAGCTTATTTTCAACGCTGCAAAGAGCTTGGCATGACGTTGAAGGCTTACGCGGAACAGGAAGGACTGACGGTCTCGGTCTTCTATGGATGGAGTAAACGGTTCAAACGAGGGGAGGCCGCTGCAACATCGACGTTCAGTCGGGTGGCGGTCAAGCCGTCGCCGTTGGTGGAGTATCGACTCCGTTTCCCCAATGGGCTGGTTCTGGAGTGGAACGGCGAAGCCGACAGCAGACAGTTGGCCCGGCTGGTGAAGTCACTGGCATGATGCGCCCCAGCAATGAACTGCCGGAGGTCTATCTGTGCAAGGCCCCGGTGGACTTCCGTAAAGGTATCCAGGGCCTGGCCGTCCTGCTGGAGGCGGAACTGACCCTCGAGCCCTTCGCGGAACGACTGTTCGTCTTTTGCAATCGTCGCCGGGACTCAGTGAAGATTCTGTACTGGGAGAAAAATGGTTTCTGCCTTTGGCAGAAGAAGCTGGAGCGGGAGCGGTTCAAGTGGCCTGTGGATCTTGAAGGTGCATTGATCACGCTGACAGGCCAGCAACTCAACTGGTTGCTCGATGGCTACGATATTCGCCAGATGCGTCCGCACAAGACGCTGAAATACAAGACATTATTATAGCGTTATCAATAGGTTATGCTGTAAGTTCGAATGGGTTTACGGTAGGCTTTACCCATGCCTGCAAAGCTTACCGATCCCAGCAATCTACCCGACGATATCGAGACCCTGAAAGCCTTTCTCAGGGATCAGAAGCTCTCCTATGAGCGTCAACTCAGGCACCTGCAAGTCCGTGTAGATCAGCTGGAAGATGCCCGCCGCTGAGACTGTCGAGCAACTAGTAGTGCGTCCCATAAGTTCTGCACACTAATTTGGCATTTTAAGTTCCTTAAGCTGCCATGTCTTGGGTGGAGGAAAAATAATCGCGTAGCGCAGCAGTCAGATTGTTGAATGCCTGTTGTGCCTTGTGCTTGCGTTGTGGCCCCTGTTCATCTTGTATGAGCCCAGTGATGGTGTCAGTTTGTGATCGTAGCACTGCGGCGAACTGGTCCCAACTTTCTTCGGAAACCTCCGACAAGTAGTCCTTGAGCAGATTCGTCAATAGCATCATCTGCTTGGTCAGAATCCGCAATTCCATTCGCGCCGCTGAGCTGTGGAGCATTTTCGTGAAGCGCTTGACCGCTTTCTCGTGCAACCCACTGCCGTCGTACGACCATTGAAAAGGGTGGGCCAAGAGCGTATTCCAGTCAACGGCGAATGCCTCCAGCGCCGCCTTGAGCTCGTCGGGTGAGCCAAATGATTCACCAAGCACCTTGCGGCCCAT
>CBDVCD010000090.1:0-11362 GCA_965372385.1 uncultured Gammaproteobacteria bacterium | reverse complement strand
GGTCGAGAAGGGTAATGCCGTGACCATGAAGCTGGATGGTGTCATCGATGAAACCCCCATCAAGCTGCTGATCACCGGTTCGCCACTGGTCGAGTATGTCAGCAAACAGGACGAGATACCGCTGACCATCGATGCCAAATTTGCGAAATCACGACTCAGCTTCGCCAGTAAGTTAAAGCTGCCGATTACGAATCGAGATCTGACGCTCGCTTTGACAGTGAGCAGCGAGCGGATTGATCATCTGAATGAGTTGTTCCGGCTCGATCTGCCACCTATCGGTCCGGTGTCGCTGGAATCGAAGCTTGATGTGACCAGGGCGGGCTATGACCTGTCGACGCTGACGGTACAGGTCGGCGAGAGCCACCTGGCCGGCAGCCTGAAACTGAATACATCTCAGGCAAGGCCGAGACTGGATATCTCGCTGGTATCCAAATTAATCCAGCTGGATGACTTCGATACCGGCAAACCGGAAGAGGCACCCGCTGAACAGCCGGAAGGCGCTGCCGATGCGGAAAAAGTGGTGCCCGAACAGGCGTCTGAAGAGGCTGCTGAAGAACTGCAGAGCGGTGACATAAAGAACCTGCTGTCGTACGAAGTGTTGAGCGCCTTCGACGCCGACATCAAGATCGAAGCACAGGAGGTCAAATCCGGTGAAGACAAACTGGGTGCCGCGCTGTTGCAGGTCGGGCTCAAGGATGCTCGGCTGGCAGTGGAGCCTTTGAACATCGACGTTCCAGGCGGGGGCATCCAGGTCAATATGGATTACACACCATCACCCACGGATGTCAGGTTCAACCTGAAGGCAGATATCGAGGAGTTCGATATCGGCGTCATGGCGCGCCGGGCGAAACCGGGCACTGACATGGGCGGCAAGTTCACGCTGGATACCGAATTGCGTTCACAGGCGCCAGACCTGGCTGCCGTGATGGAGCAGGCGAGCGGCCATTTCGACTTCGTGCTGGTGCCGGAGAACTTTTCCTCAGGCATCATCGATCTGTGGGCCGTCAACCTGTTGTCAGCCATCATGGACAAGTCTACCGAGAAGGACCAGTCCGAAATCAACTGTTTTGTGATGCGCTTCGGCATCGAGGACGGCTTGATGGAAGAGAAAGCCATCTACATCGACACCACCAACATGCGCATCGCGGGCAAGTCAGAGATCAATTTCAAGACCCGCGAACTCGATATCAAGCTGGCGCCAAAGGCCAAGAAGCCGGAGTTTTTCAGTGTGGCGGTCCCCATCAAGGTCAAAGGCGGCTTTGATGATTTCGGCCTCAAGATTGGCGTGATACGCATGACCGGGCAGGTCGTATCGTTCATCACCAGCCCCATCCATGTGCCGATACGGCGTATCTTCACTGAGGAAGCCCCTGCCGATGGTGTTGAAGCCTGCAAGGCGGCATGGACTAAAACGGGCGAAGAAAAAACGGCTGCCAGACTGGATCAGGACACGTCTGCTGAAGAAGGAAAATAAAACACTGTGTTTGTAGTATCAAACGTGGTGCCATTGACCGTTGCACTGCCCAGTGCCGGGATTGGTCCGGCGCTGAGTCCCGTGCCACCAATGCCGCCTTCCACCAGCAGGCCTGTGATGCCGTGGCTACCGAAACTGATCAACAGGTAGGTCAGACAACATAATATAATCAGAGCGAATTTTGGTCGCATGTTACTTACCTCTCCGGCAGCATTTTTATGGCTCTATCGCAAAACATGCAGATTTTCACCGTTCTAACTCTCTCTTCCGCCGATGCTATTTAATGTGTTTGTGGATGAGAAGGTGGTTGCTCTGCGATAGCTTCAAGCAAATCTGCTGCTGCCATTTTTACTAACTGAATACCCAGGTCACTGACAGAATCATATGTCTGAATATCTGCATCGAGGTGGCAAACTGTAAAGCCGTCTCATCATCTATCTCAATTTGAGCCAAATCATCTATTTTACTGTTCAAGATTGGTAACTCCCTATGAATTGCCTGAGGCTGACTTTAACCTGCAGGAAGGTCCGCCTTTTGATGGGCTGGCTAATGTTTGCGTCTCTTCCTCCGTGGCTATCCCCATCAACAGCGATGTAGTTCCATGAGGCGTATGTGGAAAACAGTTGTCTAATCAGCTTCTGGTTCAACTCATGGCCTCCTTTGAAGGCATAGTAGTGAGCAAAAATCGGGGCGCCGGCCAATGACAGGTCACCGAAGGCATCCAGCACCTTATGTCTGACAAATTCATTCTCAAAACGCAGGCCTTCTTGATTGACGATTCATTCGCCATCAACAAGGATGGCATTTTTTAATGATCCCCCTCGCGCATATCCCTCTTCTTGCAGTTTGGCGATCTGTTCGGCGAAGCCAAAAGTCCTTGCCCGGGCAATATCGTGACGAAACGCCTCGTTTACCAATTCAATGGAATAGGTTTGTGCTCCAATGGCGGTATCGGGAAAATCGATCGATATGGTAATGCGCTGAGTCGTAGAGGGGAGAAGCAACGCGTACTTTTCTCCATCACGAACCACAATGGGATCTTTTATCCATATGGCCTTTCGGCCCTCGGACAGTGATTGTGTGCCAAAGTGTTCGATTGTCGAGGCAAAAGCCTCGGCGCTGCCATCCAAGATAGGGACTTCCGGGCCATCGATCTCAATCAAGGCGTTATCGACTCCACAGCCATAAAGCGCAGCCATGAGATGTTCTATAGTACTGACCTTTGTACCAAAACTGTTACCAATCACGGTTGAAAGGGTGGTGTCAGTGACATTGTACCAGCGGGCGGCGATGAGTCCGGTCCCTGGTTTGACATCAGTGCGCTGGAAAAAGATTCCACCCGGGTCATAACTGGGATTGATGGTAAGCCTGGCCTTTTTTCCAGTATGTAAACCGATACCAACAAAAGAGACGGCTTGTCTGAGGGTTCTTTGGTAATAGGATTGGTTATCGCTCATCAGTGATTTCCATACTCGTTGTTCATGCGAGACAGAATAAAATGATGAGTGATCCGGCGTCGGGTCATCTCCCGCCAATCAGTAATCCAAGTGTGAAAACCTTCAATTGTTCCGCGGATTGGCGATCAGGCGGTCACTTATCGGTAATGCTGGGGGGAATCACCGGTCCAACGGCGGAAGGCACGGGAGAAATTACTGCTTTCAGAAAAACCCAGAAGAAAGCTGATTTCTATGATGGAACGCTCGGAGCCCTTGAGATATTGAATGGCCAGCTCCTTTCGGGTTTCATCCATGATCTCCTTGAAACTGGTTCCATCGACATGCAGTTTTCTCTGCAGGTTTCTCAGGCTCAGATTCAGTAAGTGTGCAATCCTTTCCTGATGAGGCAAACCATTGGGCAGTTGCTCAATGATATGTGCCCTGACCTGGGTTGTGGTGTCCGTTTTGTCAAAATGCTATAGGTAGTCTATGACCATCTGGTCATTGACCCTCGCCAGTTCCGGATGGGCCGTTGCCAACTCTCTTTCCAACAACGCCTTGTCAAAACAGATGCAGATTTCATCAGTTCCAAAGGTTATGCGAGTGCCAAAGAATGCTTCAAAACGCGCGGAACAACCGTAATCATCGTGACCCGTTTTTACATACAGGGGACGAATATCAAGTCCTGCCGTGATTTGGCACATTCTGTAAAAAGAGGCGAGTGCTGCATCTATGGATGCTGGAGCAGGCGGGGTAGTGAATGCGGTTGCATGGAAGATCAGGTTGTAAGATTCTGCACGGGCTTCAAGCTGGATGTTCAGGGTGGTCGAGATGACACGCTGATATCTTACGAGTCGTTTCAGACCATCCAGGAGCGAATCGCTGGCCAGCCAGGCGAGTCCTAGCCCGTGCAGTGCGGCTGGCTGGATAAAGCTGGCATAGGTGAGGCCAAAGCAGGGGTCACCGGTTTTGGCCACTGCCAGACGCCATATTTTCTGCAGCTTGTAGGCCGGCACTCGATCGTTAGGCCTATATTTATTATCCGGATCAATGCCCGCTTCACTGATAATCGGCCGGTAATCGAGTCCATAGTGTTCGATCGCGTCAACCAGTAGCGCAGCGGCACTGACTAGAGTCGTATGAGTCTCTTGTTCAACAGGGTGATGGAGTGGTTTTCCGATCATATTTTTGAGTTCCGTTTACTCTGTCAGCTCCTCGATACTCAACTGGCCATCCCTGCGCAGCTGTTTTCGTTGTCTTTTTTCCAGGAAGCTACCTGCCGGTAGGCTCTGCTTCTTTCTCCGCCGCTATCACATATTCACAAACAGCTTCATTGGCTCGGCTCTTATCAAAAAGCCCCTTCAGCAACAGGGAAAGTCCTCCGGTAGAAACTGCCGCGGCATAATATGCGGTGGCGCCAACCACGCCTTCCGGATCCAACTGGATGCGTGGATTATTCAGTGTCCCCGCGACCAGTACCAGACTGCTCAGCTGATTCAGGTTTACGCCAAGTCCCTTCCGGGGTTTAGGCTTCAAGACAATGTTGATGCGTTCTGTGTTCAGATCGATTTCGCCACTCCCCATCCAGGTAACGTGGGTCAATTTGGCCACCAGACCACGCGGTGTTGTCGCCTTGCCATCCTTTATTTCGAAATATGCCGCAGCACATTCCAAGGCCGGTGCAATCTTTCCGCCGGTTAACGGATTCAATTTAGTCAGCACATCTGCACCCATATTGTGGAGCATACTCTCAAGCAATACCGCATCCTTAACCGAGAAAATCGCGTGTCCATTAAGGCTTCCCATTATACTGGCAATGGAGTTTCCTTCTCCTGCCAGGTTTATATCGACGCTACCCATGCCTCCGCTGATTAAAGCGGTACTCTCAACAGTTTCATTCAGCTTGAATTGTTCCGCTGTCAGTTGCAGCTTTAATTTGGCGGGTTGGGCGGATGCATCCAGATACAGATCAAAGGTCACGGGTTTGTTATCGATCCGCGCAGCAAATGGCCTGATCTGCAATATGCCTTGCCGCAGCTGCAGCTTAGTGGAAACACCATCCAGAGTCACATTGTGGTCAAGCAACTGTTCAATGCCTAAGTCGATATCGACCCGGTATTGCTGCAGCCAATCGAAAGGCAGTTTGTCAGCGGGGAAAAATCGCTCGCCGCTGTCAATACCCGCGGTCTCTCCGGTTACTGCCATGCCCCCCTGTTCTATAGTAATTTCCTTATTCCTTGGGTGCAGTTCTCTCAGATTGAATGTATGACTTTTGAGATTTCCGCTTAAGCCTGGAAGCGTGCGCCTGGCTGGATCGGCCAATACTAAAGTCAAGTCACCCTGCAAATCGCTGCCGCCCGCGGTGGCTTTAAGCGACGTCAAGCTGATATCATTTTCATTCATGGAGAGCATGGCCCTGAAATCGACTGGGCCTACGTTAGGTAGCTCTTGGTCAATCAACTCGCCAATATCCGCCAGTTCCGCGGCCTTTAGCTCCAAAGCCAGACGTATTTCTCCTTTGCCCAGCAATTCATCCAGCTTTCCCTTAACCTTGGCTGAAATCGCCTTACTGGACAGCTTTGCATCGACTGCCAGCACCCCCGGGCTTCCGGCCATTTCATTCAGCAGGACGTGAACCTGCACCGGACCAATACCTTTAACACCAATCATGGGCTGTTTTAGCCATCTCGCCGGGTCAGTCAGTTTGCCTTCAAGTTCAAGGGCAATACCCTTTAGCCGGTTCAGCTCAGCAATTCCGCCGATCGCACGCAGTTGCCCCATTTTATTTTTCATCCGCACATCGACATGGGTCAGCGCCAGTTTTTCCCTGCTTCCTTCAAGCTTCGCCGCCAGCTTGAATGGACCAAGACTCTGCAGGTGGGCAGGTAGCTCGATACCCGCCGCGGACAGTCTGCCGATTTCACCCTTAATGCCAATATCGATTTCTTCCAATGCCAACAGGCTGCCGATATCACCCTCTAGATTCAGTTTGAGTTCCTGGCCGGCAAGCGACGCCGTAAGACCCCTGGCTTCCAGCCGACTGATGTCACCCGACAACCGCCCCTTCAGCGCCAGATTTACGGGTAAGCGATGCTGAATATCCATCCCCAGTTTTCTGACCAGATCGGGAAGCCGGTTTGTGTTGAGATTTATCTCTAGAGATATTGCTTTCCCGCCTAACAAGTCCCCAATTTCACCGCTGACTTCCAGCCCAACCAGCGCGTCGCTAATTTCCGCCTGCAGTGCACCGATCGCGTATTGCCCGGAGTCGCCATGCAATTTGCCTGATGCACGAAAGGGACCAATATCGGGTAAGTGCTGGACCATCTGGCCATCCAATACCCTGAGTGATGGTGCATGCATTACCCAGTTGATATCGGCACTCGGACCATTGGGGTTGGACAGGTCTCTGACTTGTCCTTTCGCATTCAGCGCCAGTCGTCCAAGCTGCCATTGAACATCCATCGAATAACCTGCCTCCACCTGGTCATCGAAAACCGCGAGGTTGCTCTTGAGTGTGACAGGGAGCTTATTGAACCGGCCATCCGCATCAAAATGCCATTGCCCGTCCAGGTATCCCAGGGCTAGGGTGTCCAGGCTGGCCAGATCGCGCTTACCCGTCTGTCCATCCAGAAAATGAATCTTTACCGCTTTGGCCGAGACGGATTTTGGCAACCATTTATCCCACTGGGCCCGCGGCCCGCTGCCGTTTTGTTGCTCACCGGAATCAGCGAAATGCCAGTTATCCTTCCCTTCGGCATCCGTCTCCAGGTAAACTTCGGGCGCCTCCAGGCGAACCCGGTATTCCGGATCGTTCACAAGGACCGAGAAAACATCCAGTTGCAGTTCCACCCGGTCGGCGGAAAACATCACCGGTTGGCTGTCCCATGTTGGATTCTGCAAACTCACATCTTCTGCCAGCAATTCGATAGTGCGGCCAAATTTCAGATGAAAATCACCTGCGATACTCAGATCCCGGTGCAGCACCCTGGATACCGCATGAGTCACCCAGGACTTGCGTGTTTCCATGTCTGCGAGCCGCACAAACGTCAGACTTACCCCAATCGTCAGCAGCACAGCTACTAGCAAATAGGCCAGCACTCGTTTAATTATTATGCGATTCATTTTTTGCTATAGTGCTACAATACGATTATTTATCGGGAGATCCCTATGCGAAAATTGAGTGCAATAAGTCTAACCCTATTACTGGTTTCCGCAATGACCATGGGCGGATGCGGTGGCGGCGGCGCGAATGTAACAGCTACGACCACAACCATGGGGCAAGAGCTGACCGATCTGGAGAAGGCTCATAAAGATGGGCTGATGACTGAGAAAGAGTACGAAAAGGCCAGAAAGGCCATTATGAAACGCTATAAATAAGCATTGTTGGTGCGAGACGCCTGCTGGCACTGACTCCTGCTCATCGGAACCTTATCAGGTCTCCCATTGGCCATCATGAAGATGGACGTTCGGCTGCGTCTCGTTTTACAACACGACTAGCGTCGTGCGTGCGGCGCCGGAATGGTCCGCAATCGCGTGCAGGTCGTATGCTCACTCCAGCTCAGAAACCACCTCAGCCTTAGCTATTCCCTTCACCTTCTCCCGAATTCTCTGTACTACCGCATAGAACATGGGTACGAACAGCGGCACCAGAATAGAGGCTGCAACCATGCCGCTGAATACCGCGGTACCCAGCGAACGGCGGCTGGCGGCGCCGGCGCCGGTGGCTATGACCAGGGGAATCACCCCGAGCACGAAGGAGAAGGCGGTCATGAGCACCGCGCGCAGACGCAGCTGGGCGGCCTTGACCGCGGCGTCGAAGATGCTCAGCCCCTCGCTCTCCCGTTGCTCCTTGGCGAACTCCACGATCAGGATTGCGTTCTTGGTGGCCAGGCCCATGAGCAGGACGATACCCACCTGCATGTAGACGTCGTTGTTGAGCCCGGCCCAGGTCTGACCAAGGACGGCGCCTAAGATCGCCAAGGGCACCGACATGAGTACCGGGATGGGAATAGACCAGCTCTCGTACTGGGCTACCAGGAACAGGAACACGAAGACCAGAGCCATGCCGAAGATCATGCCGCCCTGGCCGCCGGCGATGATCTCCTGGTAGGCCTGGCCGGTCCACTCATAGGTATATCCCGGCGGCAGGGTCGTATCGGCGAGCTGCTGCATGACGGCGATAGCGTCGCCGGAGCTGTAGCCTGGTGCCGCCGAGCCGTTGACCGTGATGGAGCGGAAGATGTTGTAGCGGCTGACCTGGTCCGGTCCGAACAGAGGCTCGGCCTTCACCAGGGTACGCAGGGGCACCATGTCGCCGTCGTTGTTGCGCACCTGCAGGTTGTAGATGTCGGACTCGTTTTGACGGAAGGGCGCATCCGCCTGGAGCAGCACCTGGTAGGTCTTGCCGAACTTGTTGAAGTCGTTGGCGTAGGCCTTGCCGGTCTGGGCGGACAGCGTATTGAATATGGAATCCAGGGGAACTCCCAGGGTCTTGGCCTTCTCCCGATCTATGTCGAGGTAGATCTGCGGCACTGAGGCCTTGAAGGTGCTGAACACCGAGTTCAGCTCCGGCTGCTGGTTGGCGGCCACCGCCAGACCGCCCAGTACCGCCGCCATATTCTGGGGCGTATCGCCGGCGGTGGATTGCAGGATGAACTCGAAACCACCGGTGCTGCCTAAACCTGGTATGGGTGGCATGCGGAATGGGAATACGGTGGCGAACGGCAGGGCGTTGAGCTGGGGACGCACAGCATCGACGATAGCCTGTTCGTGGAGCTCGGGGCTGTCGCGCTTCGACCAGTGGTCAAGCACCACGATGGACAGCGCGCCATTGGAGGCAATGCCCTGCTTGATGATGCTGTAACCGGGGACGGAGATCACGTTCGCCACGCCGGGGGCCTCGATGAGGATGTCGTTGATCTCCTGCATCGCCTTTTCCGTGCGCAACAGCGATGCCCCTTCGGGCAACTGGGTATCCACCATGAAGGCCTTCTGGTCCTCCAGGGGCACGAAGGCGGAGGGCATCTGGCCGAATAGATAGACGGTCAAGGCGACAGATCCCGCGAACAGCAGCATGAAGAAGGCGCTGCGTCGGACCATGCTGGCGACCAATCGAGTATAGCCGGCGGTCATTCGGTCGAAGCCGCGGTTGAAGGCACCGAATGGTCCGGTGGTGGCCAATTTGCCGCTACCCGGCTTGAGCAGGGTGGCGCACAGGGCCGGGCTGAGAGTCAGGGCGTTGAGCGAAGAGATCGCCACGGCGATGGAGATGGTGACCGAAAACTGACGGAAAAGCTCGCCGGTGAGCCCGGGCACGAAGGCCAGGGGCACGAACACCGCCAGCAGCACCAGGGTGGTGGCAACTATGGCCCCGGAGATCTCCGACATGGCCTTGCGTGTGGCATCCTTCGGAGAGAGGCCGTCGGCCATGTGACGCTGGGTGTTCTCCACCACGATGATGGCGTCGTCCACCACAATGCCGATGGCCAGTATGAGCCCGAACAGGGTGATCAGGTTGATGGAATAGCCGAGTGCCAGCAGGCCGGCGAAGGTGCCGATCAGGGATACGGGTATCGCGATGGTCGGAATCAGGGTGGTGCGCCAGTCCTGGATGAAGACGAACACCACCAGCACCACCAGGGCAATGGCGATGAACAGGGTCTCTTTCACCTCATCGATGGAGGCAACCACGAACTCGGTCGAATCGTAGGCGATGGCGTAGGCCAGATCGTCCGGGAAGCGCTTTGCCAGCTTCTCCATCTCAGCCCGGATACCGTCGGCCACCTCCAATGCATTGGCCCCGGGTAGCTGGTAGATGGCCAGCACCACGCTGGGCTGGCCGTTGAACAACCCGTAGGCGTCGTAGGACTTGGACCCCAGCTCGATGCGGGCAACGTCCTTAAGCCGCACGCTGGCGCCGTCCTCGCCCACGCGGATGATGATTGCGCCGAACTCCTCCGGGCTGCTCAAGCGTCCCTTGCTGCGCAGATTCCACTGAAACTGGGTGCCTGGAGCTGCCGGTGAACCACCGATCTGCCCGGCCGAGACCTGCACATTCTGCTCACGCACCGCCGCCATCACATCGTCGGTGGTCAGCCCCAGGCTGGCCAGGCGTTCCGGGTCCAGCCACACACGCATGGCATAGTCCTGCACGCCGAGAATGGACGCCTTGCCGACGCCGTCCACCCGCGCCAGGGAGTCGGTGACATTGATATTGGCGTAGTTGTTCAGGAACAGGGTGTCGTAAGTGTTGCCGGGAGAGAACAGGTTGACCACCAGCAACATGTTGGTCGACTGCTTGGTCGTAGTCACGCCCTGGCGTTTGACCTCTTCGGGCAGTTGGGCCATAGCCTGGCTGACCCGATTCTGCACGTTGACCGTGTTCATGTCCGGGTCCGAACCCACCTTGAAGCTCACGTTCAGGGAATAACTGCCGTCGTTGGCGCTATTGGAGGACATGTAGATCATGTTCTCCACCCCGTTGATCTTGGACTCCAAGGGCCCGGCCACAGTGTCCGAGATGGTCTCCGCATCGGCGCCGGGATAGCTGGTGCTCACCTGCACCTGGGGCGGGGCCAGCTCCGGATAGAGCGCGATCGGCATGGCCCCCATGGCGACCAGGCCGGCGATGGTGATGACGATGGAGATAACGAAGGCGAACTTGGGCCGGCCGATAAAGAAGGCGCTGAACATGGTTTAGCGCTCCTTGAGATCGCCGTCGCTGGATTCAGGTTCCGTCTTGCCCGATTGCTCTTGCTCAGTACTGGACCCGGCCCGCGTAGCGGCTTCCGGTTCCGACTCAACAGCCTCGCTCGAGGCAGTGGTTTGGGCTGCGGCCGCAGGCGGAAATTCCTTCTTGTCCCGCTTCTCAATCGACGGCCTGGGTGCGATCTTGGGATTAACCAACAGACCTGGCCGCACCTTCTGAATGCCCTCCACGATCACCTGCTCGTCCGGATCCAGATCCGACTTCACCACCAGCTCGCCGGCAAAGGCCTGACCGACCTGGATGCGGCGCTGCTCAACCTTGTTATCCGGCCCCACCACCATGACGAACACCCCGGCCTGATCCTCCTGCACCGCGGACTGGGGAATCACCAGTTTGTCCGTGGTCTCTTCACGGCCCAGCATGGTGCTGACATAAAGCCCAGGCACTAGTAGCTTATCCGGATTGTCAAACTTCGCCCGCAGCACCACGGTGCCAGTCTTACGGTCCACCACATTGTCAATGAAGTCCAGGCGCCCCACATGTTCGTAATCACTGCCATCCGGGAGACGGAGTCTGACCTCGAGCCTGGACAGGTCCGATGCTTCATCCGCCAGCCGATAGCGCCGTTTCGCCGCAATTACATCCCGTTCACTGACACTGAAGTTGGCATAGATGGGGTCCAACTCAACCAGCCGCGCCAGCTCCTCGCTTTGAGGGGTCACCAGATCACCCACACTGATG